>JBBQVJ010000058.1:0-12183 GCA_038211705.1 Candidatus Limnocylindrales bacterium | reverse complement strand
GGACGACTCGCGACGGCCTGTCCTGGGAGCGACTCGCGGGCGTGACGGGTCTCGATTTCGGCGCCGGGCAGGTCGCCGGGCGCTCGCACTCGGGCGCCGGCTGGATCGCATGGGTGCAGATTCAGATCGACGCCGAGAGCTATCGGGACGAGTTGCGCCGATCGACCGATGGGATCCAGTGGGCCGTGGTTCCAGCTCCCTCCGTGGGGGCGAAGGCGGCTTCAGCCACATCAGGGATCTTGCAACGGACGGCAACCAATGGATCGTGGCGGTCATCCAGCCGCTCGCAACCCCCGGGGATCGGTTGTGGGCGTTCATCTCGACCGATGGGGCGCAATGGACCCGAAATCCCATCGCGGAGTTCGCCGAGCAGCGGGGCGTGGGGCTCGGACACATGACGGATGGACCTGGCGGGTTTGTGTTCATCGGGTTCGAGGGCCCTGGGCGGACCCGGCAGCCACTGGCCTGGCGATCGCCGGATGGGATCACCTGGACGCCCGCGCAGATGGACGGCCTAGCGGGGCTGTCCGGCGAAACGGGACTCCAGGATGTCGTCGGCTCCGATGGCGGGTACCTGGCGTCCGGCGCTCGCCTGGATGAGGTTCCGACCTTCTGGAGGACCTCGGACGGATCGACGTGGACGCAGGTCGACGACGGGTCGAGTCCTCCCGGATCCCATGTGCAGGGGCTTGCGGTGAGCGACAACGTGTTCGTCGCTGCAGGGAGCGACGTCGAACCGTTCATCTGGACCGCCCACCGCTGATCGACCCCTTCCAGGCGAGTCCCCTTGGGCCAGGCTTCATGACTCAGAGTCTTAGCCGCAGCGTACAGGGCCTCGATAAGGGCTTCTCCGGTCATCGGTGACGGTCGATCCACGCTTGGTGGCTCGTGACGAGCTGCCTGCCAGGGCCGATATGCCCCTCGATACCCCGCAGATAAGACTGCCAGTCATGCGACGCGTCCTATCAGGGCCAGTGGGCCGGATAGAACGCCGCCGGGTCGCATCGCGGGCTGCGTTGAGCGCCACGGGATCAGATCGGGACCTAGGACCGTCCCCCTCCAGCGCCCCCCCAGATTCGACGCCGCGGCGCTCTTCCGATAGCATTGGAAAAACCCCGGGAGGACCTGATCCATGGCGAAGTATGTCTTTGTGACCGGAGGCGTGACCTCCTCTCTTGGCAAAGGCATCACCGCCGCCAGCGTCGGTCGCATCCTCAAGGCCCGAGGCCTGAAGGTCTCCATCCTCAAGCTCGATCCGTATATCAACGTGGATCCGGGCACGATGAGCCCGTACCAGCACGGCGAGGTCTTCGTCACCGACGACGGCGCGGAGACCGACCTCGATCTCGGTCACTACGAACGCTTCATCGACGAGAACCTGTCGCAGCTCTCGAACGTCACGACCGGCCGCATCTACCAGGCGGTCATCGCCAAGGAGCGCCGGGGCGACTATCTGGGCGGCACGGTCCAGGTCATTCCGCACATCACCAACGAGATCAAGGAGCGGATCGCGCGGGTCGCCCGTCACGGCGATCCGGACGTCGTCATCGTCGAGGTCGGCGGGACTGTCGGCGACATCGAGTCGTTGCCATTCCTCGAGGCCATCCGCCAGATGCGCAAGGACGTCGGGCGGGCCAATGTCCTGTACGTCCACGTGACGTTGCTCCCCGCCCTGGCCGCCACGGGCGAGCTCAAGACCAAGCCGACGCAGCACTCCGTGAAGGAACTCAGAGGCATCGGCATCCAGCCGGATGTCATCGTCCTGCGCTCGGACCACCCGGTCCCCGACGAGATCCGCGAGAAGATCGCGCTCTTCACCGACGTCGCGCCCGAGGCGGTCATCCCCGCCGAGACGGCCGACACGATCTACGAAGTCCCGCTCATGTTCGAGGCGTCGGGGCTCGGCCGGCTGGTCGTCCGGGAGCTTGGCCTCGGCGACCCGGACGTCGCGCCCGACCTCGATTCGTGGCGTGCCCTGGTGGCCCGGATCAAGGCGCCCAAGCCGGTCCTTGAGATCGCGTTGGTCGGCAAGTACATCGAGCTGCCCGACGCGTACCTGTCGGTCACCGAGGCGCTCCGTCACGCGGCGTGGGCGCACGAGGTCGACGCCAAGGTCCGCTGGGTCGATTCCGAAGCGCTGACCCACGAGAACCTGCACGACCGGCTCGACGGCGTGGCCGGCGTCCTCGTCCCGGGCGGCTTCGGCCACCGCGGCATCGAGGGCAAGGTCCTGGCCGCCCACTTCGCCCGCGAGCACCGCGTCCCGTACCTCGGCCTATGCCTGGGGCTCCAGTGCGCAGTCATCGAGTTCGCGCGCGAGGTCGTCGGCACCGGCGACGCCAACTCGACCGAGTTCGACATGTTCACCGAGAACCCGGTCATCGACTTCATGCCCGACCAGCGCGAGATGGAGGACAAGGGCGGGACGATGCGCCTGGGCCTCTATCCGGCCAAGCTGACGCCCGGCTCCAAGGCCGCCGCGGTCTATGGCCAGGAGGTCATCTACGAGCGCCATCGTCACCGCTTCGAGGTCAACAACCGGTACCGGGGGACGCTCGAGGCGGCCGGCATGCTGCTGTCGGGCCAGTCGCCCGATGGCCGCCTGGTCGAGATCGTCGAGCTGAAGGACCACCCGTGGTTCGTGGCTAGCCAGTTCCATCCGGAGTTCAAGTCCCGGCCGGAACGGCCGCACCCACTGTTCGATGGCTTCGTCGGCGCGTCGATCGCGGTGGCCGCCGGTCGCGAGCCGGTTTTCCAGGCCCGCGAGCTGTCCGTCCCGGAGGCCCAGCACGCGGTCGAGGCCGTTACGTCCGAAACCTCGGAAGAGGCGCCCACCCCGGCCTGACCGCCGAGCGGAACGATCTCGAGCGGCCAGGGAGCCAGTCCCTGGCCGCTGTCCGACTTGAAGACGCGGTGGAGGGCGCGTCGCCCTCCACCGTGAAGTCCGCCCGGTCAGTTCACCGTGCCGGTGTCGACAAAGGTCACGATCGGCGGTCCGGTTCGGGCGATGGCCGCCCGAAAGTCCGCGATGGCGGTCCAACTGCCGCGGCCCTGGAGGCCCGCATAGGCGCCGGTGCCTGCGCCGAGCCGCCAGCTGCCGTCGCCATCGGCTAGCGCGGCGGGCAGATGTCCGAACGTACCCACGAGATACAGCTCGATCGTGCCATCCGCGCCGACGAGTGTCATCTCACTGTGAAGCGAGTTGGGCTCGCCGGTCTTTAGGTGACCCTGGCCGGAGAAGCGGCCGGAGCCGCTTTCAAGCCCGGCGTCAGAGAGCGCTCCGGAGACGGTGAAGGTGCCGCGGGTCGTCGAAGCGGTGAGGTCGCCGGCGAGAGCAACCCTGATGTCGAAGCGAACTGATTGGGGCGGCGCTGCAAGTGCCGTGGGCACTGTCAGGCCCAGCGTTAGGCCAAAGGCCACGAGCACGGCAAAGAACCGGTTCATCGGATAGTCTCCTTCGTGTGGCTGGGAGTCGACTGCGAACGTCGTCGTCGGCCGTCGAAGACCGCCGGCGAGATCCGCTCGACCGTGATTCCGGCCCGGGCGTAGACCGCCCTGACCGTGTCCTCGGAAATGGCATCCATCAGTCCGAGGAGGGCCTCGTCAGCCAGAACGACCGTTGTCCCGATGTAGTGCACCGGCGCGCCGTGGTGCTCCATCTCGAGGGCGATCATCCGGACGACGGAAGCCGATCGGTGAAGCTCAGCGGGACTCAGCCCTGGCCGGTACTGCTCGACCAGCCAGGTCTGTCGTCGGTGGGCTTCGGATCGGTTCGCCATGACGCGATCCTGCGGTCCGGTCGGATCGGAGACATCGGGTGATTCCCTACGTCTGCGCCTACACCGACCCCTCGCTCGCCATCCGAGCGCCAAGCTCCGCCCGCGACCTGATCCCCAGCTTGCCGTACACCCGGGCGAGGTTCGCCTCAACCGTCTTGGGGCTGATGAATGCGGTCTGGGCGATCTCGCGGTTCGTCATCCCGGATGCGGCCAGCAGCGCGATCCGGTGTTCGCTCGCGGTCAGGACGAGTGGATCTGCCCGGCGCAGGCCGACTCGATCGAGCTCACTGCGCGTTCGCGCTTCCCATGCGGGCGCGCCGAGCCGTGTGAATGTCGAGAGAGCGGCGGTCAAAGCCTCGGCGGCCGCTCGCTTGTGTCCCAGCCGACGCAGGATCCGGCCTTCGGTCAGGGCGTTCCAGGCGGCCTCGAACGGCAGACGCTGGGCGAGGTCCAGGTCGACGTCAGCGATCGCAGCCCGGGCGCCGTCGAGGTCACGCTCCGCGGCAAGCACAAGCGCCCGAGTTCGGGGCAGGGTCAACGCGATCCACGGCCGTGGGAGGACAGTTGCTCGCCGTTCCAGCCGGGCGAGCAGGTCACGCGCCCTTTCGTTCTCGCCGAGCTCCAGCAGGGCCTCGACGTGCAAGGGCTCACTCCGATCGCCGAGGACTTCGGCGTAGCCGATCAGGTCGAACCGCTCGCGCATCGTGCCCAGCGCACGATCGGCGGCAGCGAGATCGCCGTCAGCGAATTCGACGAACCCAAGAACCGACCACAGGAGGCCCGCCCACTGGACGTTCTGGCCAAGATCCGCCGCCTCGATGAGCGGGAGCAGCGTCCGTCGCGCTCGCTCGGTCCTGCCGCGATGGGCGTCGATCAGCGATCGCCATGCGAAAGGCGTGGGCCAAGCCCCTGCGGCTTCGAAGGCTTCGATGGTCGCGCAGCTCGACTCGACGTGGGTTTCCGCGAGCTGCCAGTTGCCGGCCCGTAGCTCGGTCAAGGCGAGGTGGCTGAGGCGCTCAGCGCGCCAGCCGTCCTGGCCGCGATCCCGGTACCAGGCGTCCTCGGCGGCGTGCCGCCCGCGAGCGGCCTCGGCGTCGTCGATCGCGTTGTACCAGATCAGCGGCGCGGCGCTGATGGCCTTGTGCGCCATCGCGACCGACTCGAGGTGGAGGCCGTCCTCGAGCGAGCGAATATCCGGCCGGCCACCCGCCACGACCCCCGCGAAGAAGCGGTTGATCAGGACGTAGCCGCGTAGGGCGGGTTCAGTCGCCGCCGGGAGGAGTTCCAGAGCAATGTCCGCGATGCTGGCAACTCGTGCCGGCGCAAGGACGACGTCGATCCCGACGAGCTGGGCGGCGATCTTGCCGCGGGCAGCTACTGGGGCAGTGGCAAGCGCCTGCGCCAGGCCGTCTCGAGCGGCCGCCAGTCGGCCGTCCGCCCACGCGACGTCCGCGAGGGCCAGTCGGGCCGACACGCCATCCGGGTCGCCGGGCAGACCTTCGGCCCGTTCGGCGACGATCCGTGCCCCCGACACGTCGCCGATCGCCAGTCGCGCGCCGGCCTCGCCGACCAAACGCCGCGCGAGATCCAGCGTCCGCGCCTCCGGCGTGAGGCGCACAGCCGCCGCATACAACTCGGTGCTCGCCGCCGTCGCGCCGCGCCCGAGCGCGGTCCGGGCGGCCGCCTCGATCCTCCGCGCAGCGTCCTCGTCTGGCTCCACAAGGCTGCTCGAGAGGTGTCGGGCACCCTCTTCCTCGTCGTCGACGAGATCCGCCAGGCGCCCATGGAGTGCGCGTCGCTCGTCGTCGACAAGCGACGAAGTCACCACCGTCCCGAAGATCGGGTGACTGAACCGCAGCCGGCCGTCCTCGGCGACCAGCAGACCTTCGTCGACCGCGGCGGTGACCTCGGGGCTGACATCGCGACCGACGACGCGATCGACCAGACCCCGTTTCGGTCGGCCTGCCAGGGCCACCACCCCGAATACGGCGACGGCACCCGCCCCCAGGCGCGCGATCCGCCGATCGACCAACTCCGACAGACGGATCGACACGGGCAGCATTCCCGTCCCGCTCGGCGGAGCCGAGTCGCGCCACGAGCGGGCAAGCTCGATCGCGTAGAAGGGGTTCCCGCCCGATGCGGAGGCGATCCGGAGCAGGACCGGCCGCGAGGGCCGCGCGCCGAGTTGAGCGACGACCAGGTGATGGAGCGCGGCGACGCTGAGCGGCCCGGGTCGCAGGGTGGTCGTGTGATCGGCCGTGATCGCGCTCTCGAGGTCGACCATCAGCATCGTGTCCGCTCGGCGCGCCAGGATCATCCGGACGCCGGCCGGCAGTCGGCGGGCCGCAAAGGCGAGTGCCGAGGCCGAGGCCGGGTCGAGCCATTGGGCGTCGTCGATAGCGATGACCACCGGTCCTTCGGACGCGAGTGCTGCGATCAGGCTCGCTGTAGCGGTCCCGATGGTCCTGCTGTCCGCCGGACCGTCGGCTTCCGCCCGCAACAGCGCCACCGCCAGGGCATGTCGCTGTGGCTGTGGCAATCGGTCGGCATGCAGATCGTAGGAGTCGCCGACCAGGTCGGCCAGAGCCGCGAAAGACAGGTCGGCCTCGGCCGCTGCTGGCCGGGCGCGAAGGATCCGCGCGCTCTGCGCGGCCCGGAGAAGGCAGGCTTCAAGGAGCCGCGACTTGCCGATCCCTGGCTCGCCGATGATCAGGAGCTGGCGCGGCACATCCAGCGGCCCTTCGAGGAATCCGTGGATCGCTGCGAGCTCCCCATCCCGGCCGAGCAGCGGATGGTCGGCCGTTGGATTCGGCTCCGCGTCGTCGCTGATAGAACTCTCCCTCTAGGTGTTCCCGATGCAGCGTAGACTCAGGACACTACGCCTGCAGGAGACCCTTGATGAAGATCTTCCTCGACACCGCCGACATCGAAGAGATCAAGACCGCGGCGCGCTGGGGCGTCCTCGATGGGGTGACGACGAACCCGACCCTCTACGCCAAGGTCGGCGGTTCGTATGACGAGATCCTCAAGGAGGTCTGCCGAATCACGCCCGGTCCGGTCTCCGCCGAGGTGGTCTCGGACGATGTGGATGGGATGCTCGAGGAAGGCCGCCACTTCGCGACCCTCGCGCCGAACATCGTGGTCAAGGTGGCGATGTCGGAGAACGGTCTCGAGGCGATCAGCCGCTTCGCCGATGAAGGCATCAAGACGAACTGCACGCTGGTCTTCAGCACCAACCAGGGGTTCCTCGCCGCCAAGGCCGGGGCATCGCTCATCTCGCCATTCGTCGGCCGGCTCGACGACATCAACCAGGACGGGATGGAGGTCGTGCGTGAGCTCGCCGAGATCTTCGCCATCCACGAGATCGACTCGGAGGTCCTGGCGGCCTCGATCCGCAACCCGCTGCACATGACCCAGGCCGCCCTGGCGGGTGCCCACATCGCGACCCTGCCGTTCAAGATCCTCCAGCAGATGGTCCACCACCCATTGACCGACAAGGGCATCGTCCAGTTCAAGACCGATTGGGAGAGCGCCCGGGCCGCTGCCGCAGCGAAGGCCTGACCGGGGGGGCGCGTCCGCGCCAAACCCTCAGCGCCCGATGCCGTCCGTCCACGCGCCGCCGTGCAGGACGCGCTGGACCCGCAACGCCGGGTCGAGCTCGACGAGGTCGGCCCGCTGCCCGACGGCGATCCGTCCGCGGTCCGTGATGCCGAGCAGCGCCAGCGGATTGCGGCCCGCCGCCGCGACCGCCACGGGCAGCGAGATGCCGGCACCCGCCAGGTTGCGGACCGCGTCATCGAGCGCGATCACGGAGCCCGCCAGGGTCGTCGTGCCCAGCAGCGTGACCCGCTGACCGACGACCTCGACTTCCAGACCGCCGATCCGGGCACGGCCCTCGCGCGTGCCGGCGAGCGGGATCGCGTCGCTCACCAGCAGGAGCCGGTCGACCGGCTTGAGCCGGGCGATGAGCGGCCAGAGGGCGGGATGGACATGGATGCCGTCGGCGATCAGCTCGGTGTAGGCGTCGTCGTCGGCGAGCGCCGCGACCGCCAGACCCGGCGCCCGGTGATCGAACCCGCTCATCGCGTTGAACAGGTGCGTAGTCGATGTGCCACCAGCGGCATAGCCGGCGCGCGCCTGCTCGATCGTGGCCGCCGAATGACCCATCGAGGTGGCGATCCCGCGTGAGCGCAGCCAGCCGATGAGCTCGATGGCGCCAGGGAGCTCGGGCGCGACCGTCACCAGTCGGAGACCCTCGATCAGCGGTTCGAGCTCGTCCTGGCCGATATCGGCGGGGGTGCGCAGGTATGTCGGATCGTGCGCGCCGCGCCGCGCGTCCGAGAGGAACGGGCCTTCGAGGTTGAACCCGAGTGGCTCGGCGCCGTCCCGCGGGGCGTCCGGCATCCAACCGCGAACCTCCGCCGCGAAGGCGACGAGGTCGGCCAGCGGCGCCGTGACCGCGGTCGGGAGGAAGCTCGTGACCCCGTGGCGCAGCAGGTGGCGGGCCATCCCGTTGAGCGCCCTCGCATCACCCATCGCATCGTGTCCGCCGCCGCCGTGGACGTGGACGTCGACGAACCCGGGCGCGACATACGGCAGGTCATCCGCGGCGGGTTCGGTCGGGAGGCTCGCCGCTCCCTCGACATCGATATCCACGTCGGTGATCCAGCCGTCCTCGGTCGTGATCCGCCCGATCGCCACCCGGTCCTCGAGGATCAGCCGGCCGGCGACCATCAGTCGGCTCATGCCGGGTCCTCCGGGATGACGACATCGGGCGCCTCGACATCGAAGTTGACGACCAGCGCGTATCGGTCGGCCGGATAGCGCGATTCGGTCGACTCGATCCGCCGGCCCTGGACATCCGAGATGACCCGTCGCTCGACGAGCAGGGGGTCACCGTTCCGGATGGCCAGCAGCCGGGCATCCTCGGCGGTCGCCGCGGCGGCCGCGATCGTCCCGGTCCCGCGGCGCAGCACGAAGCCTCTGCCGGCGAGCGCCTCGTGGAGCGACCCTCGCGTCAGATCGGCCCGCATCACGGCGTCGGCGCAGGCGCCGATCAGCACCGTCGACTCGAGCGCGATCGGCTCCTCGTCGGCGCAGCGCAGTCGGCGCAGGTGGACGACCGGCTGGCGTGGCGGGATCTCGAGGCTGGCCGCCTCGGCCGTGGTCGAAGGGCGGATGACGCGGGTGAGCATCCGCGAGCTCGGGATGCGGCCGCGCCGGAGCATCTCCTGGGTGAACGTCATCAGCCGGTTCGCACGGCGATGGGCCGGCGGCGCGGCCACGAAGCTGCCCCGACCCGGCTGGCGCGCGATCAGGCCGTCCTCGGCCAGGCGCTGCATGGCGTTCCGGGCGGTCATCCGGCTGACCCCGAACTCGGCACACAGCTCGGTATCGGATGGCAGCCGCTCGCCCGGCCGGAGCGTCGCGATCCGCTCGCGAAGCGCCTGCTCGATCTGGCGGTACTGGGGCTGGTAGGCGGGGTCGGTCATCGGGTGTTTCCGGCCGCCCTCGTCGGCGTGTCGTGCGGTTCAGCCATGGCCCGGGTTTCGGCCGCGGCCCCGACCTCGGCGGCCTCGGCACCGTGGACGGCCGCCCCGATCGCGCCGGCCCACGTCCCGAGCTCGGCGGTGACCACATCGACCGCGTCGAGCGATGTGGTCCGAACGCGCCGACGCAGCTCCTCGCGGATCGGCGTCAGCAACAGGTCCCCGGCCGCCGCGATGCCGCCGCCGATGACGATCTTGTCGGGCGAGATCACGGCCACCATGTTGGCGAGCCCGATGCCGAGGTAGCGGCCGACCTCGGCAAACCCGGCCAGTGCCTGCGCGTCGCCGGCCCGGGCGGCCACGACCGCCGCCTCGGCGGTCTCCGTGCCGCACGCCGCGGCGATCCGGTCGGCCCGGGCGTACGCCTCGAGACAGCCGTTGTTGCCGCAACCACATGGCGGCCCGTCGGGATCGATCGTCTGGTGGCCGACCTCGCCGCCGGTCCCGTCGTGACCGAGATGGACATAGCCGTCGATGGCGATCACGCCGCCGACCCCGGTCCCGAGCGTCAGCCCGACCATGGCACGTGCCCCTCGGGCCGCGCCCAGCCGAAGCTCGGCGAGCCCGAAGGCCCTCGCGTCGTTGATCAGCGCGACCGGCAGGTCGAGGGCCGCGTTGACCGGAGCCGCCACGGGGCGGTTCGCCCAGTCGCCCGGCATGTTGACGAGGAACCGCGTCGTACCGGCGGCCGGGTCGTACAGGCCGGGCACGCCGATCCCGAGGGTGGCGATGTCTGACCACCGGCCAACCTGGCTCTGCGCCAGCGCGGCGATGCGGGCGATGACCGCCTCGGGTCCCTCGGCGGACAGAGTCGGGATCTGGCCGTGATCAAGGATCCGCCACTCGTCGTCGTCATGCTCGACGACCGCCCATTTGAGGTTGGTCACCCCGAAATCGATTCCGAGGTGCCGGCTCACGACACGTCGACGATCCGCGTATAGACGGCGGCGACGGCAACGATGATCGCGCCGAACAGGATCTGACGGACGGCTTCCGGCATCTGGAGCGCGATCAGGAGGCTGGTCAGCACCGTCAGGATCAGCGCGCCGATGATCGTTCCCGAAAACCCGCCACGGCCGCCCATGATGGACGTCCCGCCGATGACCGCGGCCACCACAGCCGGCAGCACCGACTGCTCGACCAATGCCAAGCTGGCCGTCTTGACGAGGCCGGCCACCAGGATGCCAGCGATGGCCGCGAGCAGTGCGGACAGCGTGTACAGACCGATATGGACCTGCCAGACCCGGACGCCCGACAGCCGCGCCGCGACGGCGTTGTCGCCGATGGCGAACAGCAGCCGCCCGAACCCGCTGTAGCGGAGTCCAGCGACGATGAGCACGGCCAAGGGGATGAACAGGAACAGGTTGTTCGGCAGGAAGGGGAGCGTGGTACCGGAGCCAAGCCACTCGACGACCGCCGGGATCTCCGTCCCGGACTGGACGACGACCAGTTGGTAAACGTTCATGAGCCCGAGGATCACCAGGGCGAGGCCCAGGGTCATGATCAGTGGGTGGACCTTGAACACCCCGACGCCGATGCCGTTCGCGATGCCGGCGCTGATCGCGGCGAGCAGCGCCAGGAGGATCGCGACGACCGGTCCCAGGGAGCCCGTCTGGGTGGCCATGATGAACGCGGCCATCGAGGCGACCATGCCGACGGAGAGGTCGATG
Source organism: Candidatus Limnocylindrales bacterium (assembly GCA_038211705.1). GTDB lineage: Bacteria > Chloroflexota > Limnocylindria > Limnocylindrales > CSP1-4 > SPCO01. Next base: position 1,185 of record JBBQVJ010000058.1, on the reverse strand, counting down.
CCGCCGGTCAGCATCGCGAGCGTCTGGCAGGCCCCGAGGATCGCCAGGGGGACGGCGGCCCGGATCGTCACCCCGACCCAGTCTGCGCTGACGACGCCCGGTCGGGCCAACTCCATGAGGACCACCAGGGCCACGAGGAGCGCTGTCAAGGGGATGAGCGGGCGGTCTCGCAGCAGCCGGCGCAAGGCTTCGCGGCTGGGCATCGAGCGACCGGTTGGGACCGTTTCGGTCTGGCTGGTCATCGCCGGGCTCGCCGCATCGTGAGCAGGCTGCCGAACATGACCACCCCGATCAGGATCGCACCTTGGATGACAGTGGAGAGATTCGAGTTGGCGCCAAGGAGGGTGAGGTCCGTCCGCACCAGAGCGAGGACGAATACGGCGACGATCGGTCCGGCGATACCACCCCGGCCACCGGCCAGACTGACTCCGCCGAGGACGATGGCCGCCACACCGAGCAGCGTATAGGCGCCCGGCACGGGCGTCCCGATCCCGGTCGTGGCCGTCAGCGCGAGACCGCCGAACGCCGAGAACAGGCCACCGAGCATGTAGGCAAAGACCTTCGTCCGGCCGACCGGGACGCCGCTCCGAAATGCCGCCAACCGGTGACTGCCCACGGCATAGAGGGCAACCCCGGCGGTCGAGCGGCGCAGGGGGATCCAGATGACCCCGACGATGATCAGGAGTGTGACGAGCGCGCTCGGGACCCACTCATTGCCGATCGAGCCCTTCACGATGTCCCGGATCCATTCTGACGATCCGCCGCCGGGCGTATGCAGGACGACCAGCGCGGCACCGGCCCAGACGAACGACATCGCCAACGTGACCACGATATCGGGGACGCGCGTGATGACCACGAGGACGCCGTTGATGATGCCCAGGATCAGACCCAGGACGAGGACGCCGATGACCACGGGGATCGCGATCGCCTCAGGCTGGTCCTTCATGAGCACTGCCGCGGTCACGCTTGTGAGGGCCATCATCGAGCCGACCGACAGGTCGATGCCGCCGGAGATGACGACGATGGCCTGGGCGACCGCCGCCATCGCGAGCGGGAGAGCCCCGATGGCCAGGCCCTGTATCTGGGCCGCGCCGTAGCTCGGCTGGATGAGGAACGTGATCAGGAGGGTCGCTGCGAATAGCCCAAGCAGGGCCAGCGTCCACGAATTGCGCTGCGACCAGCGGC
>JBBQVJ010000057.1:0-12253 GCA_038211705.1 Candidatus Limnocylindrales bacterium | reverse complement strand
GCAGCACCGGGCGGGCGGGTACCACGACCTCGTGACGTATTCGCGGCTCCGGAGCGATCCGGAGGACTGACACCCGGGGCGTGGCGCGAGGGCCGTGCCGGGGCGTGGCGCGATGCCGGCCTCGGCCGATCGCCAGACTGTCACCTAGCCGTGGGGCCATATCTGACCGATTCGGGGCGGATGACGGACAGATATGTATGGGTGGACTCTTAGGCAGGATCCAACGCTGGAACGGCTTCCCTCGGAGCGGATCTACGCTTAGCGGCGGACCCGGACGAACGTTTCGGCCGCCCGATCGGCCGACTTTGCTGCCTACCAGTCCTGGCGCACATATCTGTCCAATTGGCGGCCCGTGCGCCCCCTTGACAGCCATCCCCGGGCCGATGGCGCGCGTGGCAATGACCTGGGTGACCGGCGGCCGCGATCCACGCTCAGATCTCCGTCAGTTCTGCCCCTAGAGGCCCTGATTTGGCCAGTTTCGTCGCCTAGCGCCCGCCCCATGGGAAATCTGACCCGGCGGCCGGGCGGGGGCACGCATCCTCCGGCCGCACGGATCGGCACTTGGCACGCCCCCTCAACGGCCCTCAAAACGCGACCTCGAGCCGGGTCAGTTCGGCGTCGGCATCCAGCGGGCGCCGATGCTGGCGAACGGTCGGTGCCTCGGCGTTGACCCGCTCGATCGCCCGGTTCGCGGCCTCGACGATCCGGCGCAGATCGGTTCGCGCCCGTTCACGCGCCCGGGGCGACGTCCGTGGCGCCCGCTCGATGAGCGCCTCGAGCTCGGCCAGCTGGTTGCGTGCCTCCTTGTCCGACTCGATCCACGGTGGGGCGGCCCCGGCGTTGCGAAGGATCCGGTGGGCCATCGCCCACTCGCCGGCGGCCAAGTCGTCCTCGAGCGGCAATCGCTCCCCCTGGTGCGGCAGGTCCTCGAACGCGCCGCCGTCCATGGCCTCGCGGATCTGCCGCTCGACGAGGCTCTCCCACGAATGCGCGGCCTGCCATCGACCCTCGGAATCGCGGCGACGAGGACTCATCGCGGCATGCTAACCCGACCGTGACAGGCGAGCTGGCACGACACGCTGGTACGGTGCACGAGTGCAACTCGCCCACGACGGCACGCTGATCGTCAGTGCCACGGACCTGGTCGGTTACCTCGCCTGCGATCACCTCGCGACGCTCGAGCTTGGACGGGTCCAGCAACTGTGGGACAAGCCCGTCCGTCGGGACGACCCGACGATCGCACTGATCCAGGAGAAGGGCGATCTCCACGAGGCGGCCTACCTGGCAGCATTGCGGGCGGATGGCCTGCGCGTCGTCGAGATCGAGACTGGCGACCTCTGGACACCCGACCAGCTCCGTGTCGCGCAATCCCTGACCCTCGACGCCATGCGCGACGGCGCGGACGTCATCTTCCAGGCCACCTTTTTCGACGGTCGCTGGCGCGGCCACGCCGACTTCCTGTTCAAGCGGCCGGACCGGCCAAGCCCGGTCCTCGGATCGTGGAGCTACGACATCGGTGATACGAAGCTGGCCCGCTCGGTCAAGGCTGGCGCGATCCTCCAGATGTGTGTCTACGCAGACCTGCTGGCCGGGCTCCAAGGTCGACCACCCGAGTGCTTGTATGTCATCACCGGCGACGGCGTGCGCCACGCCCACCGCCACGACGACTTCTCGGCTTACTTCCGCTACGTGCGTGCCCGCTTCGACGCGCGCATCGAAGCCGGGCTGCTGGACGGGCCGGCCGCGACCTACCCGAACCCGGTGGATCACTGCCGGGTCTGTACCTGGTATCCGATGTGCATCGACCGGCGGCGGGCCGACGATCACCTGTCGATCGTGGCGGGGATGCGCCGCGTTGACACCGAGCGCCTGAAGAGGGCCGGCGTGCCCACGCTTGCCGGGCTCGCCGTCCTCGCGCCGGATCGGGCGATCGAAGGCGTCAAGCCGCCACAGCTGACCCGACTCCGGGAGCAGGCCAGGCTCCAGCTTCAGAAGCGCGTGACCGGGCAGCTCGCGTTCGAGCTCATCCCACCGGGTCCGGACGATGCCGGACGTGGCCTGAGCGCACTACCAGTGCCGTCACAGTGGGACCTGTTCTTCGATATCGAGGCCGATCCATGGGCGACCGAAGTGGGTCTCGAATACCTCCTCGGCGTCGTTGAGGAAGCGGATGGCGAACCCGAGTACCTCGATATCTGGGCGACCTCGCAGGAGGACGAGAAGGCGGCCTTCGAGCGGTTCATCCGCTTGGTCATCGACCGACTCGATACCCATCCCGAGATGCACGTTTACCACTACGGGGGGTATGAGTCGGGCGCCATCAAGCGCCTGATGCAGCGTCACGCGACGTGCGTGGACGAGGTGGATCGGCTCCTCCGCGGAGACGTCCTCGTCGATCTCCTCAACGTCGTCCGACAGGGCGTCCGCGCATCAGTCGAGCGGTATTCGCTCAAGGACATCGAGAAGTTCTACATGCCGGCCCGCGAAGGCCCGGTCACCGATGCCGGGTTCAGCGTGGTCGAGTTCGAGCGGTGGCTCAAGGAGGGCGACCAGGCGATCCTGGATGGCATCGCCCTCTACAACCGCGACGACTGCGTCTCGACGTGGATGCTCCGGACATGGCTGGAGGATCGCCGCGCCGAGGCGGTCGGGCGTTGGCCCGAACGCCCGTGGGATCGTCCGGTGGCGGTCGTCGCCGACCCTTCAGCAGGGCTCACCGAATGGATGCAGATGGTCGAGCAGCGCGTAAGGGCACTGACAGCCGATCTGGCGCTCGATGACGACTCCCCGGCTGCTGACGGCCGTCGCCTGCTGGCCGGCCTCCTCGACTGGCACCGACGGGAGGAAAAGTCGCAGTGGTGGCGCTGGTTCGAGTTGAAGGATGACCTGACCATCGAGCAGCTCGTGGTCGAGCGTGACGCGCTGGCTGGGCTCCTATGCATCGACGAGGTCGAGGGAGCCGGGGTGATGCTCCACCGTCGGTACCGATTCGAACCTCAGGATCACGGGTTCCACATCGGGGATGCGCCGACGGACAAGGCCACTGGCAAGAGCGCCGGGACGATCGTCGCGCTCGACGACGTGGGCGGGATCGTCGAGCTCAAGCGATCGCGCAGGGCGGCGTGGCCGCATCCGACGGCGCTCATCCCGAACGCGCCGATCGACAGCGGGGCCCAGAAGGCCGCGATGTTGCGGGTGGCCGACGCGGTCATCGCGGACGGGATCGACGGGACCGGCATCTATCGAGCGATCCGGGATCTGCTCCTCAGGATCCCGCCACGACGCGCCTCCGGCTGGGGCGAGCCACTCGTCGAGCCCGGAGAGGACGCGCTCGCCGCGGCACGCCGGCTCGCGCCCGAGCTCGCTCATGGCGTCCTGCCGATCCAGGGTCCGCCGGGGACGGGCAAGACCTACGCCGGCGCCCGCATGGTGCTGGACCTCGTCCGCGCCCGCAAGACGGTGGCGATCACGGCCCAGTCGCACAAGACGATCAGCAACTTCCTCGAAGCGATCATGGCCGCTGCTCGCGAGGAGCAGGTGCCGATCCGGGCCATCCAAAAGGCGAACGAGGACGATGAGCACGTCGGACATCTCCCCGGGGTGACCCGCGTCGGTGACAACCCGGACGTGGTCAACGCTTTGGCGTCGGGGGCCGTCGATGTCGTCGCCGGAACGCCTTGGCTGTTCGCCCGACAGGAGCTGGATGTGGCATTCGATGTCCTGTTCGTGGATGAGGCCAGCCAGATGTCGCTGGCGAACACCGTCGCCATCGGGACCTGCGCCCGTTCGATCGTGCTAATCGGCGATCCGAACCAGCTGCCGATGGTGGCCCAGGGTGTCCATCCAGGGGGTGCCACCGCGACATCGCTCGGGCACCTCGTCGGCGACTCGGTGACGGTCGAGCCAGAGCGCGGCCTCTTTCTCGAGACCAGCCGACGGATGCACCCTGATGTGAACGCCTTCATCTCGCCCGCGTTCTATGAGGGTCGGCTCACCACGCACCCGAACACCGCCCGTCGCGTCATCGACGGCGACGACCCGCTGCTGTCGGGATCCGGCGTTCGCTGGCTGCCCATACCGCACGGAGGCAATGGCCCTCGCTCGGCCGAGGAAGCCGTTGTCGTCGCGGACATGGTGGCCAGGCTGATCACCATGACCCGGCGAGACGAGGACGGCGCGCACAAGGCGATCACGGTCGACGACGTGATCGTCATCGCCCCATACAACGCCCAGGTGGCCGAGATCCAAGGTGCCCTGGAGCGGCGCATCGGCCGTCGCGGCAACGTCGGGACCGTCGACAAGTTCCAGGGTCGGGAAGGTGCCGTGGCGATCTATTCGATGGCGAGCTCAAGCCGGGAAGATGCGCCACGAGACATGACCTTCCTGTACTCGCGGCATCGGCTCAATGTCGCGATCTCGCGCGCCGAGTCGATCGCCATCCTCGTCGCGTCGCCCACGCTCCTCGAAGCGGGCTGCCGGACCCCCGAGCAGATGCGATTGGTGGACGCTCTGTGCCGGTTCGTCGAGACTGCGGCAGACCAGGTCGGCGTCCTGAGCCGATAACGGGGCGACGGCGGGACCGCCTCGGCCGCGATCGTTACGCCTCCGCGATGAGCTCGCGCCGCACCCAGGCCGCGAGGACCCGTGCACAGTCGACGACCTCGTCGATCGGAACGTGCTCGTCGGCGCTGTGGGCGACGCGGACATCGCCCGGGCCGAACATCACGCACGGCATCCCCGCCACGTTGACGAATAGCTGCATGTCCGCGCCGTACGGCTCACCGAGCAGCGCGGGACGTCGGCCCGTGACCGCCTCGACGGTGTCCGCCAGGCCGACGGGCAGCGGATGATCCGACGGCACGCGCGCGGAGCCGAACCGGCCGCCGGTGATCTCGACCATGGCGGGGTGCTCGCGCAGGAAGTCGTCGGTGGCGCAGGCCGCGGTGATGGCCGCCCGGAGCTCGGCCTCGGCATCGGCGGCGCTCTGGCCGAGGCGGACGCCATAGCGGCCATCGGCCGTGACCCGATCGAGAACGGTCGATGCCCACTCCCCGCCCGCCACGATGCCGATGATGGTCGGGTACGGCAGTCCGAGTGCCGTCATCAACGGGTCGGTCTCGGCTGCGTTGCGGCGCGTCTCGTCCGCCTCGAGCGCCCGGCTGAGCACGAACAGCTTGTCCAGTGCCGAGACACCCTCGCGCCGCTGCGAGGCGTGGGCCGCGCGGCCCGGGACGGTCAGCCGGAACGTGATCGCGCCGGCGTGGGCGACCACCACGTCCAGGTTGGACGGCTCGGGGATGATCGCCAGGTCGCCGGTCACACCCGCCCGGATCGCGACGAGGGTCCCCTGACCGCCGTCCTCCTCGGAGGGCACGAATGCGACGATGAGCTCGCCGTCGAGCCGGGCGAGGTCGCCCGACTCGCCCAGCGCGCGGATCGCGCCCAGGATCGAGGCGACGCCGCCTTTCATGTCGCAGGCACCGCGGCCATGGACCGCGCCGTCGCGGATCTCGCCGGCCCACGGATCGACGGTCCAGGTCGCCGGATCGCCCGGCGGCACGACATCGAGGTGCCCAGACAGGACGATCCGCCGGCCGCCGGAGCGCCCGATCCGACCGATGACGACGGGCAGCGATCGCCGCGGCATCTCCTCGCCGGGCCAGTTCGGGTCGGCCCGGATCACGGCGAGGTCCGGCGCGACGATCTCGACGACCAGGCCCAGATCGCGCAACGCCTCCGCTGCCCAGCTCGCAACAGCCTCCTCGGAACCGGTGATGCTCGGGATGCGGATGAGCGCCTGGAGGTCCCCGATCAGCCGGTCCCGGTCGATCTCCGAGCCCGCAGCCCGGCCCTCGGCGGTTTCAGCCACGCAGGATCGGTCGGGTCATGCAGGTCGGCCCGCCCGACCCGTTCATCCCGATCTCGGTGGCGGGGTAGGTGTGGACCTCGCAGCCGGCCGCGGCCAGCGCCGCCGACGTCCGTGGATTGCCTTCGGCGAGGATCACGACACCCGGCCGCACCGCCAGGACGTTGCAACCGAGCGTCGGGAACTCCTCGTCGGGCACCTCGACCAGCCGGATCCCGAGCTCGCCGAGCAGCTCCCACAGCCCGACGGGCAGCAGCGGCAGGTAGACCACGGCCAGATCGTCGGCGACCGGCGAGATCACCGACATGAGATGGATCAGCTCGGCCGGTCCGCGCCAGTAGGGCACGTCGAAGATCCGCACCTCGCCACCGACCAGATCGGCCAGCTGCCGGGCGCCCTCCGAGTTGGTCCGCAGCGTCCGCCCGATGCAGAACAGGTCCGGTCGGAGCCAGAACGTGTCGCCGCCCTCGATCGTGCCGGGCGCCTCGATCCGACCGACGGTCGGGAGGCCGGCGGCCGTCGTCCAGGCCTCGATCGCGGCCGGCTCGGGCGCGCGGCTCGGCTTGCCCGGACGCAACGGGATCGCACCACGATCGGTCACCAACAGCGGGTCGAAGGTGTAGACGAGATCGGGCGCCGCGAGCTCGGTCTCGAGGAAATGGACGCGCGGTCCGAGCGAAGCCAGCGTCTCGACGAAGGTATCGTGCTCGTGTTGGGCGACATCGAGGTCGACGGGGTGGAGAAAGCCGTGGGCGGGTGCATCGAAGGCGGCCCCGAAGGCGGCGCCCGGTCGCTTGACCAGGACGTCGAGGAGCGGCGCGGACATGCTCTGAGCGCCGAAGCGCCGCTCGGTGGTCGCCATCGAGCGAAAGGATAGACGTGCGGCAGACGCGAAGAAGCGCCCTGACGGATCAGGGCGCTTCGAGCGGAGCAGCTACATCAGGCGGCGAGGCTGACTGCGGCCTGCTGGAGGGCGACCTCGACGTCGAGCTTGATCTGGTCACCGACCAGCCAGCCGCCGGTCTCGAGGGCCACGTTCCAGTTCAGGTCCCAGTCCTTGCGATTGACCTTCGCCTTGGCCGTGATGCCCGCTCGTCGCGAGCCGTCCATCCCGACGTAGAAGCCGAGGAACTCGACATCGAAGTCGACCGAGTTCGTGACGTCCTTGATGGTGACGTCGGCGGTGACCACGTAGTCGTTGCCGCCCTTCGGCCGGATGGCGGTCGAGACGATCTTGATCTCCGGGTAGGTCTCGACGGCGAAGAAGTCGTCGCCTCGAAGGTGGTTGTCGCGGGCGGCGAAGCCGGTATCGACGCTGGCGGCGCGGACCGTGAGTTCGGCCGTCGATGCGGTCGGATCCGTCTCGTCGAGATCGATGGTGCCGCTCACGTCGGTGAATGTCCCGCGGACGTTGGTGACCATCATGTGCTTGGCTGAGAAGAGAACGTCGGTATGAGCCGGATCGATCGCGAATGTCGCCATGGGTTGGAGTTCCTCCGATGCCGCCGGTCTGGCCCGCGGCGCTATGTAGTTGACTTCGCAACGATACGGCGATATCGTTGCGTTGTCAACCAATGAACGCCCGTCCACCCCTCGATGAGTGGTAGCATCCAGCCATGACCCTCCAGGAACCGATCGCGCGACCGCTGACCGCTCGCGACTCGCGGCTCGCCCCGTGGCGCGCCTTCCTGCTTGCCCATGCCCGCGTGTCGCGCCGGCTCGATGAGGAGCTGCGGGCCGAGCACGACGTCTCGTTCGCCGAATACGACGCGCTCCTCACGATCGCCCAGGCTCCGGGCCGCCGCATCCGCATGGGCCTGCTCGCGGAACAGGTCCTGCTGAGCAAGAGCGGCGTGACCCGCCTGATCGACCGCCTCGTCAGCGACGGGCTGGTCGAACGAAGCGCCTGCCTGGCCGACGCCCGGGGTGCCGAGGCGGTCCTGACCGAGCGCGGGCTGGCTCGATTACGGGCGGCGTCGCGAACGCACCTTCGCGGCATCAGCGAGCACTTCCTTGCGGTCGTGGAGGGCGGCGACCTCGAGTCCCTCGAGCGCGCCATGACCTCCGTGGCCCGCCAAGCCGGCCCGGGCAGCAGCGATCCGGGCGCCTGCGTCCCCGAGGGGACGGAAGCGGCGGGCTCGACCCTCGCCGGCTGATCGTTCGGTGGCGGGGCGTCTGTTCGCCGGGACGAGTGGTTTCGCCTACCCGGGCTGGGTGCCGCGCTTCTACCCCACCGGCCTGCCGGCCAAGGGCTACCTCGCCCACTACGCCGGCCGGTTGTCCGCCGTCGAGCTGAACAACACCTACTACGCCTCGCCCAAGGCCCCGAAGGTCGAGGCCTGGGTCGCGGCGACGCCGCCGGACTTCCGGTTCTCGGTCAAGGCCCAGCGCGGCGGGTCATTCCGTGCCCTCCAGGTGGACCCGGTCGCGAGCGTCCCATGGCTCACCGGACCGTACCGGGCGTTCGGGGAGCGGCTGGGGACCGTCCTCTTCCGCGTGCCTGAGGGCGTCCGACGCGACGACGCCAAGCTCGGTGCGCTGTTGGCCGAGTGGCCCGCCGACCTGCCGCTGACCATGGAGTTCCAGGATCCGTCGTGGCATGTCGATGAGACCTTCGCCGCGCTGACCGGCATCGGCGCGGCCCTGTGTGCGACCGAGCTGCCCGACGACGCCGAGCCACCGACCCTGCGACGGACCGGCCCATTCCTCTACCTCCGACTGCGTCGCAACGACTACACCGACGCCGAGCTGGCGGCCTGGGCCGCCCGTCTGGAGCCGTTCCTGTCGGCCGGCGACGACGCCTATGTCTTCTTCCGGCACGACGAGGTTGGTCGCGGGGCGGAACTGGCGCTGGCCTTCAATGGCGCGGTCGAGGCGATCCGCCGGTAGCCATCGGGTCGTCGGACGAGCCGCGCTGGGCACCTCCGGCGCTTCGTGGCATCATCGCGAGGTGATCAGCAGACCCGCCGATGCGCAGCGCCTGCGCGACCTCGCGTGGCTGCGCCGCGTCCGCGACCGGATCGACCGCGAGTACGCGCAGCCGCTGGACGTCGAGGCGCTCGCCCACGGCGCGCACATGTCGGCCGGACACCTCAGCCGCCAGTTCCGGCTCGCCTACGGCGAGTCGCCGTATGGCTACCTGATGACGCGACGCATCGAGCGCGCCATGGCGTTGCTGCGGCGTGGCGACCTCAGTGTCACCGAGGTCTGCTTCGCGGTCGGCTGCTCGTCGCTTGGCACCTTCAGCACGCGCTTCACCGAGCTCGTCGGTGTGCCGCCCAGCGTCTATCGGCGCGAGGCGGCGGATGCGACCGCGGGGATGCCGTCGTGCGTGGCGAAAGCGGTGACCAGACCGGTCAGGAATCGAGAAGCGCTCGATCCCGAGCCGCAGATAGTGTGACCGGCATGGACACCACCGACCACACGACTGCAGGAGAGTGACCATGACCGGCTCATCGACCCAGGGGATCAAGACCGTCCTCCATCCCGTGACCGACATCGAGAAGGCCAAGGCGGTCTACACCGCCCTCCTCGGCATCCCACCGCAGAGCGATGCGCCCTACTACGTGGGCTACGAGGTCGAGGGCCAGCAGATCGGGCTGGTGCCGGGCGGCGGACCGGAGGCCATGACCTCGCCGGTCGCCTACTGGCACGTGCCGGACATCGAAGCGAAGCTGGCCGAGGTGACGGCCGCGGGTGCCGCCGTGAAGGAGTCCCCGCACGACGTCGGTGGCGGCCGCCTGGTGGCCACCTTCACCGACCCTGATGGCAATGTCCTTGGCCTGATCCAGGACCGATGAGCGTCGACCCTCGCGTTCGCGGCTAGGAGCATGGCCACGAAGATGGACTCGCAGTCGCCTGCGCTCCACATCGCCGACAGCCACGATCTGATCCGCGTCCACGGTGCGAGGGTCAACAACCTCAAGGACATCAGCGTCGAGATCCCGAAGCGCCGGCTGACGGTGTTCACGGGCGTCTCCGGCTCGGGCAAGAGCTCGCTCGTATTCGGCACGATCGCCGCCGAGTCGCAGCGGATGATCAACGAGACCTACAGCACCTTCGTGCAGGGCTTCATGCCGACGTTGGCGCGACCCGAGGTCGACGTCCTCGAGGGACTCACGACCGCGATCATCGTCGACCAGGAGCGGCTGGGTGCCAACGTCCGCTCGACGGTGGGCACCGCCACCGACGCGAACGCGATGCTGCGCATCCTGTTCAGCCGCCTCGGGCGGCCGCACATCGGCTCGCAGCAGGCGTACTCCTTCAATATCGCGTCGGCCCATGGATCCGGGGCGGTCACCGTCGGCCGTGAGTCCAGCAAGGCGGTGAGCTTCTCCGTCATCGGAGGGATGTGTCCGCGCTGCGAGGGCATGGGGTCGGTCACCGATTTCGACCTGTCTGCCCTGTACGACGAGGGCAAGTCACTCAATGAGGGTGCCCTCACGATCCCCGGCTACAGCATGGAGGGCTGGTACGGCCGCATCTTCAACGGCTGCGGCTTCTTCGACCCGGACAAGCCGATCAGCACGTTCACCAAGAAGGAGCTGCACGACCTCCTCTACAAGGAGCCGACCAAGATCAAGGTCGACGGTATCAACCTCACCTACGAGGGCCTGATCCCGCGCATCCAGAAGTCGTTCCTGTCCAAGGACCCCGACGCGATGCAGCCGCACATCCGCGCGTTCGTCGAGCGGGCCGTGACGTTCACCACCTGCCCCGAGTGCAACGGCACGCGACTCAGCGAGGCCGCCCGCTCGTCGAAGATCAAGGGAATCAGCATCGCCGACGCCTGCGCGATCCAGATCAGCGACCTCGCCGAATGGGTCCGCGACCTCGACGAGCCCTCCGTGGCGCCGCTGCTTGGGGCACTGCGGGACACCCTCGACTCGTTCGTGAACATCGGATTGGGGTACCTCTCGCTCGAGCGGACGTCGGGCACGCTGTCGGGCGGCGAGGGGCAGCGCGTCAAGATGATCCGCCACCTGGGGTCGTCGCTCACCGACGTGACCTACGTCTTCGATGAGCCGACGGTCGGGCTGCACCCGCACGACATCGCGCGGATGAACGACCTGCTGTTGCGGCTGCGCGACAAGGGCAACACCGTGCTGGTCGTCGAACACAAACCGGAGACGATCGTGATCGCCGAGCACGTCGTCGATCTCGGCCCCGGCGCCGGCACGGCCGGTGGCGAAGTCGTGTTCGAGGGGACGGTCGACGGGCTGCGCGCCAGCGGCACCCTGACCGGGCGGCACCTGGGCGACCGGGCCGCCCTGAAGCCGTCGGTCCGGACATCGTCGGGCGTGCTGGAGGTCCGCGATGCCAGCACCCACAACCTGCAGGACCTCGATGTCGACATCCCGCTTGGCGTGCTCGTGGTGGTGACCGGCGTGGCCGGGTCGGGCAAGAGCTCGCTGATCCACGGCTCGGTGTCCGGGCGAGACGGCGTGGTATCGGTCGACCAGACAGCGATCAAGGGCTCACGGCGGAGCAACCCGGCGACGTACACCGGCCTGCTCGACCCGATCCGCACCGCGTTCGCGAAGGCCAACGGCATGAAGCCCGCACTGTTCAGCGCCAACTCCGAGGGTGCCTGCCCAGCCTGCAACGGCGCCGGTGTCATCTACACCGACCTCGGCATGATGGCCGGGGTCAGCACGATGTGCGAGGAATGCGAGGGCCGACGGTTCGGGGCGGCGGTGCTGGAGTACCGGTTCGGCGGCCTGAACATCGCCGAGGTGCTCGACCTGCCGGTCGAAGAAGCGGTCGACTTCTTCGGCGCCGGCGAGGCGCGCACGCCGGCCGCGCACACGATCCTGAAGCGCCTGACCGACGTCGGGCTCGGCTACCTGCGGCTCGGCCAGCCACTCCCCACGCTGTCGGGTGGCGAGCGTCAGCGGCTCAAGCTGGCCACCCACATGGCCGAGAAGGGCGACATCTACGTGCTCGACGAACCGACCACCGGCCTCCACCTCGCCGACGTCGAGCAGCTGCTTGGCCTGCTCGACCGGCTCGTCGATTCCGGCAAGTCGGTCATCGTCATCGCGCACCACCAGGCGGTCATGGCGCATGCCGACTGGATCATCGACCTCGGCCCCGGCGCTGGTCACGACGGCGGCCGTATCGTCTTCGAGGGCACACCCGCCGACCTCGTCGCCGCCCGCTCCACGCTCACCGGCGAGCACCTAGCGGCCTACGTCGGCAACTGACCGAGGCCCTCCCGGATTTGGCCTTCGCCGAATGCGGGATAGTCCCCTATCGCCGACTTACGGCTTCGCCACGTGAGCCCAACGATCTCGTTCTACTCGGGGTCGCCCGTCCTGAGTTGTCGGCTGGTCTGGGTCGTCAGCAGTACTGACGACCCTGACACTGCCGGTGGTCTCTACATCC
>JBBQVJ010000056.1:0-12342 GCA_038211705.1 Candidatus Limnocylindrales bacterium | reverse complement strand
TACAGCTCGAACGACTCGGCGAGGGCCGGGATCTGGCCGGCGAACGTCTCGGGCCCCGATGTCGACGCGCCGTGGAGCAGGACGAGGGGCGGCCCGCTGCCGATCGTCTCGTAGGCGATCTCGAGGCCGTTGGCGCGGATCGTCGCCATCGATCCGATGCTACCCCGGCGGGACGCGGTCCAGGCGGAGGCCCGAGCCTATGCCTCCGGCTTGCCCTCGACCTCGGAGGTCGCCGCGCGCTCGATCCGCAGATAGCGGCGCCGGTAGTAGAGCAGCGGCATGGGATGCGTCTCGTCGTTTGCCAGTGAGTCGACGCGGCCGATGAACAGGTCGTGGTCGCCGGCCGAGAAGGTCTCGACCACCGTGCACTCGAGCGCGGCGATAGCCCCGTCGACGATCGGCAGACCGGTCGTGCCGCGATGCCAGCTGGCGCCGCAGAACGCGTCGCGCCCCGGCTCGACGGGCGCCCCGGCAAAGCAGTCGGACAGCGCCTGCTGGTCCTCGGACAGGATATTGACCGCGTATCGACCCGCGGCCCGCACGATCGGCGTCAGGAAGCGGCGCCGATCGAGGGCGACCATGACGAGCGGCGGGTCGAGCGAGACCGAGCTCAGGGCATTGACCGTGATCCCGAGCGGCCGATCGCCGTCGAGCGCGGCCACCACCGTCACCCCCGTCACGAAATGGCCCATGACGCGGCGGAAGACGTCGGAGTCGATCGTGTCGCCGGCGGGCCGTCGCATCCGCGAAGTCTATGGCCGCCGGCTCCGGGCACGCGCCCGCCCGCCCCAGCCGACCGCCGTACAATCGGGCGATGACCGAACCCGACCGTGCGGCCACCCGCACCGAACGCGATTCGATGGGCGAGATGGAGGTGCCGGTCGACGCGCTGTACGGCGCCTCGACCCAGCGGGCCGTCCTCAACTTCCCCATATCCGGGGAACGGATGCCGGCGCGGTTCCTGCGCGCGCTGGCCCTCGTCAAGCTCGCAGCCGCCCAGACCAATGCCGAGCTCGGGCTGCTCGATCCGGACGTCGCGGATGCGATCGCGGCCGCCGCCGGATCAGTGGCCGACGGCGACCATCCAGACCAGTTCCCGATCGACATCTATCAGACCGGCTCGGCGACCTCGACCAACACGAACATGAACGAGGTCATCGCGCACCTGGCGACGACCCGGCTGAGTGGCGGCCCGCGGGTCCACCCCAACGACGACGTCAACCGCTGCCAGAGTTCGAACGACACCATCCCGACCGCTCTCCAGCTGTCGGCCGCACTGGCCATCGAGGAGGAGCTGCTGCCCGCCCTCGAACGGCTCCACATCGCGCTCGTCGCCAAGGAGCAGGCGTTCTGGCCGATCGTCAAGACCGGCCGAACGCATCTCCAGGACGCGACCCCGATCCGGCTCGGCCAGGAGTTCCGGGGCTACGCCGGCCAGGTCGAGGAATCGATCCGTCGGGCGCGCGCCGCCCAGGCCGAGCTGCTCGAGGTCCCGCTCGGCGGGACGGCGGTCGGGACGGGGATCAACGCCCACCCCGAGTTCGCCTTCCGGGCGACCGCCCGGCTCTCGACGCTGACCGGTCTGACCGTACGCGAGACCGGCAACCACTTCCACGCCCAGGCCACGCTCGATGTCGCGATCGCGGCGCATGGGGCGATCCGGACCATCGCGCTCAGCCTCTGGAAGATCGCCTCGGATATCCGGCTGATGGGCATGGGACCGCGGGCCGGTCTTGGCGAGCTGGCCCTGCCTGAGACCCAGCCCGGGTCGAGCATCATGCCGGGCAAGGTGAACCCGGTGATCGTCGAGAGCCTGACCATGGTCGTGGCCCGGGTCCTCGGCAACGACGCGACCATCACCTTCGGGCAGACCGGCAGCTTCCTCGAGCTCAACGTGATGCTGCCGGTGACCGCCGACGCCCTCCTTGAATCGATCGTGTTGGTGGCCGCCGCGACGACCAACTTCAGCGACCGCGCGATCGAGGGCTTGACCGCCACCGAACGAGGGCCGGCGCTCGTCGAGCAAGGGCTGATGCTCGCGACGGCGCTGGCGCCGGTGATCGGCTACGACGAGGCGACCAAGCTGGCCAAGGAGGCTCACAAGACCGGCCGGACGATCCGCGAGCTGGCCCTGGAGCGCGGGATGGACCCAGCAGAGGTCGACCGGCTGCTCGATCCGGCGGGGATGACCGAGCCCGGTCTCGGTGGTGGCCCGGCGGGAGGCTAATCGCCCAGGGCCAGGACCTCGCTGGGGGCCGGCCGAATCAGGGCGTGGCCAACCGCGATCCAGGCAGTCGTCAGGAGCAGGACGAACGCGAAGACGAACTCCGGTAGCCTGCCCGGCGCGGCGAACAGCACGCTGACGACCAGCCAGGCGCTTGCCTGCCCCGCCACGAGGAGCGCGGCGTCGGTCCCCCGCCAGCTGCCCACCCGCCACGCGGAGACGCCCATCATCGCCAACCCGGCTGCGGCTACCAGCCCGTACCATATCTCCGCGCCAGCCAGAACAGCGGCATCGCCGCTGCGCCGTCCCGGTAGGACCCACCAGCGTCGATGACGAGCGGGCCGTTCATCCAGAGGATCGTGGCGCCGATCCAGAGGGGCAGCCCGGCGAGCGTCAGCCAGCCGGCACGGACCGACCAGCGCGGCCTATGTTCGGCTGCCTCGTGCGAGCCGGCGGCCTGCGGATGCAACCGGGCGCCGCGGACGATGTCGAGACGGTCCCGCCCGTCGAGTGCTCGATCGGCCAACAGCGAGAGGAACTCGTCCTCATAGCGGTCGCGCCACGCTCACGGGTAGAGCGCGACGAGCCTGGTCATGGCAGCGCCTCCGCGAGCCGTTCGAGCCCGGTCCGGGCGAACCCGCGCATCTGCTCGAGCTGAGCGCGCAGGGTCGTCGCGCCAAGCCCGGTGATCCGGTACGGCCGGCGGCGCTCCTCGGGCGGCAGCGGTTCGATCAGCCCGCGCCGTTCGAGCCGCGCCAGCGCCCCGTACAGCGTGCCGGCTCCCAACGGCAGGCCCGAGATCCGCTCGACGTCGGTCATGATCGCGTAGCCGTGCTTGGGGCCATCGCTGAGCGAGACGAGGATGTACAGCGACGGCTCGGCGAAACGACCGAATTCGGGCAGTTCGTGGGTCATGATCACGCCTCCGGGGTCGCCTGCTGATCTATCGTGTGGCGATAGAACTACGACCGGGCCGCGGCGTCAAGCCGCGGCCCGGAGGGTGACGGTCAGTCCGCGACGACGACTGCGCAGGCGACCCGGGCGCCGCTGCCGCCGTTGCCGACGTTGGCCACCTGGTCGTCGGTGTTGGCGTGGATGACGAAGGCGCTGCCATTCGCGTCGAACAGCGTCGCCGGGCCGTCGGTCAGGCTGACCCGGTCGCTCCGGGCGTTGAGGGTGCCCCGGCCGTCGGCGTCGACGACAAGGTTCGGAAGGTCGCCGGCGTGCGGACCGGCCGGGTTCTCGAGCCCATGCTCGTGGCCCAGCGGGTTGTAGTGGCCACCGGCGCCATCGAAGGCGGTCACAGCCGTCCCGCAGGACGCGACCGCGTGGATGTGGATCCCGTGGAGCCCGGCCGCCAGGCCCTTGACCTTGACGTTGATATGAACGGTCCCAGCCCGGTCCTCAGAGAGCTTGAGCCACCCGATATCCGCCCCGGACGTGTCTGTGAACGCCCCGTGTGCCCTCCGCGGCCCATCGGGATCTGCAGCGACGGTCGTCACCATGAGGATCGCCAGGGCAGGACCGGCCAACAGCGCCGCGGTCCGACGGAAGGACGTCATCTCGATCTCCTCGGTCACGTACCGATATAGCGTAGGTCGTTATATCGTCATGCGGTATATAGACGACGACCGACCTCCCCGTCAAGCCCCTTTCGCCGAGCACCTCCACGACGGCCCCGACCGGGCCGTTACAATCCGGCCGATGACCGAGACTCGCCGCTGGGATCGCGCTGCCGTCGTGCCCGCTCGACCGGACGACCGGCGGCTGCCCGCCGTCGTGGCGCTGCCGTCGGGTCTCCCGACCGTCGCCGAGCTGTTCGAGTTCATGCGCGATGCCGAGGCTCGCTTCGAGACCCTCCGGATCAGGATCGAAGAGCGAGCCGTGAATGCGCGCGGCGACGATCTCACCACGATGGAGGCGGTCCTCCGCCATCCAGGCGCGGCCAAGGTCACGACGATCCGACCGGGTGACGCGACGAAAGGCGAGTACGAGGTCTGGATCTCCGATGGCGAGATCGTGCGGACCTACGCCAGCGCCCACGGCCTCGGCACCCAGCGGCCAGTACGCAATCGTCCGCGCGGTCTCGACGACCCCGACCTGCCCGGCACCTCGAAGGTCTACGAGCCGATCACGGCCCTGCCCATGGAGACCTTGCCGGACACCTTCGTCCACCCGGCCGGCTACTGCCAGAACGTGCTCGCCACCGGCCGCTGCATGGTCAGCGGGACGGACGCCATCGATGGCCGCGAGGCGATCCTGCTCGAATGCGACCACCCGCGCACGACCGAGCTGCCGGGCGACCGACCGGACTTCCACATCTCGATCGCGGTCGACCGCGATACCGGCGTCATCCTCCGGCTCGTCGAGTCGATCGGTGGTGTCGTCACCCGCGATGCGCAGGTGACCGGGCTCCAGCCCGACGTCCCGTTGCCGCCGGCCGGGTTCTATTTCGTCTTCCCCACCGGGACGACGATGCTCTACTGAGCCCAGGCCCTTCCGAACGCGCCCATCTCGCGCGTATCATCGCCGGCATCGAGCCGGAGTTCGGAAAGGAGGGTCTGGCGCGACGGACCTACGCGCTGCATAGTCGGCGCGCGACGGCCGCTCTGTGGCCTCGTTATCGCATCCCAGCGTCATCGCATCCCCGTGTATCGCAGCGGCCCCCCATTCCTGGGTCGCAGTTGCCGCATCGGACCGGATCGGAGGGAGATCCGGTCGACAAGTCGCCAGACGGCGATCGGTCGGTCGAGTGAGGGAGGTACCTGATGACCCAATCGCGCGACGACGTCATCAAACAGGACGTCGCTGACCTGCACGATCTGGGCTACGCCCAGGAGTTGTTCCGCTCCATGGGCGGATTCAGCAACTTCGCGATCAGCTTCAGCATCATCAGCATCCTGACGGGCGCCGTCATCCTCTATGACTACGGGCTCGCGTGGGCCGGTACGGCTGCCGCCCTGATCGGCTGGCCGCTCGTCACGATCTTCGTCCTGTGCATCGCAGCATCGATGGCCGAGATCGCCTCCGCGTATCCGACGGCGGGTGGGCTGTACTACTGGGCCAGCCGGATGAAGGGCAAGAACTGGGGCTGGTGGACGGCCTGGTTCAACCTGATCGGCCAGTTCGCGATCGTGGCCGGGATCAACTTTGCGGCCGCGTTCTTCCTCAACCAGACGATCATCAGCCCGCTGATGGGCGGCGCTTACCAGAACACGACGGAGATCCTCAAGCTCGGCGACACGCTCGTCATCTCCGGGCAGCTGTTCACGATGGCCGTCCTGCTTGCGGTCGAGCTGGCGCTCAACATCGCCGGGATCCGGGTCGTGGCGCTCCTCAACCAGGTCAGCGTCTGGTGGCACATCGCCTTCGTCGTCTTGATCACGGGTGCGCTGTTCATCCTCGGGACGCAGGACACTGCAAAGGATGCCGGGCTCAACTTGTTCGCCATCCAGCCCCAGGACACATTGGGATCGTGGGATATCACCATCCCGCCGGGCGCCGACAACCCGTTTATCAGCCTCAAATTCGGGCCTGCGGTCACGTACCTGCCGATCGTCGCGTTCTTCTTCTCGCTCTTGCTCGCGAACTGGACCTACACGGGTTATGACGCATCTGCCCATGTCGCGGAGGAGACCGTCGGGGCGCGAGTCTCGAGTGCCTGGGGCATCTTCATGTCGGTGGCCGTCTCGGCTGTCGTCGGGTACATCTTCCTGGTGGCCCTGACTCTCCACCTTCCGGACCTCAAACCACTCTTCGGGCAGCTCGATGACCCGACCCTGTACAGCCAGTACTACTTCGGTGACAACGCGGCCGTCGTGTACATCCTCAAGCAGAACCTCGGCGACGGGCTGGGAGGCATCTTCGGGGGCGCGATCGCCATCGCGATGAGCTTTTGCGGCCTGTCGTCGCTTGCCTCGGCAGGCCGGATGCTCTTCGCGTTCAGTCGAGATGACGGGATCCCCGGATCCGGCTGGCTCAAGAAGGTCTCGCATCGCTACCGGACGCCCGCGAACTCGCTTGTCGCGATGACGATCGGGGCGTTCCTCCTGAGCGTCGCCGCGTTCGTCGCAGGCGGTGGGACGGCCATCGTCATCGTCACCGCGATCAGCACGATCTTCCTGTATGCGGCTTATGGCATCGTCATCTACCTGGGCGCCACCACCCAGGACTGGCTCTCAGAGCGGGTCTGGAGCCTCGGCCGCTGGTCGCGACCCATCGCGATCGTCGCGGTCGTGTGGGTCATCATCCTGATGATCCTCTTCTCCTTCCCGACATCCGGCAACATCTCGCTGCCGTTCATGTTGATCGTCCTCCTGTCCCTTCTCGTCTACTACTTCGCCGCCGCCCGGCGCACCTTCAAGGGTCCGCGTTCGATGGGCGACAGCGACGAACTGACAGAGATCGAGCGCGAGTTCTCGCACGCGGCCGAACGGGTCGACGTCGCCGGCGGCTGACCACCCCGATGGGAGCGAGCGTCGACCGACCGGCGACGCTCGCGATCCCAGCATCGTCAGAAGGGATCAGATGAGCGACCACGATCAAGGCCACGCCGCCAAGCATCCTCGCCTCGTCGAACTCGAGGAGATGGTCCGCGACGGCCGGATCGACACCATCGTGGTCGCCATCACCGACATGCAGGGCCGGCTCATGGGCAAGCGCGTCCAGGGCCAGGCCTTCCTCGATGGCGTGATCTCGCACGGCGCGCATTTCTGCACGTACCTCCTTGGCACCGACATGGAGATGAACACCCCCGAGGGCTACAAGCTGATGAACTGGGAGACCGGCTACGGCGACTGGATCGCCGAGCCGATCTGGGACCAGCTCCGGGTCCTGCCCTGGCTGCCGGGCACCGCGATGGTCCTGGCCGATGCTGTCGACGAGGAGACCGGGCTCGAGATCCCGATCGCCCCGCGGACCATCCTCAAGCGGCAGGTCGCACACGCAGCCGATGCCGGCTTCGTCCTGAAGGCCGGCTCCGAGTTCGAGTTCTACGTGCTCAAGGATTCGTGGGACGAGCTGGCCGAGCGCGGCTGGCCGGTCCCCCGCCCATTTGGCCACTACAACGAGGACTATCACCTGCTCCAGGCGACCAAGGCCGAACCGCTCCATCGACTCCTGCGCAACCAGATGACCGCCGCGGACGTGCCGATCGAGTTCAGCAAAGGTGAGGCGGCCAACGGCCAGCACGAGGTCAACATCCGCTACGACCACGTCCTCACATCCGCCGATCGGAGCGTGGTGTTCAAGCACGGCGCCAAGGAGATCGCCTACCTCAACGGCTGGGGGATCACCTTCATGGCCAAGCCCGACCATCGCTGGACGGGGTCATCGGGCCATCTCCACATGAGCCTGTGGGACGCCTCCACGGACGTCCCGCTGATGTTCGAGTCGGACGAGGCGAAGGCGGGGCCTTACGGCCTGTCCGAGGTCGGCCAACACTTCGTGGCCGGGATGATGAAGCTTTCACGCGAGCTGGCCGTGTTCATCGCCCCGTTCATCAACTCGTACAAGCGCTATGCGTCGCTGTCCTGGGCGCCGGTCAACGTCGTCTGGGGCCGCGACAACCGGACGACCGGATTCTGGCTGGTCGGTCGCGGGCCTGCCCTCCACGTGGAGGATCGCTTCCCGGGCGGCGACATGAACGCCTACCTGACCTACGCGGCCATGATCGGGGCCGGTCTCTACGGCATCGAGCACGAGCTGCCGCTCGAGCCCGAGTTCAAGGGCAATGGCTACCTCGCGACCGGCGTGCCGCGCATGCCGCGTGCGCTGTACGAGGCGATCCGGGAGCTGGAACGCTCCGAGGCCGCGGTCGAGATCCTCGGCCAGGACGTGGTCGATCACTACCTCAACGCCGCCCGCGTGGAGCAGGAGACGTACGACTCGATGGTCCATCCCTGGGAGCGCGAGCGCTACCTCGAGCGCGGCTGAGCGCCGCAGTCAGGCCTGCTGTTGGGCCGCGACCTCGCGGATCCGGCGCGCGACATCGACGTGGCCCGCCGCCTCGGCGGTCTCGGCCGGCGTCCGACCGGCGTCGTCCTCGGCCGATGGATCCGCGCCGGCGGACAGGAACAGCTCGACGAGCTCCACGTCCCCGTGCTGGGCGGCCTCGTGCAGCGGCCCATGCCCGCCATGCTGGGTCGCGTTCACGTCGGCGCCCGCGCCCAGCAGGAGTCGGCACACCTCGAGGTGGCGGCCGGCCGCTGCGGCATGCAGCGGCTGGTTGGCGAACGGGTTCCGGGTGTAGGCATCGACCGACGCCCCGGCAGCGACGAGCTCGCGGGCGACCTCGGCCTTGCCGAAGAACGCGGCGTAGTGGAGCGCCGTGAACCCGTCTGGCGAGAACGCCGTCGCCGAGGCTGGATCCAACCCTAGACATTCGCGCAGGCGATCGAGATAGCCGAGTGCCGTCGCTTCGAAGACGTCGAGGTCGGGATCGGCTGCCAGGAGCGCGTCCGTCGTCCCGCGGTCGAAACGGTAACGCGACAGCATGATCGCCGAGACGCCGTCGCCGTCGCGTGTCGAGGCCAACGTCGGGTCCTCGCTGACGAACTGGGCAACCCGCTCGGCATCATCGGCGGTGACTGCGGCGATCAGGTCTTCGGCCGGGGTCGTCATGTGCGCGACTCCGTGTGGATGTGCGTAGATGGGCGACCGACGCCCGAGATCGGGTGCGAGACGATCGTGCCACAGGTGCCTCCGCGCCGCGACGCCTATCCAGTTGGCGTCCGATCTCCGTAAGGGCCGTGGACGACGAAGACCGGGCCCGGTGCCAGCCGAAGCTGGCCCGTGACCCGGCCTTCGCGATACCCTCGCTCGATCCCTTCCCCCAGGTAAGGACCGAGTCGGGCTCAGCTCGCCGGCGGGAGGAGGACGCCGTCGATGATGTAGACGGTGGCGTTGGCGGTCTGGACGTTGCCGCAGACGACCTTGGCCGTGCCATTCACGGTGAAATCCTCACCGCTGCCGGCAACCGTGAGGGTCCCGCCCTGAAGGGTGGGGTGCGTTCCGGCCAGCATCTCCGGGGTCAGGCGACCCGGGACGACGTGGTAGGTCAGGACCTTGGTGAGCAGGCCCTTCGGATCGGCCATGGCCGCGTCGAGGGTCGCCTTGTCCATCGCGGCGAATGCACCGTCGGCCGGGGCGAAGACCGTGATGTCCTTGGCCGTGTTGAGGGTGTCGCCCAGGCCGGCTGCCGTGACCGCCGTGACGAGGGTCTTTAGCGCGGGGTTATTGGAAGCCGCGGTCGCGACCGGATCACCGGCCATGCCGGAGAAGCTGCCGGCACCCGAGGTGGGGACCGAGGCGCAGGCCGGGCCGAACGGCTGGTCCGTCATCGCGGCCGAGGCGCCAGCTGACGGCGCCATCGATGGAGCCATGGACGGCGCAATCGAGGATGCGGTCGAGGGGGCTGTCGTCGGAGCCGTGGTGGCACCCGCCGAGGAGCAGGCGCCGACGACTGCCGCGGCAAGCATCAGGCCCGCGAAGGCCCCGGTTCGAGTTCGCTTGTTCACTGGTTTCTCCTTGCTGATGAGCGTCGGCCGCGACGGCCGGCAACCCTTGGACTGGTGGAACCGCCCGGCGCACATGCCCGGACGACGATGTAGTGCGGTCAGGTGACCGACACGACGACGGAATGCCAGCCGGTGGCGCCGTCGGGGAAGGGTTCGGCCCGGGTCTCAGGCTGTCCCGCGCCGGTGGCGTCGGTGGCACGGACCTCGAGGGTGTGGTTGCCGGGCACGGCGTCCCACGGGTAGACCCACTGGCGCCACGTGTCGAGCGTGTCCCGCGGCGCCAGTTTCGCGTCCGCCCACGCGCCGCCATCGACCCTGACCTCGACGCGCTCGATGCCGCGGTGCTGGGCCCATGCGACGCCGGCGACGTTGATCGTCCTGGCCGGGATGCGGGCGAGTGGCTTTGGCGCATCGATCCGGGACATCGTCTTGATCGGGCCCTCCTTCGCCCAGCCGCGCTCGACCCAATAGGGGTCGTAGGCGTCGAACGTGGTGAGCTCGAGGTCGACCAGCCATTTGGTCGCCGAGACATAGCCGTACAGGCCGGGAACGATGAGTCGGACGGGCGCGCCATGCACGGCTGGCAGCGGCACGCCGTTCATCCCAACGGCGAGCATCGCGTCGCGGCCGTCGAGGGCGATGGCCGTGGGCGTGCCGATCGACATGCCGTCGATCGAGCGCGAGACGATCTGGTCGGCGCCCGCCTGCACCCCGGCTTCCCCCAGGACGGTCGCCAAGGGGATGCCGATCCAGCGCGCGTTGCCCGCGTACTCCCCGCCGACCTGGTTCGAGACACAGGTGAGGGTGATGTCGCGCTCGATCGCGGGCAGGGCCAGCAGCTCAGGCAATGTCAGCGTGATCTCGCGATCGACCATGCCGTGGATGCGCAGCCGCCAGTCGGTCGGCGAGATGGTCGGCACGACGAGGGCCGTGTCGACCCGATAGAACTGGTCGTTGGGCGTGATGAACGGCGCGACGCCTTCGATGCCGAGGTCCGCTCCGCCGGGGATCGCTGTCGCGGGTTCGAGCGGGGTCGGCAGGTCGAGTCCTACCCCTGCACCGGCATCCGTCGACCGCCGACCGGCGACGGCAAGCGCCAGACCACCGGACACCAGGATCAGCGCACCGACGCCAGCCCCGGCGGTGAGAAATCGGCGCCGAGAGAGCTCGTCCGAGGCTTCGGCGGCGGCCACCCGAGAGCTTCGTCCCCCTTGGCGGAGAAGGACAGCGAGCGCGATGCAGCCGGCGGCGGCCCCGGCGAGGGCCGGCACCACGTCGAGAGCCGACCCGCCCGGCCGGGCCAGGGCGGCGAGCGCGCCGACAAGTCCGAGCGCACCGATCGCCGCGATCGCGACGCTGGGTCGACGCGACGCGACGAGCCCGATGGCCCCCGCGAGGAGCCCGAGTGCGATCGCGATCCCCGCCAGCAGGACGACCTTGTCGTTCGTCCCGAAGGTCCGGATGGCGAACGACTTGAGCCATTCCGGGGTCAGGTCGATGAACGTGCTCCCAACGGCCAGGATCGGCGAGGCGCCTGGCGCGATGAGCACCGCCACGAGATGCCCGACGGCGATCGCCGTGCCGGCCGCCAGCAGGCCGCAGACCGCTCCCGCGGCGAGGTTGGTCAAAGAGCCGGACGAGCCGTGCTCGTTGGCGCCTCCGACCGGGAGATGGAGAAGGGTCACGGCCTGTGTGCGCATCGCCCCAGCCCGCGGATGACCGTGCGAACAAAAGTCGAATGAACCTGCAATGTCTCGGCGATCCACCGGGCGTGGCCCTCGACCGAGCGCTACTCTGACGGCGACGGAACGTCGAGAGGGAGTGCGATGCGTCTCGAAGGCAAGGTCACGATCATCACCGGAGGTGGCGGCGGGATGGGCCGCGTCGCTGCCCAGCTGTTCGCCGCCGAGGGCGCCAAGGTCGTCGTCGCCGAATACGGCGAAGCGGCCGGGAAGGCGACCGTCGATCTCGTCCGGGGGGCCGGCGGTGAGGCCACCTTCGTCAAGGTCGATGTCTCGAAAGAGGCCGACGCGAAGGCGATGGTCGACCACGCGGTCTCGACCTACGGCCGGCTCGACTGCCTCTACAACAACGCCGGGATCATGCCCGAGGCCGACCACTCGGTGATCGACACCGATGTCGACACCTGGGATTCGGTCATGGCCGTCAATGTCCGCGGCGTCTTCCTGGGCTGCAAGTTCGCGATCCCGGCGATGGTCGATGCCGGCGGCGGGTCGATCATCAACATCGCGAGCTTCGTCGCGCTCGTTGGCTGCAGCGTCCCGCAGGATGCGTACACGGCGTCGAAGGGCGCCCTCCTGTCGCTGACCCGCAGCCTCGCCGTCCAGTTCGGGCCGCAGGGCATCCGGACCAACGCGATCTGCCCAGGCCCGGTGGAGACGCCATTGCTGATGGACTGGCTGGTCAAGGACGAGGCGGCCAAGCAGCTCCGCCTCGCTCGCAATCCGACGGGCCGCTTCGGCAAGCCCGAGGAGATCGTGTACATGGCGATGTACCTCGCATCGGATGAGTCGCGCTGGACCAACGGCGCCTCGCTCGTCGTCGACGGCGGGATCACCGTCAACTACTTCTGAGCGGGAA
>JBBQVJ010000055.1:0-12343 GCA_038211705.1 Candidatus Limnocylindrales bacterium | reverse complement strand
CGGCTCGGCCAGGTCGGCCGCCGCGATGTCGGATGTCATGGAACCCCGTCGGTGTGCCAGCGCAGGGTGCGACGCGGAGGTACCGGAGTCAATGGGTCATCAGACAGGCCGCTACACTGACCCGGTCGGCACCCGCAGGAGGCCACCCTTGGCGAAGCCCTACGTGAGACTGACCCAGCCCCTCGTGCGCGACACGAAGGGCGGCTAGCTTCGACCCGTGACATGGGACGAGGCACTCGCACGGACCGTCGAAGGGTTCCAGGCCGCCAAGGCGGCCCACGGACCCACGACATTCGGCACCTTCAGCTGCAGCAAGGCGACCAACGAGGTCAACTTCGCGGCCCAGAAGTTCAGTCGGACGGTCCTGGGCAGCAACAACATCGACAGCTGCAACCGGACGTGACACGCCCCTAGCGTCGCCGGTCTGGCGACAGTGTTCGGTGCCGGGGGCGGCACGAATTCATACCGTGAGGTCGAGGACACGGACCTGATCGTCCTGTGGGGCAGCAACGCCCGCGAGACGCATCCGATCTTCTTCCATCACGTGCTCAAGGGTGTCCGGTCCGGCGCCCGCCTGTATGCCGTGGACCCGCGCCGGACGAGCAGCGCCGAATGGGCCGATGGCTGGCTCGGCATCGATGTCGGCAGCGATATCGCGCTGGCCAACGCGATGGCCCGCGAGATCATCGCGGCCGGTCTCGAGAACCGCGAGTTCATCGAGCGCGCGACGGTCGACTTCGAGGCATACAAGGCCAAGGTCGAGTCGTACACGCTCGAGTACGCCGCCCAGGAGACCGGCGTCCCGGCCGCCGCCATCCGCGAGCTGGCCCACGCCTTTGCCAAGGCGCCGCGGGCGATGATCTGCTGGACGCTGGGGATCACCGAGCATCACAACGCGGTCGACAACGTCCTGGCCCTCATCAGCCTCGTCCTGCTGACCGGCCATGTCGGGCGCTACGGCAGCGGCGTCAACCCCTTGCGTGGCCAGAACAACGTGCAGGGTGGCGGCGACATGGGCGCGCTGCCGGACCGGCTTCCGGGCTTCCAGCACGTGGAGAACGACGCGTTGCGGGCCAAGTTCGATGCTGAATGGGGCGTCCCCGTACCGCCACAGCGGGGCTGGCACCTGTCGGGCATGTTCGACGCCATGGAGCGCGGCGACCTGACCGCGGTCTATTGCATCGGCGAGAACCCGGTCCAATCCGAGGCGGACCAGAAGCGGGCGATCCACCTGCTCGAGAATCTCGACTTCCTGGTCGTCCAGGACCTGTTCCTGACCAAGACCGCCGAGCTGGCCGATGTCGTCCTGCCGGCCACCGCGGCCTGGGCCGAGTCGGAGGGCACCGTCACCAACTCCGAGCGCCGCGTCCAGCGCGTGCGCAAGGCCGTCGAGCCGCCCGAGGGTGCACGCGATGATCTGGCGATCGTGTTCGACCTGGCCAACCGGATGGGCGCGGCCTGGGGCGAGCCAGATCCGGAAGCGGTGTGGACCGAGGTTCGGCGGCTCTCCCCCGTCCACGCCGGGATGAGCTACCGACGCCTCGAGGAGCTGGGCGGGCTCCAGTGGCCGTGCTACGACGAGACGCACCCGGGCGAGCTGTTCCTCCACTCGCGGCTCTGGGAGGACCCGGTGCCCGGCAACCGCGTGCCGTTCGTGCCGGTCGACCACGACCCGCCGGTCGACAAGCTGACCCCCGACTTCCCGATCCGGCTCACGACCGGGCGCCGGCTGGACTCGTACAACACCGGGGTCCAGACCGCCGGCTACACCTCGCCGCTCCGGCGCGGCGAGAGCCTCGACACCAGCCCGGAGGACGCGGCGACCTACGCCCTCGCCGACGGCGAGGTCGTGCGGGTGGTCTCGCGGCGCGGCCAGGTCGAGGTCCCGGTCCGGATCGACGCGTCGCTCCGCCCGGGGCTCACCTTCATGACCATGCATTTCCAGGACGACGTGGCGACGAACCTGCTCACCATCGACGCGACCGACCCCAAATCGGGCACGGCCGAGTTCAAGGCCACGGCCATCCGGATCGAGAAGCTCGAGGCGCCGGTCACGGCCTGATCCGCTGGGCCTCGCCTGGAACCCCACGTTCCTGACCCGATGTGCGGTGACGCCACTACACTCGGGCTGATGGATCTGCACGTCATCGGCCCGCTCGCGTCACCGACCGAGCGCGCCGCCGTCGACGCGGTGCTCGGGCCTCCCGAATCGGGCTGGGTGGGTGGCCCGCGGGACAGCGGGGCCGATGGTCACGCGGCCAGCGGGGGCCACGCAACGAGGTCCCGCCGCTCCCTGCTCATCCCCGCTCTACACGCGGTCCAGTCGCGGATCGGCTGGATCAGCACGCCGGCCCTCAACTACATCTGCAAGCGGCTGGCCGTCGCCCCGGCCGAGGCCTATGGCGTGGCGACGTTCTACGCGCTCTTCGCCACGAGCCCGCGGCCACCACTGGTCGCCCATGTCTGCGACGACATCGCCTGCCGGCTGGCCGGCGCGGAGGCACTCTGCGGCGATCTGACACGGGCCGTCGGGCCGGCCGGGGAGCCGGCACGGGACGGCCGCGCGACATGGCTCCGCAGCCCGTGTCTGGGGCTGTGCGATCGGGCGCCGGCGGCGATGTTCACGGTCGCCGGCGAGCGACCAGCCACGTTCGCCATGGCGCCGGTGGATGCCGTCGATATCGTCCGAACGCTCGAGGCGGGCGACGCCCCGGGGTCGTACCCCTCGGCGGACCCGCCGCAGCCGGGCTCAGATCGGCCGCGCCTGCTCGGCCGCGTCGGCGTCGTCGACCCGGCTTCGCTCGACGACTACCGGGCGAACGGCGGCTACACCGCGCTGCCCCGCGCGCTCGAGATGGGGCCGGAGCGAGTCGTGGCCGAGGTCACCGGATCGAGGCTCCTGGGTCGCGGCGGCGCCGCGTTCCCGACCGGCCGCAAGTGGGCGGCCGTCGCCGCCCAGGCCGCCCAGCCCCACTACCTGGTCTGCAACGCGGACGAATCGGAGCCCGGGACGTTCAAGGATCGCGTCTTGCTGGAAGGCGACCCATTCGCAACCGTCGAGGCGATGACCATCGCGGCCTTCGCGACCGGCGCGTCGAAGGGGTACCTCTACATCCGCGGGGAGTATCCGGCGGCCGAGGCGAGCGTCGTCAAGGCGATCGGGCACGCCCGCGAGGCCGGCCTGCTTGGCGACGACATCCTCGGCTCGGGCTTCGCCTTCGACATCGAGCTCCGCCGGGGCGCCGGCGCCTACATCTGCGGCGAGGAAACGGCGCTGTTCGAGTCGATCGAGGGCAAGCGCGGCGAGCCGCGCAACAAGCCGCCGTTCCCGGTCGAGGTCGGGCTGTTCGGCAAGCCGACCGTCGTCAACAACGTCGAGACGCTGGCCAACGTGCTCCGCATCGTGACCGACGGCGGCGAGACCTTCGCCCGGGTCGGGACCGAGGGCTCGACCGGGACCAAGCTGTTCTGCCTCTCGGGCCACGTCGCCAAGCCGGGCGTCTACGAGGTCGAGTTCGGGGCGACGCTGGGCGACCTGATCGCGATGGCCGGCGGCGTGCCCGGCGGCAGGGCGATCCGGACGATCCTGCTCGGTGGCGCGGCGGGCGTCTTCGTCGGTCCGGAGCTGCTCGACACCCCGCTCACCTTCGAGGCGACGCGGGCGGTCGCGGCGACGCTCGGCTCGGGCGTGATCATGGTCTTCGACGAGACCGCCGACCTGGTCGACACGCTGCGTCGGATCGCCCAGTTCTTCCGCGACGAATCGTGCGGCCAGTGCGTCCCATGCCGGGTCGGGAGTGTCCGTCAGGAGGAGCTGCTGGCGCGGCTCGCGGCGGGATCCCGGGTTCGGCCGCGCGAGGAGGAGCTCGTGCTGCTGCGCGAGATCGGGCAGGCGATGCGCGACGCGTCGATCTGCGGTCTCGGTCAGACCGCCTCGTCGGCGATCGAATCGGCGTTCCGACAGCCCGGGATGGTGGCGCTATGAGCGACGGCCTGACAATGGACCGCGATCCGGCGCCCGACGCCCGCACGCCGCATGCCGGCCAGGAGCCCGCGGCCCAGCCACTGACCGACATCCTCCTCCAGCCGCCGGCCCAGGCCAGCCGGCCACCGGCGGCACCGGCGGTCGAGGCGCCGCCGGCGGTGGAGCTCACGATCGACGGTGTGGCGGTGACGGTGCCGGCCGGGACCACGATCCTGGGCGCCTCCCGGATGCAGGGCATCGATACGCCGACGCTGTGCTACGCCGAGAACCTGACCCCGGTCAACGTCTGCCGGGTGTGCGTCGTCGAGGTCACCGGCTCGCGCGTGCTGGTGCCCGCCTGTTCGCGCCCGGTCGAGGCCGGGATGGAGGTCCAGACCGACTCCGAGCGAGTCCGGCTCTCGCGCAAGCTGGTCCTCGAGTTCCTGGGGTCCTCGGTCGACCTCTCGCTGGCCGGGCCGATCGCGCCGGACGGTTCGATCGCGGGCTACGCCGAGCGCTACGGTGCCGATGCGACCCGGTTCGGGCCGCCGGCCGATACCGCCCAGGCTGGCGAACGCGATCGCCTCGAGTCGGGGCACCACCACGCGGCCACCGGGGACGCGACGGCCGCCACCGTCGCCCAGCCGACGAAGGTCGACAACAACCTCTACGTCCGCGACTACGCCAAGTGCATCCTCTGCTACAAGTGCGTCGACGCCTGTGGCGAGGAGGCGCAGAACACCTTCGCGATCGCAGTCGCCGGACGCGGATTCGACGCCCGCATCTCGACCGAGCAGGCGGTGCCGCTCCCTGAATCGGCGTGCGTCTACTGCGGCAACTGCATCGGCGTCTGCCCGACCGGCGCCCTGATGTTCAAGTCCGAGTACGACATGCGCGAGGCGGGCACCTGGGACGAGTCGGCGCAGACCGTCACCGAGACCATCTGTCCCTACTGCGGCGTGGGCTGCGCGGTCGAGCTCCACGCCCAGGACGACCGGATCGTCAAGGTCACCTCGCCGTCCGATTCATCGGTCACCGACGGCCACCTGTGCATCAAGGGCCGGTTCGGCTTCGAGTTCGTCAACAGCCGCCCGCGGATCGAGCTGGCGGATCGCCCGCCTGATGCTTGATTTCGAGTTCGGCGAGGACGCTTCTTTTCCTGATGTCAATGGACGGCATATCGGCGCGGCCTAGGAGCCCTATCGCGTAGGCACCTTGCTCCCGACTTCGGCGGTTTATGCCGTCCATGGGCATCAACAAAAATGGGTGTCCGCACCCGGCCCGGATCAAGCATGAGATGGTGCGGCGTGTGGGCTGCGGCGCCGCCTTGTCGGCAGGGCCGCCGGATCAGCCAAGCCCGCTCAGGTCCCGCAGGTCGATGCGGGCGTCGTGGGCGTAGACGTTGAAGCCGTCGCCGCGAAGGAAGCCGACGAGGGTCGCGCCGAGTCGCTCGGCGGTCTCGATGGCGAGATCGGATGGCGCGGAGACCGCGCACACGATCGGGATGCCCGCCACGGCCGCCTTCTGGACGATCTCGAAGCTGACCCGACCGGAGACCATCAGGATCCGGTCGTGGAGCGGCATCGCGCCGGCCAGCACCTGCGACCCCACCAGCTTGTCGATGGCGTTGTGGCGGCCGACGTCCTCGCGCAGTGCGATCAGCTCGCCCTTTGGCGTGAACAGCCCCGCCGCATGCAGGCCACCCG
The DNA here is from genome assembly GCA_038211705.1 of Candidatus Limnocylindrales bacterium. Lineage (GTDB taxonomy): Bacteria > Chloroflexota > Limnocylindria > Limnocylindrales > CSP1-4 > SPCO01. The sequence goes on along the minus strand of JBBQVJ010000055.1, from coordinate 6,673 downwards.
TCTCGTCGAACGCGCGCTGCGCCGCCCGGAGCAGGCCGGGCAGCGCGAGCACGACCAAGCGCGAGACGACCGGACCCTCGGCCAGCGGCTCGGCCCGGAGCGCGACCTCATCGATCGAGGCCTTCCCGCAGATCCCGCACGACGCGGTCGCCACGAAGTGGCGTTCGGCGACCTTCGTGTCGTCAAAGGGGTGCGACAAGCGCACGACGATCGTGTCGTCGGGCTGGCTGAGCGTCCCCGGATCCCCACCGCTGGTGCCCAGCACCTCCTGGCCTTCGAGCAGCCCCTCGGTCCGCAGGAACCCCACGGCCAGTTCGGCCTCGTTGCCGGGCGTCCGCATCGTGACCGCGACGGCGACCGGTTCCTGACGCGGCCCGGCCGCCCGGATCTCGAGCGGGGCCTCGCCGACGACCCGATCGTCGCGGACCTCGAGCGACTCACCACGGATCGCTACGATCCGCCGGCTCGTGACGTGGCGGACGGGCGGGATCGGATCGCCGGTCAGACCGGACATCGCGCTGCCTCAGGGACCATGGGCCCATGATAGGCGGCGATGCCGCCCGATCCCGCCGAGCCGTCCTGATCACGATCACGCCCGATACCCGCAGTACGCCGATCACCACCTGGAGGTCCGGCCACACATCCGCATCGCGATCGAGCACGTGACGAGCTGGGGGTCGATCGAGGATCGCCGGGCCTGAGACCGTGGGATGCCGACCCGCCCAGCCGCCTCAGCGATCGAGGAAGACCGCGCTCCCCATCGGCCGCAGGCAGTGGGTCGAGCTCATCGCCTGGAGATAGCCGCCGGCGTTGAGCACGGCGACCATATCGCCCTCTTCGACCGGGGCCATCGGGTAGTCCTCGGCGAACACGTCGCCTGCCTCGTTGATGTGGCCGGCGACCGTCACGAGCTCGGTGCGGTTGGCGCCCGCTGCCCGGCAGACCACGATCTCCTGGGCGAACCGGTAGATGAAATACGAGCAGTTCACGTTCCAGCCGATGTCGAGCCCGACGAAGGTCACGCCCCGCCGCTCCTCGACGGTCACGACCTCGGCGACCAAGATCGCCCCGTCCTTGGTCACCAGATCGCCGGGTTCGCAAGCGATCGTCACACCGAGCGGACCCAGGTGATGCGCCAGCACGGCGGCGTAGACGTCGAGATCGACGGCCCGCTCCTCCTGCCGCGCCGGTGCGCCGAGACCGCCGCCGACATTGACCTCGGTGACCGGGTGGCCGGCCGCGCGAATCCGCAGGACGGCCTCGACCGCGCGCACGAGGGCGGCCTCGAAGCCGCCGATCCCGTCGGCCAGCCAGCCCGAGCCGGCATGGAAATGAACGGTGTCGACGGTGAGGCGATGGTGTGCCGCCGCGGCGATGGCATCGTCGAGCCGTTCGAGCCCGATGCCGAACTTCGTCGGCCGGTCGCCGGCGTACTCAAGGTGCTCGTTGTAGCCGGCGCCGGTGCCCGGATCGACCCGGATCCCGATCGCCGTCTGGGGCGCCCGCCGCCCGTAGCGCTCGATCTGGCTGATGGCGTCGAGGTTCAGATGGATGCCCAGCGGCAGCAGGGCGTCGAGGTCGCGCTCCTACCCGTTGGTGCCGGTGTAGCTGATCTCGTCGGGGCGCCAGCCGCACTCGATGGCGCGGGCCACCTCCCCGGGCGAGCAGGCATCGATCCCGACGCTCTCGGGCGTGCCTGGCGCGCCGAGCGCGCGGAAGACCTCGAGGATCTCGGGCAGGGGGTTGGCCTTGAGCGCGAACCGGACCCGGAACGGGCGCCCGGTCCTCCCCAACGCGGCCTGGAGCCGGCGGGTGTTCTCGGCGAACCTGGCCCGGTCGTAGACGAAGAGCGGCGTCCCGTGCTCGCGGGCCAGGGCCTCCGGGTCTCGACCCACGATCCGCAGGCGGCCGTCGGGCGCGATGTCGAGACCCGGCCGGACCCACCACGGCGCCTCGGGACCTATGCGGATCGCCGTGCCCCGCTCGGGATCCAGCGATCGGGGCCCTCCTCGACCTCGACGCCCAGGGCTTCGAGCATCCGCGTCGATGCCGTAGCGATCTCCGCGATGGCGCCCTCAAAGGCCGCCGTGTTGCGCGACGAGGGGGTGCGATAGCCGCTGATCTTGCGGACGTACTGGCGGGCGGCGGCCTCCAGTTCGCCCGTCGTCGCCGCCTCATCGGCGCGACGCAGGGTCTTGATGCTTCGGCACATGCCCATACGGTACCGGGAGGCGGCTATGCTCGCCACGATGACGACCTTCCGCACGATCATCGAGCCGTTCCGGATCCATGCGGTCGAACCGATCCGGATCACGACCCGCGAGGAACGCGAGACCGCCATCGCGGCCGCCGGCCTAAATCTCTTCGCGCTCCACGCCGAGGACGTCCTCATCGATCTCCTGACCGATTCGGGGACCGGCGCCATGAGCCGCGACCAGTGGGCGGCGATCCAGCACGGCGACGAGTCGTATGCCGGCTCGCCGTCGTGGTTTGCGTTCCTCGGGGCCGTCCAGGCGCTCTTCCCGTTCCGCCACGTCATCCCCACCCACCAGGGTCGGGCCGCCGAGAAGATCCTGTTCTCGGTGATCGGCGGGCCGGGCAAGGTCATCCCCAACAACACCCATTTCGACACGACCCGGGCGAACGTGGAGGCCAGCGGCGCCGAGGCCGTCGACCTCGTCATCGCCGAGGGGCGCGACCCGTCCACGATCCACCCGTTCAAGGGCAACATGGACACGGACGCGCTCGAGGCGCTCCTGGCGGCCCGCGCGGCGGACGTCCCGGTGGTGTTCGTGACCGTGACCAACAACTCGGGCGGCGGCCAGCCGGTTTCGCTCGAGAACCTGCGGGCAGTCCGGGCCCTGTGCGATCGTCACGGGATCCCGCTCTTCCTTGACGCCTGCCGGTTCGCGGAGAACGCGTGGTTCATCAAGACGCGGGAGCCTGGCCAGGCCGAGCGAAGCATCCCCGACATCGTCCGCGAGATGGCGTCCCTGGCAAACGGGATGACGATGAGCGCCAAGAAGGACGGTCTCGCCAACATCGGTGGTTGGCTGGCGCTCGACGACGACGCCCTCGCCGAGTCGTGCCGGAACCTGCTCATCCTGACCGAGGGGTTCCCGACCTACGGCGGGCTGGCCGGCCGCGACCTCGAGGCCATCGCGCAGGGGCTGCGCGAGGTCGTGGACGACGACTACCTCCACTACCGGATCCGCTCGACGGCGTACCTTGGCGATGCCCTCGACGCGGCCGGCGTGCCCTTGGTCAAGCCGTTCGGCGGTCACGCCATCTACCTCGATGCGCGGGCCCTGCTGTCCCATGTCCCGCCGCTCGAGTATCCGGGCCAGGCGCTGGCGGTCGCGCTCTATGTCGAGGGTGGGATCCGCGCCTGCGAGATCGGGACGGTCATGTTCGGGCGTCAGCCGGATGGGTCGGAGGTGCCGGGCCCGATGGACCTCGTCCGCCTCGCCATCCCGCGCCGGACCTACACCCAGAGCCACATCGATTACGTCATCGAGGTGGTGACCGCCGTCGCGGCGCGGGCCGGCGACCTGCGCGGCCTCCGCATGGTCGAGCCGCAGCCGTCGGCGTTGCGCCATTTCACGGCCCGGTTCGAGCCGTTGAGGACCGCCTGAGCATGGCTGCGGCAGGGTTCTGGGCCTTCATCGGCGCGTCGTCGTTGATCCTTGGGGCGATGATCGCCCTGACCGGGCGGTTACAGGGCCGCGCGCTCCGGCTGACGATCGCATTCGGTTGCGGCGCTCTCGTGAGTGCGGTCGCCTACGACCTGTTCGCGGAAGCCGTGGCCGTGTCGGCGACCGGCGCCTCCGTGGCGGCCGGGTTCATCGCCGGGGCGCTGACCTACTACATCGGTGACGAGATCATCGAGCGGATGTCCGGCGGTCCGGGCGACAAGAGCGGTGGTGGGCTGCCGATCCTGCTCGGGGCCGTCCTCGATGGCATCCCGGAATCGATCGTGCTCGGTCTCAGCCTGGTCGGCGGCAAGGGTCCGAGCATCGCGGTGCTCGTCGCGATCTTCATCTCGAACGTCCCTGAATCCGTGTCGGCGTCGACGAAGATGCTCAAAGGCGGGCTGCCAGCGGCGCGGGTCATCCTGACCTGGACCCTCGTCGCGGTCGCCAGCGCCATCGCGGCGGCACTCGGCTTCGGCCTGCTCGCAAACGCGCCCGGCGACATCATCGCCTTCGTGGATGCGTTCGCCGCGGGTGCGATCCTGACCCTCCTCGCGGACGACCTGCTGCCCGAGGCTCACGGCGAGCGGGACAAGGCGGTCGGGCTGCTGACCGCGGCCGGGTTCGCGGTCGCCGCATTCCTGTCGTTCAGCGCGTGACCGACCCAGGAGACGTGATCGAGGCGCTCGCGATGCGCGCGCACCCGGAGGGCGGCTGGTACGTCGAGACGTGGCGCGCGCCGTCACCCGACGGCGTTCGGCCGTCGAGCAGCGCGATCCTCTACCTGCTTGCGGCCGGCGATCGGTCGCACTGGCACCGGGTCGACGCCGCGGAGGTGTGGCAGTACTCGGCGGGCGAGCCGCTCGAGCTGCGCGTCAGGGCGCCCGGCGACGCGAGCGTCGCGATCCACCGCCTCGGGGGCGACGTGACCGCGAACGACGTCGTCCAGGTGGTGGTGCCGCCCGGTGCCTGGCAAACGGCCCGGCCGCTCGGGGCCTGGACGCTCGTCGGCTGCATCGTCGCGCCAGCCTTCGAGTTCGAGGGCTTCGAGCTCGCGCCGGAGGGCTGGGAGCCGACCCCCTGACGCGGCTCCATACGGGAGCCGAGCTGACCCTGCGCCAGCTCAATCGGACGACGCTCCTGCGGTCGGGCGGTTAGCCGGGCTCCAAGCGCAGCACGCCAACGCGCCGTACATCGCACTCTGGTCGCGTCTGGCGCCGTTCGCGATCGCGGATCTGGAGCAGGCCCTCGAGGAGCGGACCGTGCTGGAGGCGAACCTCGAGGAGATCGTCCCCGACGCTCCCCTGGCGGGCAAGGTGCCGACCGGCGTCCGCCACGTGGCGTTCCGGATGGCCGACGCCCACGGCTGGCTCGTCCACGTCCCGCCGAGTGGCCGTTGGGAGTCATTCGCGAAGCCGCGGTATGTGGACGCGAGCGTCTGGCTACCCGGCGCGACGCCGCCGGATCTGGACGAGGCTCTCCGGACCGCGGCCGTCCGATATCTGGCGGCCTATGGGCCGGCCAGCGAGGCGGACATCGGCAAATGGGTCGGACAACCGAGGACCGCGCGGGTCCGGGAGGCGGTGGGCGCGCTCGGTGAGCGGATCCGCCGCGTTCGCGGCGACGACGGACGCGAGCTCGTCGACCTCGACGGCGCGATCCTGGCGACCGGGGATGAGCCGGCCCCGCCGCGCTTCCTGTCGCGCTGGGACAGCGTTGTGATCGGGTACGACCGGCGCGAACGGATTCCTGCCCGAGGCGGTCGCGACCGATGTCGTCCGTACGAAGAACGGCGACTTCCTGCCGGCCTTCACCGTCGACGGCTTCGTGGCCGGCACGTGGAGCTCCGAGACGAGCGCGACCGTCACGACGATCGTGCTGACGCCATCCGTCCCGATCGCGGCCGGCGCGCGGCACGACGTGTCCGAGGAGGCCGACCGGCTGGTCCGGTTCATCGCGCCCCAGGCCGGGAAACACGAGGTCCGCTGGTCGGCCTAGCCGCCTTCGCGCATCCCCCACGGTGAGCCGTACGCCGTCAGGAGGTCGAGGAAGGGGACGGCGTCGAACGCCTCCGGCCCGAGCACGCCGCTCCCGGACCACACGCCCGTGGCGAGTAACTCCAACGCGATCACCGGGTTGATCGCGGTCTGCCAGACGACGGCCTGCGAGCCGTCCTCGCGCATCGTGACTTCGTTTTCGACGACGTGGTAGAGATAGACCTCGCGCGGCCGCCCGTCGGGGCCGGTGCCCTTGACCCACGTCCCGGCGCACGTCTTGCCACGCATCCGGTCGCCCAGCTGGGCGGGATCCGGGAGACACGCGGCGACGACATCCCGTGGCGAGACCTCGACGCCGCCCACCCGGATCTTGTCGGTCCGGTCGAGGCCCAGCATGTGGAGGACCTTGAGCACGTTGATGAACTCGTCGCCCAGACCGTACTTGAAGGTCACCCGCTTGGCCTTGACCCAGCGCGGGATGAGCAGGACCTCTTCGTGCTCGACGTTGACACACTCGACCGGACCGATGCCGTCGGGGAAGTCGAACACCTCCGGCTCGCTGAACGGCTGCGTCGTGTACCACCCACGGTCCGCCTCCCAGATGACCGGCGGGTTGAGGCATTCCTCGATCGTCGTCCAGATCGAGAACGACGGCGCGAAGTCGTAGCCGTCGACCACGAGGTTGGCGCCATCGCGGACCCCGATCTCGTCGATCTGGGCAAAGAGGTGGTCCTGCGCGTAGCGGGCGAAGACGTCGGACAGGCCGGGTTCGACCCCGACGCCGCACAGCGCCAGCCGACCGGCCGCCGCCCACGCCTCGGTCCGCTCGAACTGCTCGTCGCCGAGCTTCACGCCCGTTAGCTCGTAGGGCGCCTGGGGGTCGGGGTGCGACAACGACATCGCCATGTCGAGATAGTCGGCGCCGGCCGCGAACGCCCCTTCGAAGATCGGCATCACGAACCGTGGATCGACGGCGTTGAGGAC
>JBBQVJ010000054.1:0-12622 GCA_038211705.1 Candidatus Limnocylindrales bacterium | reverse complement strand
GGCGACCCGGACGATGCCGGTATCTCGGTCGGGGCGGTCGAGGTCGCCGCCGCGCGTGGTCTGCCGCTGCTCGGCGTCTGTCTCGGGATGCAGGCGATGGCCGCCGCGTTCGGGGCATCGATCGTCCGCGCGCCGACGCTCGTCCACGGCGAGGCGTCCGAGGTCACTCACGACGGGGCCGGTCTGCTTGAGGGGATGCCGCCCGCGTTCATGGCCGCCCGCTACCACTCGCTGGCGATCGACCCGGCGACCCTCCCGCCCGAGCTGCGGGTGACCGCGATGAGCGAGGTCGACCGGGTCATCATGGGCATCCGCCATGTCAGCCTGCCGCTCGAGGGCGTCCAGTTCCATCCCGAGTCGGTGCTGACGCCGCAGGGCCCGCACCTGCTGGCGAACTTCCTGCGCCAGGCCGGCGAGGGCGAGGCGTCGAGGCTCGACGATGTGGCCGGCTCGTTCGCGACGTCGGGTCTCGCGGGATCCGGCCTGAAGGTCGGAGAGGGCACCCGATGAGCGAGGTCGTCCGTGCCGCGCTGGTCACCATCGTCGATGGCGGGACGCTGTCGATGGACGGGGCCCGCGATGCGATGGGCGAGGTGATGGACGGCGAGGCCACCCCGGCCCAGCTCGCGGCGCTGCTGATGGGGCTCCGCATGCGCGGCGAGACCATCGACGAGTTGGCCGGATTCGCGACCGCGATGCGCGAGCGGGTCGTGCGCGTGGAGGCGCCCGACGGCGCCATCGATGTCGTCGGCACCGGCGGTGACGGCAGCGGGACATTCAACATCTCGACCACGGCCGCGCTCGTCGCGGCCGCGGCCGGCGTTCCCGTCGCCAAGCACGGCAACCGGGCGATCACCTCGCGGGCCGGCTCGGCCGACGTGCTCGATGCGCTGGGCATCCGGATCGACCACGACGCGGCATCGGCCGGGGCCGCGCTCCAGGAACACGGCTTCGCGTTCATGTTCGCGCCACGATTCCACCCGGCGATGAAGCACGCCGGTCCGACCCGTGGCGAGATCGGCGTCCGGACGGCGTTCAACCTGCTCGGTCCACTCACGAACCCGGCCGGCACCCGGCGCCAGCTGCTCGGCGTCGGGGATGCGGCGGCCGCGCCCCGGATGGCCGAGGTCGTCCGGCGCCTTGGCACGGATCGGACCTTCGTCATCCACGGCGATGGCATCGACGAACTGCCGCTCGATGGCAGCGGGGTGGCCTACATCGTGGCGGACGATGCGGTCGAGCGGCACGTGATCGACGCCTCGGCGCTCGGGTTCAAGCGTGCCGCGACCGCCCGATTGTCTGGCGGGACGGCCGAGGAGAACGCCCGGATGACCGAGGCGGTCCTGCGTGGCGAGCCCGGGATCCGGCGCGATGTCGTGCTGCTCAACGCCGCGGCCGCGCTGCTCGTGGCAGGCGTGGTCGAGACGATGGAGGAGGGGATCGACCGGGCCGCGTTGACCATCGACGCCGGGCTCGGCGTCGAGCTCCTCGAGGCGTTGCGCGCGGAACGACGGGCGGCAGAGGCGGCTGCTGCGGCCATGACGGCCGAAACGGCGCGGGCATGACCGTCGCCGACCGGACGGTGCGTGCCGCTCGCCCGACCCGGGCCGCGCCCCGCAACGTGGTGGAGGAGATCGCCGCCCGCCGCCGGGCCGACATCCTGGCCGAGGTCGCGGCCACGGACCGGCGGGCGATCGATGCGGCCGCGGCCGCGTCACCCGCCCCGCGGCCGATCGCCGAGCGCCTCGCCGCGCCCGGTCTGCACCTCATCGCCGAGATCAAGCGCTCGTCACCATCGGCCGGCCGGATCGCCGCGCCCGGCGAGGACATCGTCGCGCGCGCCCGTGCCTACGAGGCCGGCGGTGCCGCGGCGATCTCGGTCCTGTGTGAGTCGCACTGGTTCGGTGGGTCGGTCGACGACCTGCGTGCGGTCCGTGCGGCGGTCGCGATCCCCGTATTGGCCAAGGATTTCGTCGTCGAGGAGGCCCAGCTACCGTTGCTGCGCGCGGCCGGGGCCGACCTCGTCCTGCTCCTCGCGGTCCTCCATCCCGTCAAACGCCTCGCCAGGCTTGTCAGGCTGGCCCGCAACCTCGGGCTGGAGCCACTTGTCGAGGTCCATGACCCGCGTGAGCTGGACCGGGCGCTCCAGAGCGGGGCGCGGCTGATCGGGCTCAACAACCGGGACCTGCGCAGCCTCGAGGTCGACGTCGATCGGGCGGCCCGGCTCCGCGAGCTCGTCCATGACGATCGCCTTCTCATCGCCGAGTCGGGGCTACGCGAGCCCGCCACGGTCGCCCGCTGGCGCGCCATCGGGTTCGATGGCGCGCTGGTCGGCGAGGCGCTCGTCCGTTCCGCCGATCCCGCGGCGGCCGCCCGAGCCTTCGTCGCAGCCGGCGCGGCCCCCGACGACCTCGCCAACGTCGCGCGCCGGCCATCGGTCAAGATCTGCGGCATCACCGACGCCGAGGGGGTGCTCGCCGCGATCCGGGCGGGGGCCGATGCCATCGGTCTCAACCTCGTGCCCGGCACGCCGCGCGAGCTCGACCTCGCCGAGGCGGCCGCGCTCGCGGCCTTGGCCCGTTCGGCGGCGGCACCGAGCGACCGGCCGCTCATCGTCGCGATCACCGCCGACGCGCCGCCCGACCACATCGCCCGGATCGTGGCCGAGCTCGACCCCGACGTCGTCCAGCTGAGCGGCACCGAACCGGTCGAGCGTCTGCGGGCGATCCCGCGCCGGGCCTGGAAGGTCCTGCACGTTCCGCCCGCGGAACCCGGTGACGTCACCGCCGCAGCGGCCGACGTCGTCTCGCGGGCAAGGGCCTACCTCGATGCGGGAGCAGAACGCATCTTCCTCGACTCGGCTGGCGGGCCGCACCCCGGTGGGACGGGCACGCGGGCGGCGGAGCGCCTGGCCGCCGCGGTCGCCCGGGAGGTGCCGGTCACCCTGGCCGGTGGCCTCGGCCCGGCCAACGTGGCGGGCGCGCTTCGCACGATCCCGGCGGTCGGCGTCGATGTTGCTTCGGGGGTCGAGCGGCCGCGTGAGCCGGGCGCCCGTCCGACCAAGGATCCGCTTCACGTTGCGCTCTTCGTCAAGCGCGCCCGCGCGGCCCGTGACGATCGTCCGAACCTGCCATTCGGGCCGACCCCCCTCCATCCCGGCCTGCTCGATGCCGACGGCGCCGGTCGGTGGGGGATGGAGGGCGACTTCGGGGGTCGCTATGTCCCCGAGACGCTGATGGCGGCCCTCGAGGGGCTCGAGACCGCGTACGACGCCCTCCGCCAGGACCCGGTCTTCTGGGCCGAGTTGCGCGACCTGCTGGCCCGGTTCGCCGGGCGTCCGACCGCCCTGTACCGTGCCGATCGGCTGGCCGAGGCGGCCCGAGGCGAGGCGGCCCGTCTCGGCGGCGACGGCGCGCGTGCCGCGCGGATACCGGCCCTCCGGCTCTACCTCAAGCGCGAGGACCTTGCCCACACCGGGGCGCACAAGATCAACAACGCGCTGGGCCAGGCGCTCCTAACCCGGCGGTTGGGCAAGACCCGGGTCATCGCTGAGACCGGGGCGGGCCAGCACGGCGTCGCGACCGCGACGGCTTGCGCCCTGCTCGACCTGCCGTGCGTGGTCTACATGGGCGCCGAGGACATCGAGCGCCAGGGCCCAAATGTGCTCAGGATGCGGGCGCTCGGCGCCGAGGTGCGCTCCGTGACCTCGGGGACGGCGACCCTCAAGGACGCGGTCAACGAGGCGATGCGCGACTGGGTCACCAACGTCGAGACGACCCACTACGTCCTGGGCTCGGCGATGGGCCCGCACCCGTACCCGACCATCGTCCGCGACCTCCAGCGCCGGATCGGCGACGAGGCGGCGGCGCAATTGTGGGCCGTGGAGGGTCGGCTGCCCGACCTGGCCGTCGCCTGCGTCGGTGGTGGGTCGAATGCGATCGGGCTGCTGGCGCGGTTCATCGGCGAGCCGACGGTCCGGCTCGCGGTCGTCGAGGCGGCCGGCGACGGCATCGAGACCGGCCGCCACGCGGCGGCGATCCTCGGTGGGACGCCCGGCATCCTGCACGGCTCGCGCTCGCTCATGCTCCAGGACCCCGACGGCCAGGTCATCGAGGCGCATTCCGCCTCGGCCGGGCTCGACTATCCGGGGATCGGCCCGCAGCTGGCGGCACTCGCCGAGGGCGGCCGGATCGAGGTCGCCGCCGCGACCGACCGCGAGGCGGTCGCCGCGATGAAGGCCACGACCCGGACCGAGGGCATCCTCCCGGCGCTCGAAACGGCGCACGCAGTCGCTGCACTCCCCAAGCTGCTGGCCGGGATCGGCGGCGTCGGCGGGTCGTGGCCAGATGAGATGCTCGTGCTCCTCGGGTTCTCCGGGCGCGGTGACAAGGACCTCGCGGCGCTGGAACGATTCGCCGATGTCGAGCCCTGGGAACGCGCCCGATGACGCCGATCGCCGAGGCTACAGCCCGACCCGCGACGGCCACCGTGGCCGGTACGAACGACACCGCCGGAGCTCGCCGCATCGCCGCCGCCTTCGCCCGGGCGAAGGCGGCGGGTCGTGCCGCGCTGATCCCGTACGTGGTCGCGGGCTACCCCGATGCCGACACAAGCTTCGAGATCGCACTCGCCGCCGCGGATGCCGGCGCCGACGTCCTCGAAGTCGGCCTGCCGTACTCGGATCCATTGGCGGATGGCGCCACCCTCCAGCGGGCATCCGGTGTCGCGCTCGCGGCGGGCGCAACGCTGGAACGGTCACTCCGCCTGATCGAGCGGATCGGTGCCGCCCGGCCGGATCTCCCGCTCGTGCCGATGGGCTACGCCAACCAGGTCATCGGTGGCGGCGATGGCGAAGCCGTGGCCAAGCGGCTGGCCGGGGCCGGTGCGGCCGGGCTGATCGTGGCCGACCTTACGCACGACGAGGGCGCGCCGTTCGAGGCTGTCGCGCGGGCCGCCGGACTGGCCGTCGTCTATCTCGTGGCCCCAACGACGGCGCCGGCCAGGCGCGCCGCGGTCGCGGCCCGGAGCGGCGGCTTCCTCTATTGCGTCTCGCTGGTCGGCGTCACGGGCGCCCGGACCTCGCTGCCGGCATCGGTCGGGCGCCTGGTCCGCGAGGTGCGCGCCATCTCGCCGGTCCCGGTCGCCGTCGGCTTCGGTGTCAGCAAACCGGCCCACGTCCAGGTGATCGCCAAGGCCGGCGCCGACGGGGTCATCGTCGCCTCGGCCCTCGTCGACGCGCTGGGTCCGGAGGGGCGCGAGGTGGCCGCGATGGGCTCGCTCGTCAGCCGACTGGTCGCCGCCACCAAGCGATGAGCGATCGGATCGCCGTGACCGTCGAGGCCACTCCCAAGAAGGCATTCGCCACGGCCGTCGAATGGCCGGGTTGGTCACGTTCCGGCAAGACCGAGGAGCTCGCACTCGAGGCGCTCGCCAGCGCTGGCCCGAGCTACGCTGATGTGGCGGCGGTGGCCGGTCTGCCGTTTCCGGCCGAGGCCATCGGACGTGCCATCTTCGACGTGATCGAGCGGACCGGCGGCGGCGGCGGCACCGACTTCGGCGTCCCCTCGGCGATCACCGACCTTGATCGTCGCCCGGTCGACGAGACCGAGGCCGCCCGCCTGGCCGCGCTCGTCGAAGCCGCCTGGGTCATCTTCGATCGCGTCGCCGCAAGCGCCCCGGCCGAGCTGCGCAAAGGCCCGCGCGGCGGCGGTCGAGATCGGGACAAGATGGTCGGTCACGTGGTCGAGTCCGACTGGTATTACGCCCGCGAGATCGGGATCCGGGTCAAGCAGCCCGCCCCGACCGACCGCCATGCCGTCGAGGCGTCACGCGACGCCGTCCTGGCGATCCTGCGCGAGCCTTCCAACGGCGCTCCGCTGGCCGACCGCAAGTGGCCGCAACGCTACGCCGCGCGGCGGATCGCCTGGCACGCCCTCGACCACGCGTGGGAGATGGAAGACCGGATCGAACCCTAGGCGTGGGCCGCGAACAGCCGCCCCACCTCGGCCGCCTCGATCGGCCGGGGAGCGTCGATGAACCCCACCGCGGCGGCCGCCTCGCCGATCAGCTCCGGCGCCGTCCGTCCGGCGGCGCGGAGCTCGCGGACCGAGGTGTCGGCGTCGGCCTTGGACAGCTTGCTGCCGTCGGGGCGTCGGATGAGCCGGTGGTGGGCGAAGGTCGCCGACGCCTCGCGTCCCAGCAGTCGCCCGAGACGGATCTGCGCGGGCGTCGCGGCCAGGAGGTCGCGGCCGCGGATCACCAGGTCGGTTCCCTGGCGGAGATCATCCGCCACGACGGCGAAGCCATACGTCCAGTTGCCGTCGCGATCGCGGACCGCCAGGTCGCCGGTTGCCGACGCCACGTCGTCCGCGCACGGCCCGACGAGCGCATCCATCCAGCGCTCGGCGCCGCCACCGAGAGCGGCCCGCAGGACCGGTCCGCCCAGGCCGCGATGCCGGCAATCGCCGGGGCAGCCCGGACCGTGCCACCGGCGGCCGCGCTCGTGGGCCCACGCCTCGAAGGTCGCCCGCGAACAGTCGCAGCCATAGACCAGGGTCTCGCGACGGAGCCGTTCGAGGGCGGCCGCGTGGGCGTCGTCATCATCGGACTGGCGAACCGGCCCGTCGTCCGGCACGAACCCGAGCCAGTCGAGGTCGTCGCGGATCGCCGACTCGAACGCCGGCCGGGAGCGGATCCGGTCGTGGTCCTCGATGCGCAGCAGGACCCGGCCGGACGCCGCCCGCGCCAGACCCCACACCGCGACCGCGTTCGCAACGTGGCCGAGGTGCAGGTAGCCGGTCGGCGCCGGCGCGAAGCGGGAGCGCGCTCCCTCGGGGAGCAGACCGACCTCAGCCGCCGTCGTCGCCGCCATCCTCTCGTTCGGGTCGCGCCCGGGTGCGCTCCCGGTCGCGCGCCTCGAGCGCCCTGGTGGCCGTCATCAATCGCCGATACAGCGCCAGGAGGTCAGCCTGCGGCAGCGGGCCTTCGTTCGAGATCGTGACCCGCAGAAGGACCTCGCGTTCGCGCTCGGCATCGCGGATCGCCCGCCGACCGGTGGCGTGCTTGGCGCGACCGGCTTCGCGCGCCAGCTCAGCGCGCTCGTTGAGCACCGCCACGATCTTGCGATCGAGCGTATCGATCCGACGACGTAGCCGGCGAAGCTCGGGCGACTCGAGCGTCCGCGGGGTTCGATTCGAGCGGTCAGCCACGCGCGCCACCGTACCGCCCGGCGATCGCTTCGAGCGCCAGGTGATAGCCCCGAGCGCCCTGACCGACGATCGACTCCACCGCGATATCGTGCAGGAAGTTGACGGCTCGGAACGGCTCGCGCCGGGCCGGGTCCGAAAGGTGAACCTCGATGAACGGGCGCTGGACGGCCAGCAGCGCGTCGCGTAGGGCGATGCTCGTGTGGGTCAGCCCGCCGGCGTTGACGATCGAGACGTCGAAGTCGCGGCGGTGGAGCCGGTCGATCATGGCGCCCTCGTGGTTCGACTGGAAGAAGTCGATGGTCAGGCCGAGCGCGGCGGCGCGCTTGGCCAGCCCCTCGTGGATCTGCTCGAGCGAGTCGTAGCCGTAGATCTCCGGCTCGCGCGTCCCGACGAGGTTGAGGTTCGGGCCTTCGAGGACGAGGACGGCGGTCACCGCGGGCTCCCGGTCGGGCTCGAGTCGGCCGGTGCGCCCGCCAGGAGGCTCGCGGCCGCCCGTTCGACGACGGCGGCGTCGATGTCGTCGCGGATCACCACCCCATCCGCGGTCGGGAGGACCCAGCGCAGCCGGCCATCGGCGTGCTTCTTGTCAGCCGCCAGGTGACCGATGACCGCGTCGAGTGGGTAGGGGAGCGGCTCGGTCGCGAGACCCAGCGCGTCGAGCAGGCGCCCGATGCGCTCCGCCCGTTCCGGCGGGGTCACGCCCGTCTCGAGCCCGATCCGGCAGGCGGCCCGCAGCCCGTAGGCGACCGCCTCGCCGTGGAGCAGTCCGCCGTAGCCGCCGGCAGCCTCATAGGCGTGCCCCAGCGAGTGGCCGAGGTTGAGCGCGATACGACCGCCGGTCGCGCCGCGTTCGCGCTCGTCGGCGATCACGATCTCGACCTTGGCCCAGGCCGCCCGCTCGACCAGCTCGGCCAGGACCCCAGATTCGAAGACCGCCGGCTCGCCGCGGCCGATCGCCGGCCCGGCGGCCTCGAGCAGCTCGAACAGCCGCTCGTCGCCGAGCGCCGCCATCTTGACCGCCTCGCCGAGCGCGGCCCGGAGCTGGCGTTCGGGGAGTGTCCGCAGCAGCGCGATATCGATGATCACCGCCGCCGGTTGATGGAACGCTCCGACCAGGTTCTTACCCTCGGGCAGGTCGACCCCGGTCTTGCCGCCGACCGACGAGTCGATCTGGGCGACCAAGGTCGTCGGCACCCCGATGAAGCGGATCCCGCGCAGGTAGATCGCGGCGAGGAACCCGGCCGTGTCGCCAAGCGCGCCGCCACCGACCGCGACGATGGGCTCGGACCGCTCCACCCGGAGCGCGGCGAGCTCGCGGGCGGCACCTTCCACGACGTCGAGCCGCTTGGCCGCCTCGCCCTCGGGGAGCAGGACGTGGACGACCTCGCGACCGCGCGCTCGGAGCCCGTCTGCCAGGCCCTCGCCGACCGCTCGCCAGGCGCCGGGTTCGCTGATCAGGATCGCCCGGCCGGCCCGCAAGGTATCGAGCTCAGCGGCCAGCGCATCGGCGGCGATCCCGTCGCCCAATACGATCCGGCCGATCGGCGTCGTCGCCCGCAGGAGGGTGGTGCCGGTGCCGCGCTCGACCCCGGCCAGCCGGGCCTCGACCGCGTCGACCACGCCATGCACCTCGGCGACGCCCGCCTGGTGGATGTCCGTGGCGCCGTAGAAGCGCTCGCGTCTGGCAGCCAGGTCGCGAAGGCTCCCGATCGGGTCACGACCGGTGACCAGCGGCCGGACGTTGGGAGAACGACGGAGCCGCTGGGCGAGGACCTCCGGCCGGCCGTCGAGCCAGATCGTGGTCCGGCCGCGGTAGAGGGCCCAGCGATTGCGCGGGTCGACGACCGCGCCGCCCCCGGTCGAGATGACGCGGCGAACGTCTGGCTCCGGATCGGCCGGGCCGAGGTCGGCGATGGCCGCGCGCTCGAGCGCCCGGAACGCGACCTCGCCGTCCTCGGCGAAGACCTCGCCGATCGATCGGCCGGCGGCCGACTCGATCCGCTCGTCGAGGTCGATCAGCGTCGCCCCGTGGCGATGGGCCAATCGCCGCCCGACGACCGTCTTGCCACTCCCCGGGAGCCCGACCAGCACGAGGTCCATCGGCCGGCCTCAGTCGTCCCCGCCCGAGCCGGCTTCGTCCGTGCCGGTCAGGCCGTGGCCGCCCTCGGCGGGTGCCGAGCCGGCCGGGTCGCCGACATCACCGGTATCGCCGTTCGTGGTTTCGCGGCCCGCGGCCCGCGGCCCGCCCGCCACCGGCGCGTCTGGGGCGTGGGCGATCCGTGCCCGATACGCCGCCAGGCTCGTCTTGACGTCATCGAGCGTGTCGCCACCGAACTTCTCGAGGACGAACCGGGCCAGCGTCAGCATCACCATCGCCTCGCCGACGACGCCGGCAGCCGGCACCACGCTGATGTCGCTGCGCTCGTAGTGGGCCTTGTCGACGGCCTCGCCGGTGATCAGGTCGGCCGACGGCAGCGGACGAGCCAGGGTCGAGATCGGCTTGACGGCACCACGCACGACGAGTGGCTCGCCGTTCGTCACGCCACCGGTCAGGCCACCGGCGTTGTTGGTGCGGTGGACCCAGTGGCCGGCATCGCCGCGGCCCTCGATGACGTCGTGGACCGCCGAGCCGAACCGCCGGGTCTGCTCGAAGCCGAGACCGAACTCGACGCCCTTGACGATGTTGATGCTCATGACCGCCGCGGCCAGCGCGCCATCGAGCCGGCGGTCCCAGTGGACGTACGAGCCGAGCCCGATCGGGAGCCCGTGGACGACGACCTCGAAGACGCCGCCGACCGTGTCGCTGGCCGAGCGCGCCTCATCGATCCGGGCGATCATCGCCGTCTCGGCGTCCGGGTCCGGGCAGCGCAGCGGCGACGCGTCGGCCGCATCGCGCGTACGGGTGGCGTTCGCCGGGTCGACCGCGACGCCACCGACCTCGGCCGTGAACGACCAGGTCTCGATTCCGAGCTCGCGCAGGAACGCGCGCGCGACCCCGCCGGCCGCGACCCGGGCCGCGGTCTCGCGCGCCGAGGCGCGCTCGAGGACGGTGCGGACGTCGTTGAAGCCGTACTTGAGGGCCCCCGCCAGGTCGGCGTGACCGGGCCGGACCCGGGTCACCGGGGTCGCTCGCTTGTTGCCATCGGCGGCCGCGTCATGGAGGGCCTCGGCGGCCGCATCGTCGAGGGGCTCGACGGCCATGACCGCCGTCCAGTTCTCCCAGTCCTTGTTCCGTACGAGCAGCAGGATCGGCGAGCCAAGCGTGGTCCCGTGCCGGACGCCCGACAGGATCTCGGCGCGGTCCTGCTCGATGGCCTGGCGGGCACCGCGGCCGTAGCCCTTCTGCCGCCGGGCGAGGTCGACCGCGATCGCGTCGGCGGTCAACTCGAGACCCGCCGGCACACCCTCGATGGTCACGCCCAGGCTCGGGCCGTGCGATTCACCGGCGGTCAGGAATCGGAAGGCGGCCATCGTCAGTCGTCGCCTGCTCGGGGTTCGCGCGTGCCGACCGTCAGTCGGCGGCCGCGGTCGCCGCCGCGGCACCGGCATCGGCCGCGTCGCCGGTCGGCTCCCCCTCGGCCGATCGAAGTCCGCCGGCGCGCGCCTCGGCCAGCTTCTGCTGCATCAGCTCGAGCGGCGCCGGCTGGCCCGTCCACAGCGTGAATGCGGCGGCACCCTGGTTGAGGAGCATCAGCTCGCCATCGGCGACGGTCGCACCGGCCGCCGCGGCATCGCGCAGCAAGCGGGTCCTGGCGTAGATCAGGTCGAGGACCAGCAGGTCGCCGTGGAGTGCCTCGGGCGGGATCGGGCTCTCGTCGCGGGTCAGCCCGATCGAGGTCGCGTTGACCAGGATCCTGGTCTTGGCCAGCTCGGCTTCGATGATCGAGTCGTGCCAGGGCATCGCCCGCAGCTCCATGTGCGCCGCGCTCCGACCGAAATGCTTGACCAGCCCTTCGGCGCGATGGAGGTGGCGGTTGAACACCACGATCCGCTGGAAGCCCTCGGTGATGAGGCCATAGACGACGGCGCGCGCGCCGCCGCCGGCACCCAGGACGACCGCCTGGCGGGGCATCTTCTGCTTGCCGACGAGCCGGTCGAGGGCGACCTTGAAGCCTGGCACGTCGGTGTTGTGCCCGATGAGCCGCTTGCCCTCGCGGGTGAGGGTGTTGACCGCACCGGTGATGTGGGCGTCGTCGGTCAGCCGGTCGACCATCGGCACGACCCGCTCCTTGTGCGGGATGGTGACGTTGGCGCCCAGGAAGTCGTCCCCGCGCAGCTCGCCGATGGCGTCGGCCAGCTCCATCGGGGAGCGGTCCCACAGCTCGTACTTGGCGTCGATGCCGAGCGAGTCGAACGCCGCCTGATGCATCGCCCCCGACAGCGAATGGGCGACGGGGTGTCCGATGAGGACCACGCGCTTGGTCATGCTCGCACCCTTTCGAGGTCGTCGAAGAAGCCGGGATAGGAGATGGCGGCTGAGCCTGGCCGCCCGATCGACGTCTCGCCCCTGGCCACCAGGCCGGCGATGGCGAAGGTCATGGCCAGGCGATGATCATCGAGGCTGTCCGTCTCGGCGCCGTCGAGGGTGTGGCCGCCCTTGATCCGGAGATCGTCGCCGTCGATCTCGATCCGGGCGCCGAGCGCACGCAGCCCAGTCGCGATGCCGGCGATCCGGTCGGATTCCTTGTGACGCAACTCGCCCGCGCCGCGGATGACCGTGGTGCCGGTCGCGAACGCCGCGGCCAGGCACAGGACCGGGATCTCATCGATGGCGGCGGCCACATCGGCCGGTCCGAGCTCCACGGCTCGGAGCGGCGACGAGTGCACGACGAGGTCGGCCATCGGCTCGCCGACGCCGTCGTCGGCCGGGCCGTGACCGGTACCGGATCCTGGGCCATCGGTCAGCGGGCGCTCCTCGATCTCGGCGCCCATCGAGCGCAGGATGTCGATCACGGCCCGCCGGGTCGGGTTGACCCCGACGTCGCGCAGGACGAGCTCGGCATCGGGATGGATCGCGCCCGCGACGAGCCAGAACGCCGCCGCCGAGACGTCGCCCGGGACCCGTTCCGTCACCGCGTGCACCGCAAACCCTCCTTCGACCGTCCAGGCCACCGAGCCGTCCGCCGAATCCGCGCGGATCACCGGCACCCCCCGCGCCCGCAGCATCCGTTCGGTGTGGTCGCGCGTGGCGACCGTCTCGCGGACCGTCGTCCGGCCATCCGCTCGCAGGCCGGCCAGCAGGATGGCCGACTTCACCTGTGCGCTCGGCACCGGCGTCGTGACATCGATCGCCCGGAGCGGGGTACGACCGACCACGGTCACGGGTGGGAGGGAGTCGTTCCGTCGGGCGTGGAGCACGGCGCCCATCGAGCGCAGTGGTTCGATGATACGAGCGACCGGTCGGCGGCGCAATG
>JBBQVJ010000053.1:0-12876 GCA_038211705.1 Candidatus Limnocylindrales bacterium | reverse complement strand
GTCCCGGTCGAAGGCTCGCTCGATCTCGGCCGATGACGCGGCGCCGGCGAGCCCGCTGAACGTGCCCCCCTCGGCGATCTCCGTGGCGGCCCGGATGAAGCCCGCCCACGCCGTCCGGGCCAGTGCCCCGCCGACGCTGATCCGGCGCACGCCGGCCTCGGCCAGGGCGGCCACGGTCGTGAAGTCGCTCCCGACCAGGACATTGACCGGCTTTGGAGCCACGGCCCGGACGATCGCCGTGATGTCGTCGATCGTGCGCAGGCCCGGCGCGTACAGGCAGTCGGCGCCGGCCTCGGCGTAGGCCGCCAGCCGCCGGGTCGTCGCGGTGAGATCGGGTCGGCCGGCGATGAACCCTTCCGACCGGCCCGTGAGCAGCACCCCGGCGCCGCTCGAATCGATCGCGGCCCGCGCGGCCCGGATCCGCTCGACGGCCAGCCCGAACTCGAACAGGGGCGCGGCCTCGTCGCCGGTCGAATCCTCGATCGAGAGACCGGCCACCCCGGTCGACACCGCCCTGGCGACGTTGGCGGCGACCGCGTCTGGCTCCGCGGCGAAGCCGCCTTCGAAGTCAGCATTGACCGGCACCTCGACCGCCCCGGCGATCGACTCGAAATGGCTGAGCGCCTGCTCCAGCGTCACGCTGTTGTCCGGCCGGCCTAGACTCCAGGCAAAGCCCGAACTGGTGGTAGCCAGCGCCTTGAAGCCAAGGCTCGCGAGGTATCGGGCCGAGCCCACATCCCAAGGATTCGGGATCACGAAGCAGCCCGTCTCATGCAGCGTCCGGAAGACGCGGTAACGGTCGCTCGGGTCGGTCATGTCGGCGACGATACCGCGACCATCACGATCCCCGGGCCAGGTACTCCATCCGCAGCAGCTCCGACACGGCCCGGGCTTCTGCCCAAACCTTGGAGCCCATCTCGGTGGCGTCCTGCAGCCGTTGCGCCGCGTGCCAGGCGAGCAGCAGGTCCTCGCCGGCGGCCGCCCCGATCGCGTCGTCATAGGCCGCGCTCGCCAGCCGGGCCCGCTCCTCGGTCCCGCCCGCGTTGCCCCGCTCCGATGCCGCCCGCTCGGCGGCGAGCCAGCGCCCGGCCAGATCCTCGATCGAATCACTCGTCTCGCCGGCGGCCGCGCCCCCTTCGTCGATCATGCGACCAGCATGACCGCTGCGAGGGCCGCGTGCAGGTGAATCGAGGACGGTTCGCTATTGCTGGTAGCGCTCGACGACCTCGACCGGCCGCAGCGATGCCTCCTCCGGATCCAGCCCGGCCGCGCGTCTCGCCTCGCGCTGGTGGAGCAGGTCGTAGCAGCGATCGAGCTCGATCTTGATCTGGGTCAGCCGGTCCGAGGCCTCGGTGGTCAGGCCCGAGCCGTCACGGGCCGAGGCGAAGAGCGTCTCCTCCTCGGTCGAGAGGGCATTGATGTGATCGAAGACCGCGACATCATCCATGGCGAACGCCTCCATCCCCGCGCCAGCAACGTGCGCGCCGGTATGAAGCGAACGGTAGCGCAGGCGGCGGAGGGGGGCGCATCGGACCGCTCAGGCGGCCGCTGGCACCCGCACCCCGAGAAGACAGGCGTCCGCGAAGTCCGGCCGGCCACACAGGTAGCCCTGGCCGAACTCGCAGCCGAGCGCGGCAAGCGCGGTTGCCTGGGCCTCGGTCTCGATCCCCTCGGCGACCGTCCCGAGCGAGAGGGCGTCGGCGGGAGCGCGGCTGCTGCCCTGGGCCGCGATGTCCGACTTGCGGTCCACGACGCCGGCGTGGGCATGGCCAACTTCGGCCACATCATCGAGCTGCGCCCCGACTTCGTGAAGCTCGACATCAGCCTGGTCCGGCGGGTGAATGTCGATCTCGGTCGGCAGGCCCTGGTCGTGGCCATGCGCCATTTCGCCCGGACAGCGGGCTGCCGGATCGTGGCCGAGGGGATCGGACCGACGAGGAGGCGCGCGCTGCGTCAGCTCGGTGTCGAATTCGGACAGGGCTTCTGGTACGGGCGACCGGCGCCGGTCGAGCATTGGGCCACCACCGACCCAGGGCCGGAGACGACCACGGGTGCCCTCGACTAGAGGCCGACCACCTGGTTGCGACCGGCCCGCTTGGCCTGCGACAACCAGACATCGGCCAGTGACAGCCCGGCCGACACATCGCGGTCGTCGCCGAGCTGCGGGCAACCGGCCGAGGTCGTGATCTGCAACATCGTGTCCGTGCCGATGTCGATGGTTGGCGGCCGTTGCGAAGTCGGGCGATTCGTAGCTACCACCGGCGGGCGGGAAGCGCTTGGGGGCCGACCCGAGCTGATTTCTTCATCCGATCTGGCAGCCGGAGCGAATCCCGTCTGTCGGTCCGGTGGTTGCGGCGGCGGATAACCACGACGACCGGTGTTATCATCGCCTGCCGGGAGCGATTCCCGCGTAGTGAGAAAAGCCGGGGATCCAGGATGACCACCGCACGCGACCGCCCACCCGAGGAAGCCGCCGAGGACACCTCGTTCGCCCGGGGGCTTCGGCTGCTGCTGACCGTCGCCGATCGCGGCGAGGTCCGGGCCGACGAGCTCGGCAGCCTCCTCGAGATGCCGCTCTCGACGGTCTACCGCTATCTGCGGACGCTCGGCGACTTCGGCTTCATCGATCGCACCGGCGGCCAGTTCCGGCTGGGGCCCAAGCTCCTGATCGGGACCGGGACGAACGTCAGCAGCGAGCGGCTCATCCGCCATGCCGATGCCGCGTTGCGGATGCTCGCCCGGGAGACTGGCGAGACCGCGATTGTCGTCCGACGGCTCGGTCTGTCGTCGGTCTGTCTTCACCAGGTCGAGAGCGATGCGCCCCTGCGGGTGATCCTCCAACCCGGCTCGATGTCGCCCCTCTACGCCGGGGCACCGGGCCGCGCCCTGCTCGCGTTCGCGCCGGCCGAGGTCCTCGACGAGGTGCTCGCCCAGGACCTGGTGCGGATCACCGGCAGCACCCCGACCGAGTCCGAGCTGCGGGCCACGCTGGGCGGGATCGTGATGACCGGGATGGCGAACAGCGAGGGTGAGCTCATCGAAGGCTCGGTGGCCGTCGCCGCCCCCGTCTTCCGCGAGGACGGCATCGTCGGCGCGATCGCCCTGATCGGTCCGGCGTTCCGCTGCGGTGACACCTGGCGGGCCAGGGCGGGGCGGCTCCTCCAGGAGGCCGCTCGGGCGATCAATGCCGACTTGGCGGAGGACCGATTCCCCTGACCTTGGTACTTCCGTCTCGCATCGTGGCAGACCGTTGTCTCATGGTGTGGCAATCCGGGGGGATGTTCGCTATGCTGCTCGCCATGAGCTATCGATCGCGCTCGAGCTTCGATCGTCTTGTCCCGGTCTCCGACCGGTACGCGACCCTGCCCGTGGCTGACGCCTTCACGTGGCAGGCCTGCGAGCGCGACGTCAACGATGGTGAGTGGTACATGGTCGCGTTCCGCTCCATCCGACGGGCGGACGTAGACGAGACGCGGCTGACGGCCCACGACGACTGGGCGCACACCGAGGCGCTCGATGCGCCGGGCTTCGTCCACTACTACCGCGGTCCGACCCAGGCCGACGGCGGCTGCATGTCGTTCTGCCTGTGGGACAGCCGTGCCGAGGCACGCGCAGCGTCCGGCCGTCCGGCGCACACCCAGGCCGCGGCGCTGACACACGATGCCTACTCGTCGTACACCCTCGAGTTCCACCGGGTCCGCCGGAGCAGGGCCGGCTTCGCCTTCGAGCCCTACGACACGACCCAGGATGGGATCGTCATCGAACCCGAGGCGCCGCTGGTGTTCACCCCCAAGCTCGCACCGTCCTGACCCGGCCCGCGCTCGCTGACGCGACGCGATCGATCGCTCCAGGGCTCGTCGCCGCGATCGTGGTGGCGGCGGTCGCCAGGCTCGTCATGGGGTTCCTGCCCTCGATCGTCGCCGAGGTGTCGGTCGCGCTCCTGCTCGGCATCGTCATCTCGAGCCTGGTCGGCGACCGCCTCGCGCCGCTCGCACCCGGACTCGCGTTCGCCTCACAGCGTCTGCTCCGGCTGGGCATCGTCCTGCTCGGCGCCCGGCTCAGCCTGGGTGAGATCGCCCGGATCGGGTTGCCCGCCACCGGGATCATCGTCGTGACCATGGCGGCCTCGTTTCTGATCGTCCTGCTCGTGGCCCGGGTGGTCCGGGTCGAGGGCCGGCTGGCGGTCCTCATCGCGGTCGGGTCGGCGGTGTGCGGCAACACAGCCATCGTGGCCACGGCCCCGGTGATCGGCGCCCGTGCCCGCGAGGTGGCCTATGCGGTCGCCACGATCACCTTGTTCGGAACGCTCGCGGTCTTCCTCTACCCGGCGATCGGGCGCGCGATCGGCCTCTCCCAGCCATCGTTCGGGCTATGGGCCGGGGTCGCGGTCCACGACACGAGCCAGGTGATCGCCACGGGCGCGGCCTTCGGCCCAGACGCGCTGGATGTGGCGACCGTGGTCAAGCTCATCCGGAACGCAATGATGGCCCCGCTCCTCCTGCTGATCGCCACGGTCTGGGCCTCGCGGACGCAGGGGCGGACCGGATCGCCCCGTCGCGGACTTCGACGAGCGATCCCGCTGTTCGTGGTGGGCTTCATCGTTCTTGCCGCGCTGCGCACGATCGGCATCATCGACGCCTCAGAGGCGGTCACCCTCGACACCGTCGCCCGAACCTTGATCCTCGTCGCCCTGTCCGCCGTCGGGATGTCGATCCACGTCGGGGAGTTGCGCGAAACGAGCTGGCGCCCACTGGCGGTCGGCTTCGCCGTCGCGCTGGTCATCGGGCTCGGGAGTCTCGCGGCGATCGTGTCATTCGGGCTCGGCGCCGACATCGGACGATAGGGCTCGGCCGCCGGGCCGGGTCAGGCCATGGCCTCGAGTCGGCCCCGTGAGCCCGTCCTGCTACCCTGCCGTGGTGGCGATCGAGACCCTCGTGAAGGCGCGACCCGGCTCGACCCCCGAAGCGGGGCCGATCGCCGCAGCATGGCTCGGACGGGTCGACTACCGCGAGGCGCTCGCGATCCAGAAGCGGCTCGTTGCCGAGCGGGCCGACGGGCGGATCGGCGACCAGCTCCTCCTCCTTGAGCACCCGGCCGTGCTGACCCTGGGGCGCACGTCCGACCCCGGGCACATCCTCGCCGACGACGCGACCCTGGCCGCACGCGGCATCGAGATCATCCGCGTCGAGCGCGGCGGCGAGGTGACCTATCACGGGCTCGGTCAGCTGGTCGCCTACCCGATCATCGCGCTCTCGCCACGCGGCCTGCTGGTTCGACCGCTGGTCCGCGCCCTCGAGGCGGCCCTCATCGCGACCTGTGCCGCGAATGGCGTGGCTGCCGCGCGGCGGGACGGCCATCCTGGTTGCTGGTGCGACCCTGACGGCCCCGACCCACGCAAGGTCGGGGCGCTCGGTCTGCGTATCGAGCGTGGCGTGACCTACCACGGGATCGCCCTGAACGTCACGGTCGACCTGGACGATTTCGGGTTGATCGATCCGTGCGGGATGCCGGGCGTGCGGTCGACTTCGATCGCCGCCGAGCGTGGCGAGACCGGTCCGCCGACGACCGCGTCGGTCGAACGGGTCGCGACGACGTTCGCCAAAACGCTCGCTGCCGAGCTTGGCGCACCGCTGACCGGGATCTGACGTGGCGGCCGGCCTTTTCGAGCTCCGCAAGGACCCGATCACCGGTTGGTGGGTGGCGACCGTCGTCGACCGCGCCTTCCATCGGGATCGCTTCGCGCGCGCCGCGGATCCGATCGACGATCACCTGTTCGGCTGCGCGAACTGCTCGACGCCCGATGGCGACGGGATCCGCGTCCGGATGCTCAAGGATTTCGCGTTCCATGTGGTCGGGACCGGCGAGGACGCCCGCGAGCTCGATCGCGGCCTCGGCCAGGTGGCCCTCGCCCAGGCACGCGCGACCGGCAGCTGGCGCACGATCGTCGCCCCGCCCGGCGAGCATCGCCCGTTGCACGCCGTCGGCAGCGACATGATCGAGGCGCTCGTCGGCGCCGCCCGCGACGCGCTGGCTGAGGCGCGCGAGATCGGGCAGACCGACTACCTCCAGGTCGTCCAGAACTGGGGCGCCCAGGCCGGCGCACGGACGAACCACCTGTGTCTTGACCTGTACGACCTGCCCCAGGTCCCGCACCGCATCGCGGAGGAGATGGGCGGCGCCGCCCGCTTCGTCATCCGCGAGGGCGAGTGCCCGTTCTGCCGGCTGGTCCGCGACGAATCGCGACGACCGGATCGGCTCGTCTGGGAGGACGCGTCGAGCGTCGCCTTCGCGCCGTTCGCGTCGCGCTCCTCGTTCGAGGTCTGGATCGTTCCGCGCCACCACGAGGCCGACTTCGGGCGTGCCGCGAAACCGGATGTCGCGGCCACCTCGGAGGCGTTGCGCCAGGTGCTCGGGCGGCTGGCGGCCAGCCTCGATGGCCCGCCGTACAACCTCGTCCTCCACACCGCCCCGCTACGCGAACAGGTCGACGCCACCTACCACTGGCACTGGGAGATCCATCCCCGGCTCCGGGAGATCGCGGGCCTGGAGCTCGGCACGGGTTTGCCGGTCAACCCGGTCTCGCCGGAGGACGCCGTCGAGGAGCTGCTCGGGCGAGCGGAGCCCAGCGTCGAAGGCACCGGATGAATCGGCCCGGCGCGTCCCGCGACGGACGTCACACACGGGGGAGGCCCGTCGTCTTTGGGCCGACGAGAGCGCGCTGCCCAGCGACCGTGCTTCGTGCAACACCCCGCTCGGAGAACCTGTGGTCGCCGATCCCGCTCTCGCTGACCTCCGCGGAACGCTTGGCCGTCACGGCACGCTCGGATCACGAGCGGCCGGAGTGAGCATGCTGTGGGACCACGAGGAAGCGGGCGTCTTCGTCGAGCAGCTCTTCGCCAAGCACCACGGTGAGATCTACGCCTATCTCCTGCGGATGCTCCGCGAACCCGAGCTGGCCGCCGACCTGACCCAGGATGCATTCATCAAGGCCTACAAGAACTACGAGACCCTCGAGAAGCCCGAGAACGCCCGGGCCTGGCTGTACCAGATCGCCCACCGCGTGGCCCTCGACGAGATCCGCCGACGCAAGATCATCCGCTTCCTCCCGTGGACCGGCGAATCGCATGGTTCCGCGCCGTCGGCCGAGCGCCTGGTGATGGACGCCCACCTGTCCGGTGACATGCAACGCGCGCTGGCCCGCATCCCGGAGCGTCAGCGCGCTGCGCTCCTGCTCGCCGAGCTCCACGACCTGACCGGCGTCGAGCTGGCCGCGGCACTCGGCGTCAGCCACGTCGCCGCTCGGGCCCTCCTCACCCGCGCTCGCGAAAGCCTGCGTCAGGCGCTCGCCGTCGAGCGGGCGGCCGAGGCCGAAGCCGAGGCCAAGCCGGCCGGATCGCATTCGGCGGAGGGGCATCGATGAGCCGGATGCAGCGCATCCGACGGCACGCGGCCCAATCGGTCGCGACCCACGACCGCGCCCGCAATCTCGCGGCCACTCGGGTGGACTGGCCGCTGGACACCGCCGATGCGACCTGGCTCGACGAGCATCTCGGCACGTGCCCAGCCTGCCGGTCGGTGGCGGCGGCATACGAGGCGGATCGCCTGGCGCTCCGTGGACTGCGTGATCGCCAGCCCGAGCCGCCGCGCGACCTGTGGGCCCGCACGTCGGCCGCCATCGAACAGGAATCGGCGTCCCGCGGCGGTCGCTCGCGACGCACCGCACGCTCGGGTCGACGGTCGACGCCGGCGCTCGGCGTCCTGTCCGGTGTCGCGGGCATCGCGATCGTCGTGGTCGTGATCGGCGCCAGCCTCCTGTCCGGCGGCTTCCTGGCCGGTCCGGGGCCAGGTTCCAGCGTCCCGGCGATCGCTGCCGGCCCGTCGCTGACCCTCCCCGGTGCGACGCCGATCGCGGTCGGTGCAGGCTCCGTCGAGTGGGTCGGGACGGCCCCCGGCGGGAAGCTCAGCTACAGCGTGACCAAGATCGACGCGGTCTGCCCGACCGACCGCCAGCCCGATTGCGCCCCGGTCACGGACCGCGATGCGAAGCCGGTCGACCTGAGCATCACGCCGAAGTCCATCTCGCAGTCGCCGGTCAAGAACCAGGCCGTCGTCGTCGGCACCGATCCGAGTGGCGGCGATACGGTCGTCGTCATCGCGCTGCCGACCACCGAGCCCAGCCCGACCGCGACCGCCACAGCCAACCCGACACCGACCCCGACGGTCGTCCCGACTCCGACCCCGACCGTCGTCCCGACCGCCAGCGCGACGGCGACCCAGACACCGGCGACATCCTCCGAGCCGCCCGCCAGCGTCGAGCCCACGGCCTCGCGGGTCGCGTCGGCCGGCCCCACCGCCACGCCGGTGGTCAGCGTGACCCCGGAGGTCACCCCAGAACCCACCCCAACCCTCACCCCGGAGCCGACCCTGGCGGCCACGATCGCGATCGTCACGGGCGTCAAGGTCGTCGGCCAGTCCCCGGCTTATTCGCCCAACGGCTCGTGGTTCGCGTTCACGGCTCGGCCCTCGAACCAGTCGGCGGGTCCGGACATCTACATCTGGCGCGTCGGCGACCAGCAGGCGCGCCCGCTCACCAACGACCACAGGAGCGTCTTCGCCTCGTGGGCGGGGGAACGCGTGGTCGGCAGCCGGGTCGCCACGGATGGTGACGCCGGTGGCGAGGTGAACGCCGAGTCCTTCTTCGTCGACCCGGCGAACGGCGACGAGACACCGATCGCGGGGAGCGCCTGGCGTCCCACGGTCGACCCGAACGATCACTGGGCCGTGGCCTGGGACGGCACGATCAAGCTGGGGCCGGACGGCCGGACCCAGGTGCCGGCCAAGGGTGCACTCGTGCTGCGCGGCTTCAGCAACGGAGCCGGGCTCGATGCTGCGAAGCCGGTCGCCCGCGTCGCCGAGGGCCGGTTCTCGGAGTTCGACGTTCGCTGGGATGAGACGGGCACCTGGCTGGCGGTCTGGCTGGCCGATCCAAGCGACCCGGCCGTCGGCCGGCTCAGCCTGTTGCAGCTCGACCCGGTCACGGGCGAGCTGGATCGTCCCCACGGGGCGCCGCATGACGTCACGGCGTTGCCCGGTTTCTCGATCGCGAACGGCCGCCTTGCGTGGGCGACCCCGCCCGGTCAGGGCGGCGAAGGAAGTCGAGTCCAGATCGTGGCCTGGACCGACCAGGCGGTCGGCGCCGTCGAGTCCGGGCCGGTAGAGGACGTCGTCGTCATCCACTAGCCGCAGCGCCGGCGTGCATATGCCCCGAATCCATCGTATGGTCTGGGTCACGTGCGACCCAATCGTTTGGTCGTAGGGTCGGTGCTCACCGCGGCCCTCGCCCTGGTCGCGCTTCCCGGTCTCGGCGGTTCGCGGGTTCCCAGCCCGATCGAACCCATCCCGGCAGGCGCGTTCCAGCAGCTCTCGGTCCAGGAGGACTCGCGAACGTTGCCTTCGATCGGTTCGCTCGATGGCGCCCATCTGTCGGCAGGCTCGATCACCGCCGAGACACCGATCGTCGAGCGTGGTCAGGCGCGCCAGCCGGCCCCCGCCGCGCGGGCCACCCTGAACCAGCCGGACGCCGGTCCGGCCTCGATCCGCAAGCCGGCCAAGACGACCCTGACCGGCGGCGCGACCTTCTACGACAACGGGACGACGGCGATGCGCCTGCCGCGCGGCACGCTCGTCGTCATCTGCGGCAAGGGCGGCTGTATCGAGCGGGTGGTCAACGACTATGGCCCGCAGAAGCCATCACGCGTGGTCGACCTCTACCGACCGGACTTCTTCACGGTGTGCGGCTGCCCGTCCTGGTCGGGCACGACCACGGTCACCGTCTACATCTACTGAGCACGGCCGACCGGGACCGAGCCCGGCGCGGTATCCTTCCACTGTCCCTTCAGCCACGGCCCCGTGAGGCCGCCAGGGAGGCCCGGTGAGGCCCAGGAAGGAGTGATGAGCGGCCGTCAGATCATGACCGCGGACGAGATCCGCCGGGCGACGATCCGCCTCTCCCACGAGATCGTCGAGAAACAGGCGGGCACGGACGGTCTACTGCTGATCGGCATCCAGCGACGCGGCGTGCCGCTCGCGCGGCGGATCGCCGCCGCCATCCTCGAGCACGAGGGTGTCGAGATCCCGGTCGGGGCGCTGGACATCACGTTCTACCGTGATGACCTCTCTATGGTCGCCCAGCAGCCCGTCGTCAAGGGCACCGAGCTGCCGTCGGGGATCGATGGCAAGACGGTCATCCTCGTCGACGATGTGCTCTACACGGGGCGGACGATCCGGGCCGCCATGGACGCTCTGGTCGATTTCGGTCGCCCGCAGGCCATCCGGCTGGCCGTCCTGGTCGACCGTGGCCACCGCGAGCTGCCCATCCGGGCCGACCACGTCGGCAAGAACGTGCCGACCTCGCGCGAGGAGCTGGTCAAGGTGCACCTCGAGGAGATCGACGACGAGGACGGGGTCGAGATCGAGCGGCTTGTACTTGAGCCTTCGGCCGAGGCGGTCGGGTGAGTCTCGTGGTCGACTCCGACACCGACGGGGGTCCCGGCGCAGAGGCGGACGTCGCCGTCCCGTCGGTCGACTCGGCGCCCGAGGGTCAGGCCGTTCCGTGGCGCCACCGCCACCTGCTCGATGTCGACGTGCTCTCGGCGGCCGAACTCGAGCTGGTGATGCGCACGACCGACGCGATGCGCGAAGTGCTCGCCCGGCCGATCGCGAAGGTCCCGGCTTTGCGCGGTCGCCAGGTCACGATCCTGTTCTACGAAGCCTCGACCCGGACCCGTGTCTCGTTCGAGGTCGCCGCCAAGAACCTTTCGGCGGACGTCGTCAACATCGCCGCGTCGAGCTCGTCGGTGTCGAAGGGGGAGTCGCTGGTCGACACGGTCCGGACGGTCGAGGCACTCGGCGCCCAGATGCTGGTGATCCGCCACTCGGTGTCGGGCGCTCCGTACCTTGCGGCCGAGATCTTCGGGGGCTCGGTGCTGAATGGCGGCGACGGCTGGCACGCCCACCCGACCCAGGCCCTGCTGGACCTGTACACGATGCGCGAGCGGCTGCCCAGTGGGTCGGTCGCGGGGCGCAAGGTCGTGATCCTGGGCGACCTGCTGCACTCCCGGGTGGCACGCTCCAACATCTGGACGCTGACCGCGGCGGGCGCCGACCTGTGGCTGTGCGGGCCGGCCACGCTGGTCCGGGGCTTCGAAGCGTGGGCCGGACGCGGGGCAGCGGCCGGTCGCCGGTTCCACGTCACGACCTCGATCGATGAGGCGCTGCGCGACGCCGATGTCGTGATGGCTCTCCGGATCCAGCGCGAACGGATGGCCTCGGGGCTGCTGCCCTCGCTGCGCGAGTACGCGGCCCGCTATGGGCTCACCCGCGAGCGGCTTGCCTTGGCTCGTCCGGGCGCCCTCGTCATGCACCCGGGCCCGATGAACGAAGGGGTCGAGATCGCGGCCGACGTGGCGGCCGGCGCGCAATCCGTCATCACCGACCAGGTGACCAACGGTGTGGCCGTGCGAATGGCCCTCCTGTACCTGCTCGCCGGGACCAACGGCGGCGGGTCCGGGGCCGCGCCGGCGTGAGCGCCCGGGGACCCGATCTCGAGATCAGCCGGGCATGGCTGGTCGATCCGGCGGCCGGGCGCGAAGGACCTGGCGAGATCGTCGTGGTCGACGGGATCCTTGAGGCGGTGACCTGGCTGAGCGGGGCCGATGCGGCCGGCATCGAGCCCGACGGGGTCATCGTGGCGCCCGGCTTCATCGACCTCCACGTGCACCTGCGCGAACCCGGCAACGAGGACGCAGAGACGATCGCCTCCGGTCTGGCGGCGGCCGCGCACGGCGGCTTCACGACGGTCTGCACGATGCCGAACACGACACCGGCCCTCGATGAACCTGGGGTGCTGGCCGGGATCCGAGCGGCGGCGGTGGCCTCGGGCTCGCCCGTCGAGCTGCTCGCGCACGGGGCGGTGACCGTCGGACGGGCAGGGGAGCGGCTGGCCGCCCTTGGCGAGCTGGCGGATGCCGGTGTGGTCGGTTTCTCGGACGACGGCGCGCCGGTCCGCTCCGCGTCGATCCTTCGCTCGGCGCTCGCCTACGCGGGGGCGCTGGGCCTCCCGGTCGTGGATCATGCGGAAGACCCGTCGCAGACCGACGGCGCCGAGGCGAACGATGGGTTCGTGGCGACGGTGCTTGGATTACGCGGCTGGCCGGTCTCTGCCGAGGCGGCGGCGGTCGCCCGGGATCTGGCGATCCTCGTCGACGTGCTGCGCGATGTACCGAGGGCGCGACTCCACCTGACCCACCTGTCCACGGCGGCCGCACTCGAGCACGTGCGCGTGGCGAAGGCGGCTGGGCTGCCCGTGACCTGTGACGTCACGCCGCATCACCTCGTCCTGACCGACGAGTGGATCGCCGGCGCTCGGCGCTGGGCGTGGGAGGCGAGCGGCGATCCGTGGTCGGACGAGGCCATCGTGGCCCGGCCATTCGATCCGGCCCTGCGGGTCAACCCGCCGCTGCGAAGCCCGGACGATGCCTCCGCCTGCCTGGCCGCCCTGCTCGACGGCACGGTCGATGCGATCGCGACCGACCACGCACCACACACCGAGGTGGACAAGGCGGTCGAATTCGGCGCCGCCGCGAACGGGATCAGCGGCCTCGAGACGGCGCTGGGGCTGGTGCTGGCCGCGGTCGACGCCGGAGGGCTGCCACTCGCCCGCGCCATCGAGGCGCTCACGACTGGGCCTGCAGGGTTGCTGGCGGGGCGTTCGCGGCGCGCCGGCTCGGTCGGCCTCGTCGAAGGCGCCCCGGCCGACCTCGTCGTCTTCGATCGCTCCGAGCGCTGGACCGTGACGGCGGACGCGCTCCGTTCTCG
>JBBQVJ010000052.1:0-13390 GCA_038211705.1 Candidatus Limnocylindrales bacterium | reverse complement strand
GGTCGAGGAGATCGCCGAGGCGATGTCCAAGGGCCAGGAGGTCCAGGTCACGCCCGAGAAGGTCCGCGAGATCATCAAGGTCTCGCAGGAGCCGGTCTCGCTCGAGACCCCGATCGGCGAGGAGGAGGACTCCCACCTCGGTGACTTCATCGAGGACCGCGGTGCCCTGGCTCCGGCCGAGGCCGCGTCCCACCAGCTCCTCAAGGAACAGGTCGAGGCGGTCCTGGACTCGCTGACAGGTCGGGAGCGGCGCGTGCTCCAGCTCCGGTTCGGCCTCGAGGACGGGCGTGCCCGCACCCTCGAGGAGGTCGGCAAGGAGTTCAACGTCACCCGCGAGCGGATCCGCCAGATCGAGGCCAAGGCGCTGCGCAAGCTTCGCCACCCGTCCCGCAGCCGCAAGCTCAAGGACTACCTCGAGTAGGGCGACCGGCACGCGAAACCGGAGCAGGCCGGCGCCCGGCTCAGCGGGACGAGCACGGCGGTCTGACGGCCGGCCTCGACCCGACGAAGGCCGTCCGGCCATCCGGATCGTCGACGGCCTTGGCACTGAACCCGATATCGGCGAGCAGCGCCAGCCAGGTCGAGCGAGGGAACAGCCCTTCGTGACGCTGGTCGTGGCGAACGGTCACCGAGCCGTCTTCGCTCCGCAGGAGGAGGGCGTAGTCGACCTGGTAGGTCGTGTCCAACGGGTCGGGATCGGTGGTCCACTCGAGATACCGCATCGCCCGGCCCGGACGCCCGTCCGGCAGGGCGGGTCCGTCCTCGCCCCCGTGATCGGTCCCGATCTCGAAGGTCTCGCGCACGAAGTCGGGCGCGAACACGGCGACCCCGCCCGAACGGAGGTGCTCGTAGGCGGTCGTCATCGCCGCCCGCAGGTCCGTCTCCGCGGTCAGATAGCAGATCGCATCGTGGATCAGAACCGCGTCGAAGGTCCGTCCGAGGCGAAGCGTGCGCATGTCGCCGACGAGGTGCTCGGCGTCGGGGTTGATAGATGCGCTGATGGCCAGCATCGCGGGCGACAGGTCGGTCAGGGTGAGCCGCAGGTCATCGGCCAGATGGGATGCTAGCATCCGTCGGTGCCCACGAAACGCTCGTCGCCCGCCCGATCCGCGGCCGCCACGAGGGGCCCGGGACCGCTCGTGTCGGCTGCCTGGCTGGCCGAACACATCGACGATGGCGACATCCGACTGGTCCACGTCTCGCCCGACAGGCGCGTCTACAACAAGCGCCACATCGCCGGCGCCACGTACAGCGACCTGCACAAGGAGCTGGCGCTGCGTGGGACCGCCCCCGAGACCGGCGACGCCGAGCGCGAGTGGCTGATCCCGTGGCGCGAGGAGACCGAGCGTCTGCTCCGGGTCTGGCGGGTGGGGGAGGGCGACCGGGTCGTGTTCTATGACGACATCGGCCAGAACCGGCAGGCGATCCGGGGCTACTGGCTGCTGCGGCTGTATCGATTCCCGTCCGACCGACTGCACATCCTCGATGGCGGCATCGAGGCGTGGCGACGGGCAGGTGGCGAGACGAGGGTGGAGCTGCCGGAGGCCGACCTGGCCGATGCGCTTCGGGCGCCGGTGACACTGGGCAAGCGGGACGACGCACTGATCGCCACCTACAACGAGGTTCGCGCCTGGAGCCGCGAGGCGGCCAAGCCGGGCGGCCCGACCCGACTGCTCGACGTCCGCACCGCGGCCGAGTGGGTCGGGGTCGACCTGCGCGCGGCGCGTGGTGGCCACATCCCGGGTGCCCGCCAGCGCTGCTTCGTCGACCTGCTGACCGACGAGGGCACGTTCCGGAGCGTCGACGAGATGGTATCGCTGGTGCGCGCCAGCGGCGCCGACCCGGCCGAGCTCCGGGCGACCTACTGCCAGGGCGGCGTGCGGGCGGCTCTCGTCTGGTTCGTGCTCCACGAGCTGGCCGGATACGACCAGGTCCGAAGCTACGCCGGGTCCTGGGAGGAGTGGGGGAATCGGCCGGAGAGCCCGATCGAGACGCCCTGACGGACCTCGCGCAGCGACTGGTATGCGCCGCCGGCAGGCCGGCTTCCAGCTCCGGCGCGCACCGAGCCGGCTGACCATGGCACCCCCGTCGGCGCCGCAGCCTGATCGCGGCGTCTGGCGTCGCCGTGCCGGCTCGGTCCGGCCTGCCTGATCGGGTGAGTCTCCGTGCTATCCTGTCGCGCGGCGCCGATCCCGGCGCACGCGACGCTCGTGGGTCCGGCCCTGCCCGGCTCGGGTGTCACCTCGGTCCGGCGTAGCTCAGTGGTAGAGCGGGCGGCTGTTAACCGCCATGTCGTAGGTTCGAATCCTACCGCCGGAGCCACTCCCGTCCTGCGGCCCAACGGCCCGCCGGACGTCAGGTCACGGCGGATCAGCCCAGGTGGCGGGCCTCATTCCAGGTCTCCACGACCGGGCTTTCGCGTTCCCAGCCGAGGATCGAGATGGTCGCGGTGCCGAGGGCGAACATCCCACCCGACGATGGCGGCAGACCGAGCCAGCGGGCGGCTAGAACGCGCAGGAGATGGCCGTGGGCGAAGACGAGGACGTCGCCGTCGGCCGCCCGGGCGCGGGCGATGATCCGGTCGGCTCGCGCGCCGACATCGTGTGCGGTCTCGCCCTCGGGCCACGGCCCGGTCCAGATCGACCATTCCGGGTACTCGTCGCGGATCTCGGCGGTGATGCGCCCCTCGAGCGCGCCGTAGTCCCATTCGCGCAGGTCCGGATCGAGCAGCGCGTCCTTGAAGCCGGCCAGGGCGGCCGTCTCCGATGCGCGCGACAGCGGGCTGCTCAACACGAGCGCGAAGGGATGGCCCCGCAGTCGCCGACCGAGCGCCGCGGCCTGATCGCGGCCGAGCTCGGTCAAGGGGACGTCAGTCCGGCCGGTATGGCGGCCGAGGCGGGCCCACTCGGTCTCGCCATGCCGGACGAGCCACAGTTGCCGCTCGGCAACGGGCGCCGCCTCGTTCGGGCGGGTCATGGCCGGTCCCGGGACGTTTCGGTGTCCACGGGCGGATCCGTGTCCAGGCGCAGGTCCGTGTCCGGGCGGGCCGTGTCGCCCGGCTCGACGGCGAAGAACGCCCGCGGACGCCAGCCGAAGATCGGCGCCAGGAGGGCGCCCGGGACCTGCCCGATCCGCGTGTTGTAGCGATAGACCTGGTCGTTGTAGAGCTCGCGACGGTCGGCGATCATCGCTTCGAGGCGCTCGATCTCGTTTTGGAGATCGGCCACGTTGGCGGCGGCCTTGATGTCGGGATAGCGCTCGACGACCGCGAACAGGGACCGGACGGCGGCGCTGGTCGCCTCCGAGGTGACGGCCTGATCCGGGATCGGTGCCGAGGGCGCATACGCCGCGCGCGCCACGGTCACCCGGGTCAGGACGTCGCGCTCATAGGTCATCAGGTCGCGGACCGCCGCGACGAGGTTGGGGAGCTGGTCGTGGCGCTGCTTGAGGACGACGCCGATGTTCGACCAGGCCTTGTCGATGCGTTGCCGGAGGGCCACGACGGCGTTGTAGCTCGAGAGCACGATGAAACCAGCGATGGCGACCAGCAGGACGACCGCGAAGAGCGCCGCCAGGCCCGGTGCCGTCACGAGCCGGCTCCGCTACCGAGCTTGATGGCGAGGACCATCGCCGACGCGATCGCCAGGATCGCGCCGAGCAGCCCGACCAGGAAGCGGTCGCGTCCCCGCTGGACGACGGCGCCGGGGATGCCATGGGCGATCAGCAACGGCACCTCGTCGGAGGCGGCCAGGACGAGCGTCTCCGGCGCGATGCGAAACGTTCGCTCGGCGCGGGCGGCCTGCTCCGGGTCGGCCAGCGGGAGCCGGTCGGCGGCCGGGTCGATCGCCGGCTCGACGACCGGCCGCCCGATCCCGAAGCCCGCGATGGCCGCGTTTCCCCAGGCGGCGATTGGGTCGTCGGCGAGCGCCCCGGTCGCGCGCGCCCGGGCCATGTCGGCGGCGACCTCGGGATCGTCGATCGGCAGGTCGGGGCCGTCACCCTGGTCCGCGGTGGCAGGGTCGGCCAGATCGGCGAACGGCAACACCCGGCCCACGATCGTCACGGGATCGCCAGGCTCGAGACGCCATTCCTTGTAGGTTCGCCGGCCGCGGCGATCGCGGAGACCCGGTCGCCTGGGCACGTCGTCCGGCGTCTGCACGGTCAGGAGCCGCTGGACGGCCATCTCCGGCTCGACCTCGCTCGGCACCGTCGAGCCCTCGAGCCGGATCGCCAGGCCGGTCGGCTCATCGCCGGCGAGGTCGGTCTCGCCCTCGAAGCGGATGGGCGCATCGAACCGCGCCCCACGCGGAAAGACGCGCAGGCTCCCGCTGGCATCGCGCACCCGGAAGCCGATCGAGCGCTCGTCGGTGTATCCGGCGTCGGCCGTCCGGGCGTTGCCCTCGTTGCCCACGGTCGCCCGGTAATAGACGCACGGGACGCTCTGGAGGAGCGAGATCAGGGTCAGCTCAGCCGGCTCGACGACGCCGCTGACGCGCACCTCACCGGCCGCCAGGGTGCTGATCGGCGATGTGCCGGTATCGCCGACGCGGAC
Organism: Candidatus Limnocylindrales bacterium; assembly: GCA_038211705.1. Lineage (GTDB taxonomy): Bacteria > Chloroflexota > Limnocylindria > Limnocylindrales > CSP1-4 > SPCO01. Next base: position 8,838 of record JBBQVJ010000052.1, on the reverse strand, counting down.
GACCGATCGATAGCCGGCCAGGCCCCGCGCCAGCAGGAACAGACCGGCGACGACGCCGAGCGCAGCGATCGCCAGCAGCCAGGTGTCGGAGGACCCATCCACGACCCCATCGTACGGGACCCGCCGGTCAACTCGAACGGCGCGACGGCAGGACGGCCAGGACGATGAGCAAGATGCCGAGTCCGATCGCGACGGTCGGCCACCAGAAGCCGAGATCGAACGAGGGGGCGAACTGGCGGACGAGGAAGAACCCGCCGATCAGGATCAGGATGAGGCCGGCCACCAGACCAACACGGGTGCCGTCGCCAGCGTGGCGCGGTCGAGCGGGCCCGACGGGCGCGCCGCTGGCCCGGGGCACCACGGTCCCATCGGGCGCGCGCCAGCCGCCCTCCGCGACGGGCCCGGCCGCACCGGAGGCGGCCGTGGACGCAGTGCCGCCCGCCGCGTCGCCGGGACGCCAGATCTCCATCCCGATCGGCCGTTCGGGTACGACGATGGCCATCACGATGTAGACCACCAGCGCGAGCCCGCCGGTCAGGAAGATGAGCAGCACCCAGACGACCCGGATAATCGATGGATCGGCGTCGAGCATGTCGGCGACACCGCCGGCGACGCCGGCCAGCATTCGGTCGTCGCGCGATCGATACAGGCGATCAGTCACAGCCATCCTCCGGATCGAGGGCGAACGAACCCGCATTGGCCTTGGTCTCGAGGTCGATCTGGACCGGCGCCGAGTCGAAGCCGGGTGTGGTCCAGATCGAGCTGTCCTGGATCAGGTCGTGGCCCCCATAGTCGTAGCTGGCGATGATCGAGTCGCCGGTCCGCAGCCTGAGCCCTGCGCCTGCCGGGGCGCACAGCCGGACCGCCCCGGCATTGGCCACGATCGAGCCGGTCATCGAGGTGTTCGGCAGGGTCACGCCGACTGAGCCCGCGTTGAGCGTGACGTCGAAACCGCCGATCCCCTCGACCGAGGTCAGGTCGACGGTCGCCGATCCGGCATTGAGATCGAGTCGGAAGCCTTGGACCTGGGCACCGGCCAGGCCGACCGTCGTCTGACCTGCGTTGAGCTGGAGATCGACTTCGACCGGGACGGCGTTCGGCAGCGTCACCTGCCACGTATCGCGCTGACCGAGCGCCCAGAACGACGTGCCGTTGTGTTCGGTGGGCCGGATGCGGAGGGACGTCTCGGTCGCGTCGATCGTCGGACCGACGCCCTTGGCGTCACTTCCCTCGACGCGCCAGCCGTTCCCCGCGCCGACCCCGATCGTCACGTCACCGCAGTTGATCTGCACGTCGACCGAGCTCCCGTCCCCCGCGAAGGTACCGTCGCGGGCCGGAAACGACTCCGTCCCCGAGTCCTGACCGCAGGCGCCTGTCGTCAGGGTCCCGATGCCGCTGCTGAGCAGGCCGCCGGCCATCAGCCCGAGCGTCGCCGCGACGATCAGACCGCCGAGGAAGTCGAGCCTGGTCCGGTTCAGGATCAGGCCCACCCCGACCCCGACCAGGATCAACGGCCAAAGGGTCCATAGCCGCCCGATCTGGTCATCGGTCAGGTAGCCCGACCGGACGGCCAGTGGCACGGCGCCGGTCAGGACCAGGAAGACGCCCCAGCCGAGGTACCCGCGACGGATGTGCATACCCCAAACGGTACCCGACGGACGGGTCGGCGCACCACCCGGATGGCTCGATCCGATGCGACAGCCGTGTGCTAGCCTCGCCAGCGAGGAGAGCGGGCGGCCGATACCGGCCCGGTGCGAACATGGAGGACGGGATGCGTTTCAGCGAGTGGCGCGCCAAGGCGCCGTTCAAGGACTCGGTCGCGCCAAAGGTCCTCGCCGTCGTCGAACCCGCGCTCGAGCTCCTGGGCGCCGACCGCGACCCCGAGTGCTGGGTGGCCTGGGGCGACGATCCGCAGTCGCGCTACACGCTGTTCGCCCCGACCCCCAGCGGGCTCGCCCAGGTGGTCGTTCGCGTCGCCGTTCCGGGCGAGGGCCCGCGCGCCGGTGGCAAGGTCGTCCGCTGGGGTCGCGTCCAGCTCGGTGAGCTCGCAGTCGAGATTCAGGGCGGTCATCGCCTCGTGACGTTCCAGGTCGAGGCCCAGGTGCTCAACGGCGCCGATGCCGCGGGAGATGCCATCGGCAGCTTCGCCAAACAGCTGTTCGCGGCCGTCGACGGCCGGCCGGCCCCGGCTGCTCGGCCGGCTAAGAAGGGCCGAGCCGCGACCGGCAAGTCGGCCGTCGGCAAGAAGCTCCGAGCGGGTGCTTCGGCGGCCAAGACCGCGAGGCCCGCGTCGCCCGCGTCGCCCGCGTCGCCCGCGTCGCCCGCGACGCCCGTCCGGCGCCTCACGGCCGCGAAGGGACCGGCACGCTGATCGAGGCTGGGGGTCGACCATCGTGGGCGCCGGGGCGGATCGCCGCGCCGCGCACACCGGCTGACGTCGCCGCCGTGCGAGATCGCGCGCGCCAACGTCTGCCGGGTCCGGCCGTCAGTCCCTTCCGCCGGACCCTGCGCTACTGGATCTCGCGCATCGCAGTCGCGGCCGTCACCCGGGCGTATCTGCGGGTCAGCCTCGAGGACCGCGGCCGGCTGCCACCCGGCCCGGCCATCTACTGCTTCAACCACCTGAGCTGGGCCGACCCATTCGTCCTGATGGCCGTCCTCCCGTTCCGCCCGCGTCTCTGGTTCTTCGGGCCAAAGGAAGAGGACATGGCGGTCGGTGGGCGGAACCGGCTGATGTACTGGACCGGGACCGCCATCCCATACAAGCCCGGCAAGAACGACCTGCTCGACGCCACCCGGCGGGTCGCTGCGGTCATCGATAGCGGGTCCGTGGTCGCCATCGCCGGCGAGGGCCGGATCCACGTCCGTGAGTCCGAGCTCCTGCCCTTGAGCGAGGGCGCCGCCTACTTCGCGCTGCGCTCCGGTGTCCCGCTGGTCCCGATCGCGGTCAATGGCACGAGCTGGCTCCGGTTCGGTGGCCGGGTCAAGGTCCGGGTCGGGGTGCCCGTCCCGATCGCCGGACGCCCGACCCGTGAGGCGATCACGGAGGCCACCGCAACCCTGACCGCTGCGCTCACCGCGCTCGTCGCCGACGCCCCCGACCTGCCCGACCCGGGTCGGGTCGGACGCTGGATGACGGAGCGGTTCAACGACTGGCCGGAAGGCTCAAGGGATGCCGCCCGGGCGGCGTCCGAGGTGGCGCTTCTGCCATACTTCGAACCGTCCGAATGACACAGGAGGCAGCGTGGCAGCGACCGGTCTCTCGGCCGATCCCAAGCAATACCGAAAGCGACTGGCCGACCAGGACGACGATCAGATCGACGCCTGGGTGGCCGAGCTGCTGCGCGATGTCGTGATCCGCCGCGGGATCGTCAAGGTGGTCGAGGACTTCCGCCGGGCAACCCGGCTGGACGAACGCGGATTCGAACGGGTGTTCGCTTTCGGTGGCGGGCCGCCGGCGGTCATCGGACGCGACGCAGGCGGTCACCTCGTCGTGCCGACGATCACGCTCTACACCCTGGTGCCGGGGATCCGGGCCCAGGTCGCCGACGGACGTGCCCGCCTCATCGAGTATCTGGTCATGAACTTCGACGAGATCGTCTACGTCTGAGGCGCCCGGTCCGGGCGCCCGGGCCGCCGGCCTCGTCCGGCTGACGCACCCGTTTCCGGTCGTCCTCGATGGGGCTGTGGTGGCGGCCGTGGCGCTGCTGGCCGGTGCGGATGCGCCAACGACCGCCCGTCTGGGGGTCGCGATGATCGCCCTCCAGGCGTCGATCGGGGCGCTCAACGATGTCGCCGATGCCGCGCACGATGCCGGGCACAAGCCTGGCAAGCCGATCCCGGCAGGCGCTATCTCGGGCCGCTCGGCGCTGGCCGTGGCGGTCGGCGCGGCGGCCATCGGCCTCGCCCTCGCCTGGCCGTCGGGCCTCGCCACCGTCGGCCTTGCCCTGGTCGTCCTCGGGATCGGTGATGCCTACGACCTGGTCTTCAAGGGGACGGCCTGGTCGTGGCTGCCGTTCGCGGTCGGGATCCCGCTGCTGCCCGTCTTCGGCTGGCTTGGGACGGTGGGTGAGGTGCCGGCGTCGTTCGCGATCCTCCTGCCAGTCGCGGTCGTGGCCGGTGCCGCTCTGGCCGTGGCGAACGCGCGGGCCGATGCTGAGCGCGACGCGGCGGCCGGTCTCGACTCGGTCGCGCTCCGACTGGGATCGGGGCCCTCGTGGGCGGTCAACGCGTTGCTGCTTGGGGCCGTCGTCGCCGCGGCGCTCGGAACCGCCGTCGGCGGGGGACCGATCGCGCCGCTGGTGTCGGCCGGACTGGTCGGCGCGGCCATCGTGATCGGGTTCGGGGTCGGTCTCGGGTTCCGAGGCGACAGCGCCCGACGCGAACGAGCCTGGGAGCTCGAGGCGATCGGCGTCGGGCTGCTGGCGGCGGCCTGGCTGGCCGCCGTCCCCATCAGCGGTCAGTAGCCGGCGTCGTCGCTCCGGACCAGGGCGATCGCGTTCTCGAGCCGGAGCTTCGCGATCGTCAGGTACTTGGCCAGGTTGGCCCTGTCCGTGGCGCCGATGGAGTCACGTAGCTCGGCGCTGCTCAGGACGCCGACCAGGCCATCGACGGCGTCGACCAAACTCTGCTTGGCGTTGACCAGCGAGTCATCGGTCATGGCCACGGGTGCGACCGCGGCCGCATCCCAGAGCTCGTCTCTCTCGTCCTCTTCCGTGCGTTCGGTCTGAGCCGCGGCCGGTTCATCGATCTCGACGGGCTCCTCACCACCTGGACGGCTCCGGCGACCCTCGATCTTGTCTCGCAGCTTGATGAGCGTCAGCTCGCCGCGTGCCACCTGTTCGGCCAACCGTCGGCGCTTCTTGGGGTCCTCGACCTTCATCAGCTCGTAGGCGTGGGACAGACTGTCCTTGCGCAAAGACACCAGCTCGCGGATCTCGGGCGGGGCATCGGCCAGTCGCAGCCGGTTCTCCAGGTAGCCCTTGTCCTTGCCCAGCTTGTCGGCCAGCTTGCGGATGCTGTACCCGTGCTCGTGGACCATGCGGTCGTACATGGCCGCTTCGTCGAGCGGCGTCAGGTCCTCGCGCTGCAGGTTCTCGATGATGGCGATCTCCAGCGCCGTGTCGTCATCGATCTCCTCGATCAACGCAGGGATCGTCTCGAGTCCAGCCAGGCGCGACGCCCGCCATCGTCGTTCACCGGCGACGATCTGATAGGTGTTCGGGCCGAGCGGCCGGACGAGGATCGGTTGCAGGACGCCGTGCTCGCGGATCGAGGCCGCCAGCTCGTTGAGCGCCTCCGGCTCGAAGACCAGCCGCGGCTGCTCCGGGTTGGGTTCGATCCGATCGATCTGGACGATGCGAACGCCGATCGACCGTGTCGGACTGTCCGGCGTCAAGAGGCTGACGATCGCCGGCGACAGCTCGGTGTCCTCGGAGAGGCGTCGCGCGGCGGCGGCGCGGAAGTCAGTTCGGGCCAAGGTCGATCACCTCCCGGGCGAGTTCGCGATAGATTCGGGCGGCCTCGCTCTTGCCGGCATACGTGGTGATCGGCCGACCGACCAGCGGCGCCTCGCCGAGCTTCACGGTGTTGCGGACGATGCTGCTGAAGACGTGATGGTCGCCAACGACCTGCAGCTCATCGAGCATGTCGCGGGCCAGGTTCGTCCGGCCATCGAAGAATGTCGGCAACAGGCCGAGGATCCGCAGATCGCGGTTCAGCTTGAGCCGGATCGCATTGATGACCTTGACCAGGTTGTTGAGCCCCTTCATCGCGTAGTACTGGGTCTGGACCGGGATGATGACGCCGGTCGACGCGACGAGGCCGTTGACGGTCAGCAGGCCGAGGTTCGGCGGGCAATCGATGAGCACGTAGTCATACGGATCGATGTGACCCTCGAATGCTTCGCGCAGGATCTGCTCGCGGCCGAGGGCGGTGAACAGCTCGCCTTCCGTCGAAGCGAGATCGATATGCGCCGGGGCCACATCGATGCCCGCGGTCTCGGTCGCGATGATGACGTCGCTGAGCGACGATCGGCCGTCGGCCAGGACGTCCGCCATCGATCGCTCGACGGTGTTGAGATTGATACCGAGGCCCGCCGTCAGATTCGCCTGCGGATCCATGTCGACGCAGAGGACGCGGTAGCCCTCCTCGGCGAGTGCCCCGGCAAGATTGATCGCCGTCGTCGTTTTGCCGACGCCGCCCTTCTGATTGGCGATCGCGAGCACGTTCGTCACCTGGGCATCACCTCGGAATCTTTCGAGCGGCCCGCGGCCGTCAGGGGGAGGGGAGCGAGTCCCGTCATCCTACCCCGGGACCTTGGATCCGGGCACCCGGTTATCCACACGGTTTGCGAGTTGTTCACCGAATCTGTGGATATCCGGGTGACCCTCGGAGGACATCCTGATCTGACTATGATGGCGCTGTCCTTGCGCAAAGACAGTCGGATGGGAGTCATTGAGCGGTGTCGACCAATGCGGAACGACTCGAGCGACTGGAACGGATGCGCGCGACGTCGAAGCTCGGCGGTGGCGAGGCGCGCGTCGCGAAGCAGCACGCCGGCGGAAAGCTGACCGCCCGCGAACGGCTGGACCTGTTGCTGGACCCGGGAACGTTCGTCGAGATCGACGCCTTCGTCACCAATCGCGATGCCGCCGCGGCCGAGTCGTTCCTCGGCGACGGCGTGGTGACCGGCCACGGCGAGATCGACGGCCGGACGGTGTGCGTCTTCAGCCAGGACTTCACGGTGTTCGGTGGTTCGCTGTCGGAGGCGTACGCCGACAAGATCTGCAAGGTCATGGACCTGGCGATGAAGATCGGCGCGCCGATCATCGGTCTGAATGACTCGGGCGGCGCGCGGATCCAGGAAGGTGTCGTGTCGCTCGGTGGCTACGCCGAGATCTTCCTGCGCAACGTTATGGCTTCCGGCGTCGTGCCCCAGATCTCGATCATCCTGGGCCCGTGCGCCGGCGGCGCGGTCTACTCGCCGGCGATCACCGACTTCACGATCATGGTCGAGGGCACGAGCTACATGTTCGTCACCGGGCCGGCCGTGGTGAAGACCGTGACGCACGAGGATGTCGATGCGGAGTTCCTAGGCGGTGCCATCACCCATTCGACGCGCAGCGGCGTCGGGCATCTGGCCGCCCGCGACGAAGCCAGTGCACTGGACGCGGCGCGCGCGCTATTGGCCCATCTGCCGCAGAACAATCTCTCGGCGTCACCGGTCGTCTCGTCGTCCGATCCGTCGGACCGGATGGATGCCGCACTCGATGACCTGATCCCGGATGACCCTCGTTCGCCATATGACATGCACGACGTCATCCGGCGGGTCATCGACGACGGGGTGTTCCTCGAGATCCAGCCCGGTCTGGCCCAGAACATCATCGTCGGGTTCGCGCGGCTTGGCGGACGCAGCGTCGGCATCGTGGCGCAACAGCCGGCCGTCCGGGCCGGCGCCCTCGACATCGACGCATCGGTCAAGGCCGCTCGGTTCGTCCGGACATGCGACGCCTTCAACGTCCCGCTGGTGACCTTCGTCGATGTGCCCGGGTTCCTGCCAGGGGTCGCACAGGAACATGGCGGGATCATCCGGCATGGGGCGAAGTTGCTGTACGCCTACGCCGAGGCCACGGTCCCGAAGCTGACGGTCATCACCCGCAAGGCGTACGGGGGAGCGTATGACGTCATGAGCAGCAAGCACATCCGGGGCGATCTCAACCTGGCCTGGCCGACGGCGGAGATCGCGGTCATGGGCGCCGAGGGCGCCATCGACATCGTCAATCGCGACGAGCTTGCGGCCGCCGATGACATCGAGCGGGAGCGGGCGCGACTCGTGACCGCGTATCGCGAAGCCTTCGCTAACCCGTACGTCGCGGCCGCCCGCGGCTACGTCGACGACGTCATCCGGCCGTCGGAAACGCGCCCCCGACTCATCCGCGCACTCGCCGTGCTGGCCGACAAGCGGGACACGAACCCGCGGAAGAAGCATGGCAACATCCCCCTCTGATCGACGCCCGACCGGGATGTCTTTGCGCAAAGACGGCGGGGGCCCGTGACGCCGGGCGGGCCGCCGTTCCGCCGCGTCCTGGTGGCCAATCGGGGTGAGATCGCTGTCCGGATCATCCGTGCGTGTCATGAGCTCGGGATGGAAGCCGTTGCCGTCCACAGCGACGCCGACGCCGGGGCGATGCATGTCCGGATGGCCGATCGGGTCATCCGGATCGGACCGGCTCCGGCCGCCGACAGCTACCTCAGGATCGACGCCATCATCGGAGCCGCACTCGAGACTGGTGCCGATGCGATCCATCCGGGCTACGGGTTCCTGTCCGAGCGGGGGGCCTTCGCGCGGGCCGTCGAGGACGCCGGACTGGTCTTCGTCGGGCCGCCGTCGGCGGTGATCGAGGCGCTCGGCGACAAGGTGCGGGCCAGGGCGATCGCCAGGTCGGTCGGTGTCGAGGGCGTGCCCGGCACACCCGAGCCGGTCAGCGTCGACCGGCCGGACGCCGTGGCGGCCATCGTCGCCGAGGCGGAGCGGATCGGTTTCCCGCTGTTGGTCAAGGCGGCGGCGGGGGGTGGGGGACGGGGGATGCGTCGGGTGGCTTCGGCGGGCGAGCTGCCCGCGGCCCTGGCGGCCGGATCGGCCGAGGCCGCCGCGGCGTTTGGCGATGGCTCGGTCTTCCTGGAGCGCGAGGTTAGTCCGGCCCGCCACATCGAGGTCCAGCTGCTGGGCGACGCGACGGGTCGTGTCGTGGCCATCGGTGAGCGGGACTGCTCATCCCAGCGTCGACACCAGAAGTTGCTCGAGGAGGCACCGGCGCCGGGTCTGACTCGCGATGA
>JBBQVJ010000051.1:0-14040 GCA_038211705.1 Candidatus Limnocylindrales bacterium | reverse complement strand
TGCGCCCCCCCGCCCACCGCGAACACCCCCTCGCCGTCGGCGAACCGGTAGCCGCCCTTGCGCGGGGCCGCGCGGCGTCGCCGGCTGCTCGGGGCGCCCCCGGGACCGCCCGGCCGGCCGCGACGGGTCCGGGCGGCGAGGTAGCCGACCGCGACATCGGGCGAGGTCGCCCAGCCCCGCGAAACGCCGCGCGACGCGGCGAAGTCGCGCAGGTCTGCGCGGTACGCCCGGATCGTCGCCGGCGACAAGCCCCGCTCGACGCGCAGATACGTCAGGTAGTCCTCGGTGGTGGCCTCGAGATCGGGCACCGGCTGCCGGTCTCAGCCGGTCGGGGCGACCTCGCCGCGCCAGGCCTCGGCGCGGTCGAGGAGCTCGCGGGCCCTGGCCCGGGTCGCCGACCCGCCGGCCTCGCCGCCGAGCATCTGGGCGAGCTCGACGATCCGGCCCTCGCGGTCGAGCTGCTCGATCTCGGTGACCGTCCGGCCGTCGCGTTCGCGCTTGGCGATCCGGAAATGGACGTCGGCATGGGCCGCGATCTGGGGCAGGTGGGTGACGCACAGAACCTGGTGACGGCGGGCCAGCGCCCACAGGTTCCGACCGACGGGATCCGCGCTCCGACCACCGATGCCGGTGTCGACCTCGTCAAAGACGAGGACCGGCGTCTCATCGGCCTCGGCCAGGACGCTCTTGATGGCGAGTGCGACCCGCGACAGCTCGCCGCCAGAGGCGATCCGGGCCAGCGGTCGAGGCGGCTCGCCCGGGTTCGGCGCGAGCCGGTAGACGACCTGGTCGATGCCAGTGGCATCGAAGGCGATGGCGTCGCCGTCAAGCTCGATGGCCGCTTCATCTGGTGCCGCCGTTCGCCGCCCGAGGGCGACCTCGAAGACGCCGGCCGGGAAGCCCAGCTCCTCGAGCACCTGGCCGACCGCGGCTGCGAGCGCGAGTCCGGCCGTTCGCCGGGCCTCCGACAGCGCGCCGGCCGTCGCCGCGACCTCGGCCAGCAGGGCCGCATCCTCGCGCTCGCGTCGGGCCCGCTCGCCATCGAGACCGCGCAGGCGCTCGAGCTCGGCCAAGGCCCGCTCGCCGTGCGCGATGACCTCGGCCTCGCCATCGCCGTAGCGGCGTTCGAGTCCGTAGATGGTGCCGAGGCGTTCCTCGAGCACCGCCAGCGCAGCCGGGTCGTGCTCGATCGCGTCGGCCAGCTCCCGGATCTCGCCCGAGACGTCGTCGAGCTCCGCCTCGAGGCCGGCCAGCCGTTCGGCCAGTCGCTCGAATCGCGGGTCGAGGCGGGCCAGTCCCCGAGCCTCGCGAACGGCCAAGGCCGTCGTCTCTCGCGCGCCGCCGCCCTCGTCATCGGCCGTCAGCGCCTCGCGGACCGCGGCCGCTCCCCGGGCGATCGCCTCGCCATGCTGCGCGGCTGCCAGCCGCGCCCGGATCTCCTCGGCCTCCCCGGGCCAGAGCCGGGCGGCGGCGATCTCGGCCGCCTCGTGCTCGAGCAGGTCGACCCTGCGGGCCAGCTCACGTGGATCGATGGCCAGCTCGGCGAGCGCCGCGCGGTTCGCCCGCCAGCGCTCGACGGTCTCGGCCGTCGCAGCGCGCGCCGCGGCGTGACCGCCGAACGCATCGAGCAGGTCGCGCTGCCAGCGCTCATCGAGCAATCGCTGTTGGTCGTGCTGGCCGTGGATCTCGACGAGCGGGCCGATCTCGTCGGCGAGTCGCGAGGCGGTCGTGGCCAGGTCGTCGAGCCTGGCGGTCGATCGCCCGTTGGCGGCCACCTCGCGAACGGCGATCAGCGCCTCCGGGATCCGGTCGAAGAGCGCCTCGACCCGGGCGGCCTCCGCGCCGTGGCGGATCAGGCCGGTGTCCGCCCGCGATCCCCGGACCAGGCCAAGCGCGTCGATCAGCAGGCTCTTGCCGGCGCCGGTCTCGCCGGTGATGACGTTGAGCCCCGGGCCCAGGGTCAGCCGCAGTCGATCGATCAGGGCCAGGTCGCTGACCGTCAGCTCGAGCAGATATCCGGCGTTCACGATGGCAGGAGCGCCACCTTGTGGCGAAGCAGGTCCCAGAACGGTTGGGCGCCCTCGGGCTCGATGAGACGGATCGGGCGCTCGACGGCATAGACCTCGACGACATCCCCGACGGCCACCGGGATGTCCTCGCGGCCGTCGACCGACACCAGCGCTTCGTACGCGTCGACGACCGTGCAGCGGACCATCTGCTTCGGGCTCACGACCACCGACCGGATGGCCGACAGGTAGGCAGCGATCGGCGTCACGACGAGGTTGCGACTGACCGGGTCCAGGATCGGCCCGCCGGCCGAGAACGAATAGCCGGTCGACCCGGTCGGGCTGGCGACGACCAGACCGTCGGCGATGAAGGTCGCGAGATGCGTGTCGTCTATGGCGACATCGAACCGGCAGACCCGCGCCAGTGACCCCCGGGCGACGACGATGTCGTTGAGGGCGAAATGGCGCGCGTGGTCGATCGGCTGGCCGTGGCGCAGGATCCGGCCCTCGAGGGCCATCCGCTCGTCGATCGTGAACCGACCGGCCACGATCTTGGCCAGCACGTCGTCGAGCTCGCCGGCCTCGGCCTTGGACAGGAAGCCGACCTTGCCGAGGTTGATACCCAGGATCGGCACGTCGACCTCGGCTACGGCCCGGACCGCCCGCAGGAACGTGCCATCGCCACCGAGCACGACGAGGGCGTCCGTGGTGGCCAACTCGCGCACCAGGAGGGGCATGTCGCCCGACTGGGCCTGCCACTCGTCGATGCCGTGCATCTGGCACCAGCCGGCAGCGCGAGCGCTGAGCTCGACCGCCGCCTCGATCGTCGGGTTATAGGCGAACCCGATCCGCTTGACGGTCATCGTCGCAGTGCTTCCGCCGACCCGTCGGTGGTCGAGGGCGTCGCGGGCGCCGCGGTCAGCTCGACGATCCGCTCGCCGATCTCGGCGCAGCCCGGGCCCGGCGCCAGGTGGACCAGGAACTCGCGGTTGCCCTCCGGCCCAGTGATCGGCGACGCGACGACGGCGCGCGTGCCGAGGCCGTGGCGTTGCGCCGCGACCACCGTCCGTTCGAGGACCTCCCGATGGATCGCCGGATCGCGGACGACGCCGTGGTCGGTCCGGCCCTTGCCCGCCTCGAACTGCGGCTTGACCAGCGCGATGATCGTGCCGCGCGGGGTGAGCGTGGCTGCCACGGGCCCCAGCACGAGGTCGAGCGAGATGAACGAGACGTCGATGACGGCCAGGTCGATCGGTTCGGGAAGGGTGGCCGCAGTCAGCTCGCGGGCGTTCGTCCGCTCCATCGAGACGACCCGGGAATCGCGTCGAAGCGGTTCGGCGAGCTGGCCGCGACCGACGTCGAGCGCGTAGACCCGGCTCGCGCCGCGCTGCAACAGCACGTCGGTAAAGCCGCCGGTCGAAGCCCCGACATCGAGCGCGACGAGCCCGTCCGGGTCGATCTCGAATGCGTCGAGGCCCGCCGCCAGCTTGTGCCCGCCGCGGCTCGCGTACGGCGCCGGCTCCGTGACCGCGATCGGCGTGTCGTTGGCGACGAGATCACCCGGCTTGCGATCGAGCCTGGCCGCGTCACCCTCCCCCACCCTGACCTTGCCGGCCAGGACCAGCGCCTGCGCGCGGTTCCGGCTCTCGACGAGGCCACGCTCGACCAACAGCTGGTCGAGCCGGACCCGCGGCGACTTGGCGGATCGTGGCGATGGTGTCGTTCGAGCGGGGCTCACCCGCCTATCGTGGCACAGCAAGCTGCACCCGGACTCAACGTGAAAGGCGGCGCCCCGAAACGCTCCGTCGGCAGGCTCGTCGGTCATTCGACCGATGCGGCGAGCGATGTCATCCGTACAATCCGGTCATGCCCTACGTCGGACCGCACGTCTCACCGCTCCTGGTCGGTCGCGACGACCTCCTCGCCCTTGGCAGCCGGCGCATCGCGGAGGTCGCCGCCGGCCGAGGTCACACGCTGCTGCTCGCAGGGGAGCCGGGCGTCGGCAAGTCAAGAGTGCTCGGGGCGATCCTCGAGCAGGCCAGCGCCGCCGGGTTCCGACTCGGCAAGGGTGATCTCAGCCCGTCGGACCGGCTCGCGGTATTGGCGGCCATGGACGACCTCGCGCGCTGGATGGACGAGAAGAACTTCGGGACGCTGGGACCCCAGCTCCTGGCCGTGAAGCGCTCGCAGGGCAAGGATTCGCTCGGCTCTCGACGAAGCATCGTGCGCGACATCGTCGATCTGATCCTGGCGTCCGTGGACCGGCCGACGCTGCTGGCGTTCGACGACCTCCAGTGGGCTGACGAGATGACCCTTGAGGTCATCGCCGAACTCGCGCGGGGCTCGCGTGACCTGCCGCTGCTGCTGGTCGGCGTGTATCGGATCGATGAACTCCCGATCGGCTCCATCCATCGGGAGTGGCGGTCGCGGCTGCTGACCCAGCGACTGGCCGAAGAGGCGCGGATCCAGCGCCTGACCAGGGAGGAGACGGCGCTGGTCACCACGCTCCTCCTGGGAACCGGCCTCCCGGCACCGCGCGAAGTGGCCGAAGCGGTGTACCGGCGGACGAACGGCATCCCGCTGCACATCGAGGAGCTGCTCGCCGCCGTCGACGGCAAGGCGACGGATGGCCGGGCGATCCTCGGCGCACAGGTGCCCGACACGATCGAAGATGCGGTCCTTGCGCACGCATCGCAGCTTGGCGAGGATGCGCGCGTCGTCGCGCGCGCGGGGGCGGTGCTGGGACGATGCTTCGGGCCAGACGTGCTGGCGGGGATCCTGGATCGTCCGATCGCCGATCTCGACGAGCCGCTCGAGGAGCTCGTGAACGCCGGGATCCTGTACCCCTACGAGTTCGTCGATGAGGGCTTTTACGACTTCCGACATCAGCTGCTGCGCGACGCGCTGTATCACGATGTCCCGGCGCGAGACCTTCGTCGATTCCACGCGCGGGCTGCGGAGTTCGGGGCGACGCTTGCGGGCACGACGGACCTCCACGCGTCGCTCCACTTCGAGCGTGCTGGCATGCGCGATCAAGCATTCAGCGCCGCACTGACCGCCGCCGATGCGGCGACGCGGGTGTCGTCGCACAGTGAGGCGTTCGACCTCTATCGCCGAGCGATCCAGAACATGTCCGACGCACGGCCGACCGGAGAGCGGGCACACATCTGGATGGCCTATTCCGACGCGGCCGGTGACCTGGATCGCAACGACGTCAGCCGTGACGCCGCGAACCGGTCGCGCGAGCTCGCCCTCGAAGCGGGCGATGGCCTCTGTGCCGTCGAGGCGCTCGCCAACCTGTTCATCATCGCGCGCCGCGAAGGAGACCCGATGGCGGAGCAGCGCGACCTCGCGCACCGCCTGATGATCGAAGCCGATGCGCTGCCCGACGACGAGGGCCGCCGCTCCATGCGGTTCATGGGGCTGCATTATCTCGCCATGCTGGAGGTCGATGCGCGCAAGTTCGATCAGGCCCGAAGCCTGTACAACGAGGCGCGCGCCCTCGCGCTGGCCGATGGCAAGGTGGGCGACGCGAAGGAAGTCGAGGTGGCGCTTGCGATCATCGATGCGCTGGAGGGCCGGACCGACCCCGCCCTGGCGATGATGCGCGACGTGGCCGACGAGGCTCGCAGCGAGGGCGCGGAATCGCTCGCCGTCGGCGCCTACCGAGATTCGGCCTGGTACGCGGCTCGGGCGCTCGACTACCGGCAGGCCGCGCTCCGCCTCGTCGACGGCCTGCGGTACGCCGAGGAGATCGAGCAATCCTTCTGCGGCCACGTTCTTGCCTCCACCCAGGCCCTCGTCTCCTGGGCGGACGGCCGCTGGGCCGATGCAACGACCGAGGGCGGCCAGGCACTCAGTGACCCCGGATCGCAGCGTGCGCGCGCGGTCGCGGGCTGGGCGCTGGGATATATCGCCGCCGGGCGGGGTGATCGCGCGCTCGCGGAGCTGCACCTTCGGCCGGCCGTGGCGTTCGGGCGGCGCGCCGGTTGGCTCGAGATGGTCCTCCCGGCCCAGTGGGGGCTCGCGGAGGCCGCCCTCATGGCCGATGACCCGGCCAGCGCGATCGCCCTCTGCGAGGAGGCGCTGACCGAGGCTCGCCAGAAGGGCGAATGGGGCCTCCTCGCCCAGTTCGTCGTGACCGGCGTCCGCGCGTATCAGGTCGCTGGGAAGCCGGACGGCGCGGCCAAATGGCTCGCTCAGGTCGTTCGTGCCATCGGCCCGCTCGCCGATGTGGCGTCACCCGCGATCAAGCACGGAACCGGGCTCGTCAAGCTCGCAGAAGGGTCGATCCTCGCGGCGCGAGAGTCACTGGACGCCGCGGTCCACGAGTGGGACGAGCGCGGCCGGCGCTGGGAAGCGTTGTGGGCTCGGCTCGACCTGGCGGCGGCCGACTTGCGCTCCAACCGCTACGCCGAGGCGATGGTCCTCGTGCGCGAGGTGCGGGAGGCGGCCACGGCCCTCGGCAGCTCACCACTCTTGGTGCGCGCCGACCAACTCGAGCGGCTGGCCAAGGGCCGCGGCGCCGAGCTCGAGCGATGGCGCCCGTTGACCGTCCGCGAGTTCGAGGTCGCCCGGAAGATCGCCGAGGGCCGGACCAATGTCCAGATCGGCGAGGAGCTCTTCGTGTCGCCGAAGACCGTCAGCGCCCACGTTGAGCACATCCTCGCCAAGCTCGGCGTAGGGCGGCGCGCCGAGATCGCTACATGGGTCGCGAGCGTGGGACGCACCGACACGCAGTTGGCCGGCGAGCCCCGCCCGGACAGCGTCGCCACGCGCTGAACACCCTCACGAGGCACAACATAGGAGACGACCGAGGTCCGCGACCGACCCGAGTCAGGGATTGTCGAACTTGACCGTAGCGAGGATCGAATCGGCCGCCTGGGTCAGCGCATCGAACGTCGTGCCATCGAGCGAGTCGACGAAGATCGCCACGACCGTGTCGGGCGCCTTCAGGAGATAGACGCGCTGGTGCTCAGAGGTCGCGATCCCCCAATCCCATGACCACGTCTTGCCATCCGTGCCCTTGAACATCGACAGGCACGCCTGGGTCGGACAGCCGCCTGTCGTCCCGGCACCCGGTGCGATCACGAAGTCCATCCGGACGCCCTGTAGCCCGCCGATCGACACCTGCGTAGCGGGCGTTACCGAGACCGCGCTATTGCTCGCCAACCACTTCTGGATCCCGTCGACCGAGACGTCAACCGAGAGGATCAGATCGCCTGTCTCAGTGGTCGCCTTCGGCTGACGGAAGAACATGATCACGTCGCCAGGCGCGCCGAGAGAGTGGAGATCGAGGTCCCCAGCCGTCTCCGCGAGGTTCTCCCAGCCAGCCGTGGGCATCGTGAACGCGAACCCGGGCTTGAAGACATCGCTGTGGTAAGCCTTGCCCGCGCCGAGCAGGCCGAGGCACGTATGACCGTCCTCGCATGCGCCATCGGTCGGCAGATCGGTCGGCCGCGGGAGCGACGATGGGGGCGGCGCCGGAGTCGATCGCGGTTTGGCAGTCGGTGCCTGCGATGTCCGCGCCGAAGGGGATGCGGCGAGCGGCGTCGGCACGACCGCCCCAACACTCGGGCTGGCGACCGCCGACGACTGGCAGCCGATCAGCAGGCTGACCACGAGCCCTGCGCCCGCCACCCGCGTCATACCGCGAACCTTGGAACCCATCGATGACCCCTCCCAGTGCCGGACTAGCGGCGGAGTATAGATCCGGGTCCGAGCCGGAAGCGCGGCGAACGCGCGGCCGGGACCCGGTGGGCCGAGGCGAGACTAGCCGGCCGCGACTTCCGAGCGACCCGGGGTGGCGCGCAACGTCTCAAGCGCCTCGCGGATCTGCTCGGCGAGACCCTGCGCATCCAACCGAAGCACTCGACGGAGATCCGCCACCGACCCGTGATCCACGAACCGCTCGCCCGGGATGCCCAGGATCCGCACTGCAAGATCGCGGTACGCCGGATCGGCGAGGCGGGCTTCCTCGACCAGCTCCAGGACGCCGCTGCCGAACCCGCCGGTCACGACGCTTTCCTCGAAGGTCACCAGCATCTTCTTGCCGCGCGCCTGGTCGAGGATGAGCTGGCGGTCCAGTGGCCGCGCGAACCGGGCGTTGATGACGCCGATCGACCAGCCCTCGGCCTCGAGCGCTGTAGCGGCCTCCATGGCCCGTGCCACGATCGGCCCGAAGCCGACGAACAGCAGATCGCGGCCTTCGCGCAGCACCTCGCCGCGTCCGACCGGGATGACCTCCGGCGTCACGGGCTCCAGCCCGAAACCTGGGTCGCGCGGGTAGTGCAGCGCGAACGGGTGGTCCTGCGAGAAGGCGGTATGGAGCAGTGAGCGGAGCTCCTGCTCGTCCTTGGGCGAGGCGATCACCAGATTCGGGATCTGGCGCTGGGCCGGCAGCGTGAACATGCCCTGATGGCTGGTCCCGTCCTCGCCGACCAGCCCGGACCGGTCGACCGCGATGAGGACGGGCTGGTCGTTCTGGCAGACGTCGTGGACAGTCTGGTCGAACGCGCGCTGGAGGAACGTCGAATACAGCGCCACGACCGGCCGCAGCCCGCCCATCGCCAGACCCGTTGCCATCGCCATCGAATGTTGCTCGGCGATCCCGACGTCGAACATCCGATCCGGGAACTCGGCCTCGAACTTCGACATCCCGGTCCCAGTCGGCATGCCGGCCGTGATCCCGACGATCCGCCGGTCGATCCGCGCGAGCTCGATCAGCTCGTCGGCGAAGACCGCGGTGTAGTTGGGGTGCTTCTTGGGCGCCTCCGCGATCACGGCAGGCGGCGCCGCGTCGTCGCTCATCGACTCGGTCGGCATCGGGCCCCTCTTGCCGTCGTAGGCGTCGGTCGCGGGCGTCATCGCGATCGGCGGCAGGGCCGCCCCGTGGAAGCCGACCTGGTCGGTCTCGGCCGGTCGGAAGCCGCGCCCCTTCTGGGTCCGCACGTGGACGATCGTCGGGCCGGGCAGCACCAGCGCCCGTCCGAGCGTCTCGAGCAGGGCGTGGAGGTCATGACCCGGCACGACGCCGATGTAGGTGATGCCGAGGTCCTCGAACAGCTGCCCCGGCTGGGCGAAGCTGACCACCGACTTGCGGAGCCGGCGGCTCAGCTCGAGCACGCTCCCACCGATGACCGGGATCCGCTCGACCGTTCGGTCGTACGCGCTCTTGCCCTGGCGCCACGTGCGCGACAACTTGATCTGCGACAGATAGGTCGAGAACGCTCCGACGGTCGGGCTGATCGACATCTCGTTGTCGTTGACCACGATGAGCATCTGGGTCTGGCGCTGGCCGATGTCGTTGAGCGCCTCGAGCGACAGGCCGCTCATCAGCGCGGCGTCGCCGACGACCACCGCGATACGCTCGAGCCCGTGGCGGATGTCGCGCGCCTCCGCCAGACCCTCGGCGATCGACAGGCCGGTTCCGGCGTGGCCGCCATCGAAGACGTCGTGGGGCGATTCCGAACGACGCGGGAAGCCACCGACGCCATCGAGCTCGCGCAGCGTCCCGAACCGTTCCAGGCGCCCGGTCAGCAGCTTGTGCGGGTAGGCCTGGTGACCGGTGTCCCAGACGATCCGGTCGCGCGGCGATTCGAGCAGTCGGTGGAGGGCGATGGTCAGCTCGACCACGCCGAGCGACGAACCGAGATGACCGCCCGTTTTGGCGACCGTCCGCACGATGGTGTCGCGGATCTCGACGGCCAGCTGCGCCAGCTGCATCTCATCGAGGCCGCGCAGGTCGGCGGGGCCCTGCAGGTTGGGAAGGATCGGCACGGTTCGGGGACTCCTGGGTCAGCTGGGTCGGGTAGGTGCGATCGCCTGACGGATCGATCGGCCCGCGTGTGATGATGGTTCGCGCTGGACGCCTCGAGGGATGGCCTCGGGCCAGAGTGTAAACCTGTCCCTCCCAGGTCGCTCGTTTTCGCGATCGACCGAACGAGCGTCCCGGAGATGATGATGGATCAGTTCGTCGTCGACCGCCTGCGCGAGCGGCTGCTCGATCGGGTCACCACCGCCACCGACCTCGACTACGACCTCCTCCGCGCCACCTTCAACGGCCACGTCCAGCGCCGGCCGGCGGTCATCGTCCGCGTGCAGAGCGATGACGATGTCGTTGCCGCCATGGTGGCCGCCGCCGACCTGGATCTGCCGATCGCGGTGCGAGGCGGTGGGCACGGCGTGGCCGGGCACGCGATGGCCGATGGCGCACTGGTGGTCGACATGCGCGACCGTCGCGGGGTGTCGGTCGATCCGGTCGCGCGCACCGTCCGGGTCGAGGGCGGCGCGCTCTGGGATGACGTCGATACGGCCGCTTGGCAGCACCACCTGGCCGTCGTCGGCGGCACCTTCGGCGATACCGGCGTGGGCGGCCTGACGCTCGGTGGCGGGATCGGCTGGCTCTCGGGCATCGCCGGCTTCACCTGCGACAACCTCGTCCGGGCCGAGGTCGTCACCGCGGCCGGCGAGCAGGTCGTGGCCGGCGGTGCGGACGGCGACCCGGATCTGCTCTGGGCGCTCCGCGGCGGTGGCGGCAATTTCGGTGTGGTGACGGCATTCGAGTTCCGGGCGATCGATCCCGGTCCGATCCTGGCGGGCCACATCACCTATCCCCTGAGCGCCGTCAAACAGGTCCTGCGGCGCCTGGCGGAGGTCGCGGCAAGCGCCCCGGACGCACTCGAGCTGACCGCTTCCGTCGGGCAGGCGAACGAGGACGGCGAGCTCACGGTCCGGGTCGGTGTCTGCTGGCCGGGCGATCCGGCCACTGCCACCGAGATCCTTCGCCCGCTCCAGGCATCGTTGCCCGCGCTGTCCGACACGGTCGGCCCGATGAGCTACCCGGATCTCCAGGCCATGAGCGGCCGCCTGCCGTTCGGCCTGCGGCACTACTGGAAGGGGCATTTCCTGCGGGTCCTCGACGAAGCGGTCATCGGAGGCCTCGTCGATGCGATGGCAGAACGACCGAACGGCCTGAGCGTGATCCTCATGGAGTCGATCCGGGGCGCCGCGCACGTCGAGCCCGAGGGAGGCACGGCGTTCGGCCAGCGGGCAGCGATCTGGAACGCCAGCGCCCTGGCGATCTGGGACGATCCGGCCAACGACGATGCCGAGATCGCCTGGGCGCGAGGGACCGCGGACCGACTCGGTGTCGGGTCGCTGAGCGGCGCGGGGTACGCCAACTACGCCACCGCCGACGAGACCATCGAGCGCATCCGGCTCGCCTTTGGCACCGAGCGCTTCACCCGCCTCGCGAAGATCAAGGCCCGGTACGACCCGGGCAACCAGTTCCGATTCAATCTGAACATCGCGCCGGGCTGAGCCGGGCGCGACCGGCTACCCCGCGGCCGGCTCGTCGGTGGCGTCGTCGGGCCGGACGTCTCGCGTCTCGAGCGCGCCGCCGGCCCGAGCGACCAGCTGCTGGACACGTAGCTCCGCATCACCGAGCAGCTTCTCGCAGCGCGCCTGGAGCGCGACACCGCGCTCGTACAGGACGATCGCGGCCTCGAGCGGCTGACCACCGGCCTCGAGCTCGGCCACGGTCCGCTGTAGCTCGGCCAGGGCATCATCAAAGCTCAGGGCATCGATCGCCGGGTCAGTCGTCGTCGCCACCTTGCTCCTCTTCGGTCGGTTGCGTCAGCCGGTCGATGCGTGGAGCCAGGAGCATACCAATGCGAACTCCGACGACCACGACGACGACCACGATCACTACGAACACGACCAGCGCGATCAGATCGCCCATGCCCCTACCCCACCGAGCGCGCTCATCGATCGTCGGCGGTGGCCGGTAGCTCGCCCTGGGCGACGCGGAGGGCCAGGCGGGTGCCGGGGACTGCGTCGGCCGGCGCGCGAACGATCCGCCCATCGTCAGCGCGGCGGACGATCGCATAGCCCCGATCGAGCGTCGCCTGCGGTCCGAGCACGGTCAAGGCGGCCGCCGAGGCGCCGAGGGCCCCGCGGGACGTCGCAACCCGCCGGACCGCGAGGCCTTCGAGCACCGTTGTCCGGTCCAGCCGGGCCCGATCCCGCACCAGCCGATCCGGCAACGTAGGCGTCAGCCTGACCCCGAGACGCTCGGCCAGGCGCCGTCGCCCCGCCAGCTCGCCCTCGATCGCGCGCGTCGCTCGGTCGAGCAGGAGGCCGGCCCGCTCGCGTGCCCCGGCGAGCTGGGCAACGGGACTGAGGCGATCCAGCGCACGGCGCTCGGCGACGACCTCGCGCGCCGTGGTCCGGAGCCGCGCCGTGACCGCACCATCCAGCCGCCGACCACCGCTCCGAACGGCCGCCAGGAACTCCCCGCGATCGGGCACCACGACCTCGGCCGCCGCCGACGGGGTCGGCGCCCGCACGTCGGCGGCGAAGTCGGCCAGTGTCACATCGACCTCGTGCCCGACGCCGCACACGACCGGCACCGAGTGGGCGACGACGGCGCGAACGACCGCCTCGTCATTGAACGCCCACAGGTCCTCGAGCGACCCGCCGCCGCGGGCCAGGATGGTGACGGCCGGCGCCTCCTCCGGCCGTCCGGCGGCGATGCTGTCGGCCCGGTAGCGCTCGACCTTGCGGAACGCGCCGATCAGGCTGGCCGGCGCCGACTCGCCCTGGACCTGCGCGGCGACCAGGACGACCCGGGTGAGCGGCCAGCGACGGGCCAGGACGTGGCAGATGTCCTTCCAGACCGCGCCGGTCGGACTGGTGATGACCGCGATGGTGGCCGGCCGCGCCGGCAGCGACCGCTTGCGGGCCGCATCGAACAGGCCCTCGGTCGCGAGCCGCGCCTTGAGCGCCTCGAACCGCAGCGTCAGGTCGCCGAGACCCGCCGGCTGGATCGACTCGACATAGAGCTGGAGCGCACCCTGCGGCTCGAACAGGTCGATCCGGCCGTGGGCCACGACGCGAAGACCGGCCTGCGCCTCGAACGCCGAGCGCAACCGATCGTCGCGGAACCAGACGCACTGGAGCTGGTTGCGCTCATCCTTGAGCGCGAAGTAGGCATGCCCCGCCGACGAGATCGTGACTCGCCCGATCTCGCCCTCGACCCACAGGTCGGCCAGCTGTGGGTCGGACCGCACCGCGCCGCGGATCGAGCGGGTGACCTCGCTGACGCCGAGGATCCGGACGCCGAAGGTCCCCGGCGCCGACGGGGGCCGCCCGACGACCGGGGCCACCGGCATGAGCGGCGGACCGGGATCCCGTGACGGGCCAGGGATCCGGCCAGGCCCGACGGGTCGAAGCCGGTCGGTGTCGGCCGGCTCGGCCGGGATCGAATCCCAGCTCGGCAGCGCCCAGTCTGGTGGATCGGAGCTGGTCAACGGATCGGGAGCGCGGCGTGCATGGGACGACCATAACGGCCACGGCAATGACGATGGTGGTCCGGTGTTGGCATCTCGCGCACAAGGGCTGCCGGTGTCCTGCGATTCCGGCGAGGACCGTGCGCGGGATGCACGGAACTGACATCGGTCCCACGGAACCTGCGGGATGTGGTCATGTGGCCCACATCACGACGGGACGCGACGGGTGGCAGTGAGCTACACCCGTGTCTGGTATTCCCCGGTCCGGGTGTCGATCCGGATCGAGTCGCCGGGCTCGACGAAGATCGGGACCGTGACGATGAGACCGGTCTCGGTGGTGGCCGGCTTGCGCGCACCCGATTGGGTGTCGCCGGCAAAGCCCGGCTCGGTCTCGACCACCTTGAGGTCAACGGTCACCGGCAGCTCGATGCCGATCGTCTCGCCCTGGTAGCTCGTGCGATCGACGGTCATCCCGTCCTTCAGGTACTGGGCCGCGTCGCCGAGGCTCTCGGCGGTCAGGACGAACTGGTCGTACGTGTCGGTGTCCATGAAGTGGAAGTCGTCGCCGTCGCGGTACAGGAACTGGACCGGCCGCTTCTCCATCGACGCACGCGGCCACTTCGTGCCGGCCTGGAACGAGCGCTCGACCGTCTGGCCGCGCTTGATATTGCGCAACGTGATGCGCACCTGGGCCGAGCCGCGGCCCATCTTGATGTGGTGGTAATCGAGGATCTGCCAGAGCT
>JBBQVJ010000050.1:0-14133 GCA_038211705.1 Candidatus Limnocylindrales bacterium | reverse complement strand
CGCTCTTGGTCATCTCCTCGCGTGCGCTCGGCTTGATGACGACGCGGTCACCGAGCGGGCGAAGCTTGTTCTTGGTCGCAGTGGCTTTGGCCAACGTGCATTCCTCCTGTGACGGCCAGGGCCGGCCGCCGGGCGTGACTGGGGGGCAACGAATCGGCCGGGTCGGGCCGACGGGGATGTCCCAATACCTCTCTGGTGACGTATCGCCTCGAACCGCGTCCGGCCTCCAGCCGGTCAACCCCGGCGCTGTCGGACACGGCGGTTCGCGATACTTGGCACTCTCACTGCGAGAGTGCTAAGTGGAGACTACCGAACCCGGGTCGCGGCTGTCAACCCGGAGCGGCCCTTCAAGCGTGCGGGATCGTGAGGGTGACATCGTTGCCGGTCGTAACGAGCGTGACGCAGCCATTGCCGTTGTAGCCGACATACCAGCCGATCACGCCCTCCGAGGCGTCGTACTCGACCGCGTGGCGCAGGCCCTGCAGGTCGGGCTTGATCTCCGTGGGACCGGTGTAGGTCTCCTGGCCAGCGTCGTTGGAGAGCGACATCCGCTCGAACCGCATTTGGAGGACATGGTCGCCCTCGACCGCGATGGTCGCCCCGCTCCCCGCCTGGGTGTATGGCGGTTCGGCTGCCTGGATCGACCCCTGGGGCACGCCGGCGGGCCCGAGCGAGGGGTTCCCGAACCGGAACGTCAGGCTGTCCGAGGTCGCGCCGGCGGTGACTTTGATGCCGGTGAGCCGGTCGGATGGCAGCGTGCCGGTCTGCGGCACGACGCAGGCCACCGGGGTCGCGGCTGGGCTGGCGGTCGGCGCGGCGGTCGGGGTGGCGGTGGAGCTTGGGGCCGGGATCGCGCTCGGCGCGGCCGAGGGCGACGGCGATGGGGCGGCCGATGCGGCCGATGCAGGCGGAGTCACGCTCGAGCCTGCCGGTCCGCAGGCCGCTGCCACGAACGTCACGAGCAGCATCGTCAGAACGAGTGTGCGGCGGGTCGAGTGGGTCATGACGTCCTCCGGGGACTAGGGAAGGTCCGGTCGTATGCGTCGATCAGCGCGCGGCCCATCGCATCGGGTGTCGTGCCCCGACGATCCGCCGCCCACGCCCCTGTGACGCGCACCCACTCGGGTTGGTTGCGTGAGCGTGGCGCGCCGGGCGGCGACAGGAACGGCGAATCAGTCTCGATCAGGAGGCGATCCGCCGGAACCAGGGCGACCGCGTCGGCGGATGCCTCCTCGCCCGCTCGGAAGACGAGCCCCGAGAAGCTGACCGCGAGACCGAGGTCGATCACCTCGCGGGCATAGTCGAGGGGCCCGGAAAAGGAATGGATCACGGCCGCAGGCCGGTCGCCGAAGGCTGCGACCCAGGCCGGTCCACCGACCCCGGCCGCCCGCAGCTCCGCAACCAGGGCGTCCTGGGCGTCGCGACGTCCCGCCGCGGAGCGACAGTGCAGGATGGCCGGCCTCGCGGTCTCGAGCGCGAGGGAGAGGTTGCGGCGGAGGTTGGCCAGCTGATCCTCGATCGAGCTGAAGACCCGGTCGTAGTCGAGGCCGGTCTCGCCGATGGCCACGACCCGCGGGTCGTTCGCCCAGGCCAGGATCCGTGCCCACCCCGCATCGTCGACCTTGGCGGCGTCGTGCGGATGGACGCCGACCGCCGCATCGAGCCAGGCGAAGCGCTCGACGCAGGCCAGCGCGCGCTCCGACGACGCCACGTTCCCGCCCGGGACCAGGACGCGCTCGACGCCGGCCAGCCGCGCCGCGCCGATGACCTGGTCGGCGTCGCCCTCGAAACGGTCGGCGTTGAGGTGGCAGTGGCTGTCGATCAGGCGCACCTGGCCGACCGAGGCCGGATCGCGCGGCTGGACCGGCGTGGGGTCGCTCAGGACGGCTCCGTCTCGGTGTCGAGCCTCGGGAAGAGCGGTTCGGGCGCGGTCACCCGGCCGGGCTCGGCGTGGGCGCCCCAGGCGAGCTCGTCGAGGATCGGCGGTCCACTGGCCCCGTTCAGGCCGTACGGGTAAGCATGACCGAGCTGGGCGAGGAGGCGCGGCGCAGTATCGGGCAGGAACGGAGCCGCCGCGAGCCCGAGCAGCCGACAGACCTCGACCAGATCGCCGAGGACGCCGCGCAGACGCTCCCCCGCCGCCTCGTCGCCGGCCTTCCAGGCCTTGGCCAGGACCCACGGCTGCTCGGCGTCGACGACCTTGTTGGCGTCCCCGACGGTCTCCCACAGCGCCGCCAGCGCCTCGTGGAGCAGACACGCCTCGACGTGTCCGGCATAGGTCCGCAGTCGCTCCGCCCAGCCGGCCCCGAGCGCGGACGCGCCCGGCGATCGAGGCGCAGGCCGCTCCCCGTCCAGGTAGCGGTTGGTCATCGACACCGTCCGGTTGACGAGGTTGCCGAAGTCGTTGGCGAGGTCGGCGTTGTAGCGGCGCACGAACGAATCCCAGCTGACCTCGGCGTCCCGGTCGAAGGGCACCTCCCGCAGGGCCACGTATCGCGCGCCATCGCCCCCGAAGGCGGCCACGAAGTCGTTGGGGTCGAAGAAGTTGCCGCGACTCTTGCTCATCCGCTCGCCGCCCGCGGCCAGCAGCCAGCCATGGACCCAGACGTGACGCGGCGCCTCGAGCCCGGCGCTCCACAGCATGGCCGGCCAGAAGATGGAGTGGAACCGGGCGATGTCCTTGCCGATGACGTGCAGGTCGGCCGGCCACCAGTGGGCGAACGCGTCGGGATCGTCAGGGAACCCGGCGCCGGTGATGTAGTTGATGAGCGC
Source organism: Candidatus Limnocylindrales bacterium (assembly GCA_038211705.1). Classification (GTDB taxonomy): domain Bacteria; phylum Chloroflexota; class Limnocylindria; order Limnocylindrales; family CSP1-4; genus SPCO01. The sequence continues at coordinate 11,361 of JBBQVJ010000050.1, read as the reverse complement.
GTCGAACCAGACGTAGATCTTGCCCGCCTCGGGAGCCCACGAGCCATCCTCGCGCTGGGCACTCCGGCCGTCGCGCAGGATCGGGAACGAGATCCCCCAGTCGCCCGGTGTCCGTTCGCGACTGATCGAGAAGTCCTCGAGCCCGCTGCGGATGAAGCCGAGCATCTCGTTGCGCCGGAACTCGGGCATGACGAAGTCCGGATTCTCCGCGAAATGGCGCTCGAGGCGCTCCTGGTAGGCCGACAGCCGGAAGAACCAGTTCTCCTCGGTCAGCCACTGAAGTGGGACGTCCGGGTGGTTCGGGCAGATCGTGCCCCGTGCCGTCTCGATGACGTCGGTCGCGTTCCGGAACCCTTCGTTCGGGCAATACCAGCCCTCGTACGTGCCCAGATAGATGTCGCCCTTGGCGTACGCCCGGCACACCATCTCCTGGGCGGCCCGTACATGATCCGGGTCGGTCGTCCGGATGAACCGATCGGGGGCGATCTCGAGGGCGTCCTCGGCGGTCCTGAACATGGCGACCTTCTCGTCGACGAACTCGCGCGTCGGACGGCCCTCGTCGAGCGCGGCCTGGGCGATGTTGATCGAGTGCTCGTCGGTGCCGGTCAGGAACCGCGTGTCGTCACCGAGCATCCGGTGCCAGCGCGCGATGACATCGGCCCCGATCACCTCGTACAGGGTGTGCAGGCCCGGCTTGTTGTTGGCATAGGCGATGGACGTGGTCAGGTAGAAGCGCGGACGGTCGGCCATGGGAGGGCGATGGTAGCAGGGCGACCATCCCGCCCGGCATCCTGTTACCCTCCGCCCGATGCCAGAACGTGACGCCGCCGCGCCCCGCTCCATCGCGGTCGTCGGGGCCGGCTATGTCGGCCTCGTGAGCGCCGTCGGACTCGCCGCCCGAGGCCACCACATCGAGCTCATCGAGACCGACCCGACGCGTCTCGCCGCCCTGCGCCGAGGCCAGGTGCCGTTCACCGAACGTGGGGTCCAGGAGGCGCTGACAGCCGCCATCGAGGGCGGCGACCTGACGATCCTCGAGCGCGCCTCGCTGGCCACGGCCGACATCGTGCTCATCTGCGTCGGTACGCCGATCGACGATCGCGGTCACGCCGACGTGAGCGCGGTGGAGGCGGTCCTGGCCGAGCTGGCCGCCCTCGGCCGTCGGCCGATCGTGGTCGTCCGTAGCACGATGCCGGTCGGGACCTCACAGCGCCTGCTGAGCGACGGTCACGTGGTCGACCCGGCGCGCTTCTTCACGATCCCCGAGTTCCTCGCCCAGGGCTCGGCACTGGCCGACTTCGCGGCGCCGACCCGGGTCGTGATCGGGCGCTCGGCCGGGGCGGATCGGACCGCCGAGGCCGCCCTGGTCGAGGTGTTCGGCGCGTTCGGCGGTCCGCTCCGGCTGGTGACGCTCGAGGAAGCCGAGCTGATCAAGAACGGCGCCAACGCCTTCCTCGCGCTCAAGATCTCGTTCGCCAACGAGATGGCCGGGCTCGCCGAGCAGGCCGGGGCCGATGTCGGTCCAGTGCTCGAGGGCATCGGTCTCGACCCGCGGATCGGCTCGACCTATCTCCGCCCGAGCTTCGGGTTCGGTGGCAGCTGCCTGCCCAAGGAGCTCCAGACGATCGCCACGTCCGGCCAGGAGCGCGGGCTCGAGATGCACGTGACCTCGGCCGCCCATCTCGCCAACCTGGCTCACCAGGAGCGGTTCGCCGAGCGGATCGAGACCATCCTCGGCGGCGTCGCGGGCCGTCGGATCGGGCTGCTGGGTCTGGCCTTCAAGGCCGGCACCGACGACATCCGCTCGTCCCCCGCGGTCCGCCTGGCGGACTGGCTGCTGGCCCATGGTGCCGAGGTCCATGCCTATGACCCCGCCGCCGCCGGCCACGCCTCGCGGGCGCTGCCCGCCCTCGTGACCCACCCGACCGCCTTCGAGGCGCTGAGCGGGGCCGAGATCGCGGTGATCGCCACCGAATGGCCCGAGTTCCGCGAGCTCGACTGGGCGGTGGTCCGGGGCGTGATGGCGGCCCAAACGATCATCGATGGCCGGCGGCTGCTCGATCCGGCCGCGATGCGGGACCTGGGCTTCCGATATGAGCGCGTCGGCTCGCCGACGAGCGTGCCGGAGAGCGTGGCCACCGACGCCGGCGGGGCGGCGTCGGGCGGCGTCGGCCTGTAGCCTCGGCGCCAGCCGACGGCCGACTCGGGGTAGCCTGTAGGCTGCAACGGCGCTCGCGATGTCGGGTCCCCGATCCGGCCGATGACAGGAGTCTCCTTTCGATGACCCGGGATACATGTGTGGCGGTGGTCGGGCTCGGCTATGTCGGCCTGCCGCTGGCCATCGCGTTCGCCGAGGCGGGCCTGGAGGTCGAAGGCATCGACGTCTCCGAGGAACGGATCGCCCGTCTCCGGGCCGGCCGGTCCCCGATCGACGACATCTCCGACGAGCGGCTGGCGGCGGCCCTCGGCGGCGCCTTCCGGGTCTCCACCCAGGCCGAGTCACGCGTCGCCGAGGCCGATGCCGTCTTCGTGTGCGTGCCGACGCCCATCAACGCGACCAAGGATCCCGACCTCACCCCCGTGCTCGCGGCGGCCGGCTTCCTGCGCGACCACGTCCGAACCGGGCAGCTGCTCGTCCTCCAGTCGACGACCTACCCCGGCACCACCATGGGGCCATTCCGCGAGATCCTCGAGGAACGTGGGCTCGTCGCCGGTCGCGACTTCGATCTGGCCTACGCCCCGGAGCGCGTCAACCCGGGCGACCCGGCCAGCGCCGCGCGCGAGGTGCCCCGCCTGGTCGGTGGGATGACGCCCGAGGCGACGACGCGCGCCGCCGCCCTGCTGACCCACATCAACGACCGGGTCGTCACCCTCTCCTCACCGGACGCGGCCGAGATGGCCAAGCTGCTCGAGAACGTCTTCCGCAACGTGAACATCGCCTTCGTCAACCAGCTCGCCCTGCTGTGCGAGCGGATGGGCCTCGACGTCTGGGAGGTCATCGACGCGGCGGCCACCAAGCCCTTTGGGTTCATGCGCTTCACGCCCGGGCCAGGGGTCGGTGGCCATTGCATCCCGGTCGATCCGTATTACCTGTCGTGGCGCGCCCGCGAGTTCGACTTTGTCGACCGCTTCATCGAGCTCGCCGGCGACATCAACCTGGCGATGCCGCGGCACGTCGTCGACCTCGTCGCCGAGGCCCTCAACGACCGCGGGCTGGCCATCCGGGGCGCTAAGGTCGGGGTCGTCGGGGTGGCCTTCAAGCCGAACGTGCAGGACGACCGGAACTCGCCGGCGGCGGCGGTCATCGCCGGGGTCGCCGAGCGCGGTGGCGACGTCCGCTTCCACGATCCGCATGTCGCCACGTTCCGGGACGTCGATGGCGTGACCCGCGACGGGATCGACCTGCCGAGCCTGCTCGACTGGGCGGACGTGGTCCTCGTCGTGACCGCGCATCGCGCGATCGACTGGGCGACGCTCTATGCGACCGCCGGCCTCGTCGTCGATACCGTCAACTCATCCGATGGGCATCGCGTGGCCGATCGGCAGGTCCTCCGGCTTGGTGCCGGGTGGTCGGCTCCGAAGGTGACCCCGGGCCAACCGGCCCACCGGTGAGCGAGACCGTGCCGGGGTCCGCGAGCCGGCCGCCGCGCATCGCGTTCCTGTCGTTCTCGCGGGGCGAATACGACGCCCGCACGTTCCGGATGGCGAAATCGGCTGTGGACGCCGGGTTCCACGTCACGGTCTACGCGAGGTGGCATCGCGGGCTCGCCCCGGTCGAGGAGCGGGACGGCTACCGGCTCATCCGTGCGCCGCGGGACTGGCGCTACATCGTGCCCGGGCTGCGTCGGATCGCCCGTCGTCGATATCGGGCGGCGATGGCCCGGCCGTCGTCGTCCTGGCCCGCGTCGTCGGCGGGCGCAGGCGATGGGAAGCGGCGCTTCCGTCCGCTGGACCGCTGGCACTGGTGGCTTCGGGTCCGTGAATTCCCACTTCGGCCGATGGGCTGGGCGGTCGCCCTCGATGACGTCGTCGAGCCGGCCGACATCTGGCACGGCATGTGGGCGGGCTCGCTGCCGGCCCTTGCCCGGATGCGGCGGCACCACGGTGGGCGGACCATCTACGACAGCCGGGACATCTTCATGAAGTCGCGGCTGTTCGCGCGGCTTGGTCGACCCGGCCGGTCGGTCCTCGAATGGGCCGAACGGCGCTGGGCACATGCCGCCGATCGCGTCCTGACCGTCAACGACCCCTACGCCGATCTCCTCGAGCAGCTGCTCCGCATCCCGCGACCCGAGGTGGTCATGAACTGCCGTGAGCGCTGGACGCCCCCGACCCCGCGGCCCGACCTGATCCGCGAGGCGCTCGGGCTAGCCGCTGCGACCGGGGTCGTGCTCTACCAGGGCATCCTGACGATGGAGCGCGGCATCGAACAGTCGATGGAGGCGATCCTCGCGGTGCCGTCGGCGGTGCTGGTGCTGGTGGGCTTCGGGGCGATGACCGACGAGCTCGCCGAGGCCGTCTCGAAGCCGCCCTACCAGGGCCGCGTCTACCTGCTGCCGCCCGTCCCGCCGGAAGACCTGCTGGTGTGGAGCGCCTCGGCCGACGCGCTCGTGATGGCGATCCAGCCGACGACGCTCAACCACCGATATACGACGCCGCAGAAGCTGTTCGAGAGCATGGCGGCCGGCGTCCCGGTCGTGGCCTCGGACCTGCCCGGGATGGCCACCATCGTCGGCGAGACCGGTGCCGGGGTCCTGTGCGACCCGACCTCGCCGGCCAGCATCGCCGCAGCCATCGAGTCGATCGTCTCGGCGCCGCCGGGCGAGCGCCAGGCGATGCGCGAGCGGGCACTCCGGGCGGCCCACGATCGGTACAACTGGGACGCGCAGCTCGGGACGCTGTTCGGGGTCTATCGCGAGCTGCTGCCGGCGGGCGTCACGGGGCCGACGTGAACGAGCTCAAGCGGATCGCCGAGCTCGAGGCGCAGATCGAGCGACTCGAACGCGATCTGGGGCAGGCCCAGCAGCTTCGGCGCGAGGCCGTGGCCGCGCGCGACCTGCAGACCGCCAAGCTCAACCGTTCGCGCGAACAACTCGATTCGGTGCGTCGGCGACGATCGGTGCGGGTCGCCCTCTCGGTCTCGAGCCGGTCACGACCGATCGTCGACGCGTTCCGGAGACTGCTGGCCGGCCCGCGCCGGGCGGTTCGGACGATCCGGCGCGGTGGCGCCGGTCCGACCGCCCGCGGCGCCCAGGCCTCGGCGGCGGCCGAGCTCGATCTCGCAGCGGCGATCCGGGCCGGTTTGGAGCCGGCATCCGTCGATCACGGGCCACTGGTCACGATCGTCATCCTCAACCGCGACGGCCGGGCGCACCTCGAGCGGTGCCTGCGAGCGGTTGCCACGACCCGCTACCGCGACGTCGAGATCATCGTCGTCGACAACGGCTCGACCGATGGGTCGCCAGAGGTCGCGGAGGGACTCGACCTGCCGTTCCCGGTCACGGTCATCCGGAACAGCGAGAACCGGTCGTTCTCGGACGCCAACGACCAGGCCGCGGCCGTCTCAAGCGGCGAGCTGATCTGCTTTCTCAACAACGACGTCGATCCGATCACCGAGGACTGGCTCGGCTACCTGGTCGAGACGATCGCGCCGCCGGATGTGGCTGCGGTCGGTGCCCGGCTCGTCTACCCGCGGCATCGAGGTGGGGCGCGTGGCGGGGCGCGTTTCGCGGACCTGACGCTCCAGCACCGGGGCGTGGCGTTCGATCGGGCCGAGGCTGTGCCGATGCCCCGGGTGATGGGCGCGGGCGAGGATCCGCTGGCGCCGTTCGCGGTCGCGGTCGAGGAGCGGCCGGCGCTGACGGCCGCTTGCCTGCTGGTCCGCCGGGCGGCCTTTGACGCGGTCGGGGGGTTCGCGACGACCTACGACTACGGCCTCGAGGACGTCGACCTGTGTCTCAACCTGCGGGCGACCGGGGGGCGTCTCCTGTACGACGGTCGGGCAGCGCTCTGGCATCACGAATCGGCGACTCGAGCAGCCGACCCCGAGCTGCGACGGGCTCGGGTCACCCACAACCGCGAGGCCTACCTCGATGACTGGGGACCGCGCATCTACCGCGACGCGCTGCTCGACGCACTGGCTGGCGGCAACCGGTTCTCGGCGGCGCCGTTCCACGTGGGCATCGTCGCGGGTTGGGGCGACGGCGCCGCGCGAGGGCTCGCGGATGCCCTGGCGGCGCTCGGCTGGCGGGTCAGTCACCTCACGCGGCCGGACGACGGCGCGAGCCTCGAGCCATCGCTGGAGGCCGTGATCGTCCTCGACCATGCCTACGACATCCGGGACCTTCCCCGCCGGCTCGTCGAGATCGCCTGGATCGGCGACACACCGGGCGATTGGCTGGCCAGGCCATGGTTCGACGACTTCGACATCGTGCTCGCCCCGAACGCGGAGATCGTCGAGGCGGTCCGCGGCGGCAGCGCGAAGACCGCCACGCTGGTGCCGGCAACGACGGACGGCGCCTCGGTCCGGGACGCGATCTCCGCCTGGGCGAGGGCGACGCGCTTCGGGTTGCGGGTCGGCATCCCGGATCGCACGGTCGCCGAGCGCTGGGGCGACTACTACTTCGCCCGCGCCCTGCAACGGTCGCTCGAACGCGCCGGCCATCCGACGCGTCTCCACCTGCTGCCCGACTGGTCGGCGCCGGTCGCCGCCCGGGAGGACGTGACGATCCACCTGCTCGGGCTCAAGGAGGCGCCCACCCGACGGAGCCAGGTCAACCTGCTGTGGCAGATCAGCCACCCCGACGTGGCCACGCCCCAGCTGTACGACCACTACGACCACGTCTTCGTCGCGTCGGACCCGTTCGCCGCCCGGATGGCCGCCCGGACGACCGCGCCGGTCACACCGCTCCACCAGGCGACCGATCCCGAGCGCTTCCGGCCTGACCCGACAGGCCCGGCGCACGAGCTGCTGTTCGTCGGCAACTCGCGCAACGTTCGACGCCGGATCGTGGACGACGCCGTCTCGACCGGGCACGACCTCGCGGTCTACGGCGGACGTTGGCGACCCGACCTGATCGATCCGCGCTTCGTCAAGGGCGACCGGATCCCGAACGACGAGCTCCGCCGCTACTACAGCTCGGCGGCCATCGTCCTCAACGACCATTGGCACGACATGCGCGCCGAAGGCTTCATTTCGAACCGGCTGTACGACGCGCTGGCCTGTGGCGCGTTCGTCATCTCCGACCACATCGACGGGATCGAGGCGGAGTTCGACGATGCCGTCGTCACCTACGGCGATCGCGAGGAGCTGGCGCGCCTGATCGAACGCTACCTGGCCGATCCGGACGAACGGCGATGGAGGGGCGAGCGTGGCCGGGCAGCGGTGCTCGCGCGGCACACGTTCGACGCACGCGCACGGGACCTGATAGCGACCGCGACGCCGCTCCTCCTGGTCGCCCGGTCCCGGTAGGGCGACGCGAGCGTGAGCGAGGATCCCGGGCCGATGCGACGACTTTCCTTCGTGGCCGGTGCCGGTGACGCCGGGTCAGCGGGTCAGGCCGGCGAGCTGACGGTGGTTCTCGACACGGCCTGGACACCGCGCCCGGGCGCCCGGCCCGACGTCATCTCGCTGCGCCCCGCCTTCGCGGCCGCCATGGAACGGCACGATCTGTACGGCGAAGCGCTGGCCGCGCTCGAGCGCTGGGCGACCGAGGCCGATCTCGCCGACCGGCTGGTGGTCGAGGACGTCACCTACTGGTACCGGGTCCGCGAAGAGCTGTGGCGCTGGACGCACGAGCGGTTGCTGTGGCAACACGCGATCGCCTCTATCGAGGCGGACGGGGCGTTCGACGCCGTTGCCGTGCCCTGGGACGAGACGGCCCTGATCGACGTCGTCCGGGCGCTTGGCCGCCGGGTCGAGGTGACGGGCGCGCCCCCGACATCGGTCTCCCCGGCCGGCGAGACCTCGTGGCGCCGGTTCGTGCCATCCGCCGCGGTTCGCGTGGTGCGGCGGTTCCGACCACGGGCCCGGCCGCCATCGGCCGTCGGTGGCCCGCCGCCGGATGCCTCCTTCGACGCGCGTCTCGAGCGGCTCACCGCGTCGGCCGGACCGCGGGTCCTGGTGCTGACCCGGCCGAACCGGTTCCAGCCGGTTGGTGGCGAGGACGCCCGCCTCGATCCGAACCTCGGCGCGGTCATCCCGGCGCTGCGTGAGGCCGGGTTCGAGCCCATCCTGATCGGGCTGGGCATGAGCCGGCGCCGCGACGAGGACCGCCTGGCCGCCGAGCGCGACGATCGGCTGCTGCCGGCCTACTACCTCGGGTCGCGGTTCGGTCGTCCCGAGGACGGGCGTCGGGCGACGGACGCGGTCGAGATCGTCGGGGGTGGGCTGGACGGGTTGACGGTCCCGTTCGTCCTCGCGGGTCTCGATCTGACCGCGGCGCTGATGGGCGCGCTGCGCGACTCGCTGGCCCGCGTCGTCAGGGTCGACATGCTCGAGCGCGCCCGGGTCGAGCGCCTCCTCGAGATCGTTCGGCCGGCGGCGATCCTGATGACCCAGGAGGGACACCGCACGGGCTGGCTGGCCGCGGCCGCCCGGGCGCGGGTGGCGAGCTTCGCGCTCCAGCACGGGATCCTCTACCCGACCCACCCGGGCTACGCCGATCGACGCCATCCGAACCTCGTCCTCCCGACGCGGACCTTCGTCTTCGGCGACTACGAGCGCCGCGTGCTGGAGGGCCTTGCCTACGACCCGGGCGAGGTGATCGTCGCGGGCTCGCCACGGCTCGATCTCGACGCGGCAGCCCCGGCCCGGCCGGATCCCGTCGCAGAACGCCTCGCCGTCCGAGGCGAGCTCGGCGTCGCCGACGGCGACCGGCTGCTGGTGGTGTCAACGATGAACGTCGCGTTCCTCCGGCGGTCGCACCTGGTCCACATGCTCGAGGTCCTCCTCGGCGGCCCGCTGCCGGGCATCCACGTCGTCGTCAAGCTCCACCCCGGCGAGGACGACGACGGCCCCGCCCGGCCGCTCCTGACCGGCCTCGCGACCGCGGGCCGCTACGCACCGCCACCGATCACGATCGTCAAGGACACCGACCTCTACCGGCTCCTGCGGGCGGCCGACGCCCACCTCGGCCAGCTGTCGACAGTGCTGACGGACGCGGTGATCGCGGGCACGACGAACCTGATCGCGATGGTCGAGGGCAGTGCCGATCTCCTCGGCTATGTGGCCGCCGGTGTCGCCCGTCCCGTGCGCGACATCGCCGGCCTTCGTGCGGCGCTGCACGACCCGCAGCCGGTTCGACCGGACGACCGCCGAGCGTTCCTGGACGACCATTTCCTGCCCGGCACCGCGAGCACGCGGATCGCAACGGCGATGGCCACTGTCGTCCGGGAGCGATCCGACGCCGATCCCGTGGGTGCGCGCTGATGTGGAAGCGGCCGATCCGGGCAGCAATCCGGCGAGGGCTCGACAACGGCCGCGTCCGGTCGCTGGTCGAGGCCGAGCTCAAGAGCCGTCGCAACGCGCCATCGCCCGCCCAGGACGAGCCGGGTGGTGGCGTCTTCATCGATCGCCATGGCGTCCGTCACCCGCTCGATCCGACCCATCGCGACCGGCTCAAGCCCGAGTGGCGCTCGATCGTCGATCCAGTGAAGGCCTCGCAGCCGCCGACGGACGAGGCGCTCCGGACCCGGGCGCGAAAGTCGGCCAGGACCGTCGACGAGGCGTCCGCCATCATCGCGGCCGCCGCGGGCGTGCCGCTCACAGGCCGGATCCTCGAGATCGGCTGTTACGACGGCGCGGTCGCCTTCCAGCTCGCCGGGCGACCCGGGACATCGGTCGTCGCCTCGGACCTGGCCCGCTACTACGTCGTCCAGCGCCCCGGCGACCCGGCCGATGACGAGCTCGATGCCCAGCAGGCGGCCCTCGCCAGCCTCCGCGAGCGAGCGCGGCTGGCCGCCGGCGCGCCGCCACGCGCCGTCGAGTTCATCGAGGACGACATCACGGCCTCCGGGCTCGAACCAGCCAGCTTCGACGCGATCGTCTCCTTCGAGGTGCTCGAGCACCTCGGGCGACCCAAGGCCGCCTTCGCGGCGATGCACCGGCTGCTGCGTCCGGGTGGCATCGGCTACCACGACTACAACCCATTCTTCAGCCTCATCGGCGGCCATTCGCTGTGCACCCTCGACTTCGCGTGGGGTCACGCCCGGCTCGACGCCGCCGATTTCGAGCGGTACCTCCGCGAACGGCGACCCGAGGCGGTCGCCCAGACCCTCCGCTTCTACATCGAGAACCTCAACCGGATGACGTTGGCCGACCTGCGCGATGCGGTCGAGACGGCCGGTCTGGAGCTCGTGTCGCTCGTGCCCTGGTCGGAACGCGGGCTCGTCGCCAGGCTGACGCCGGACGTCCTCGATGAGGTCCGTCGGACCTATCCCAGCACGACCGTCGGGGACCTCCTGGCCAGCTTCGTCAACGTCGTCGTGCGGCGGCCCGTGTGACCGCCCGGACCGTCGCCATCGTGCAGGCGCGGATGGGCAGCACGCGGCTGCCTGGCAAGGTGATGTTGCCGCTGCTCGGCGAACCGGTCCTGACGCACGTCCTGCGGCGTGTCGGTCGCGCTCGGACGCTCGACGAGGTCGTGGTCGCGACGACGACGCTCCCCGCGGACGACGCGATCGTGGAGCTCGCCGAAGCGGCCGGCCGCCGAGTCGTCCGCGGCAGCGAGACCGACCTGCTCGACCGGTACCTCGCCGCCGCGCGGGCCAGCGACGCCGACGCCATCGTGCGGGTCACCTCGGACTGCCCGCTCATCGACCCCGAGGTCATCGACCTGGTCGTGGCCGCGTTTCGGGCCGCCGACGTCGACTACGCGAGCAACACCCTCGAACCGCTCACCTACCCACGCGGGCTCGACCTCGAGGTCGTGGGTCGGGCGGCGCTGGAGCGGGCCGGCCGCGAGGACCGCGATCCGGCCTGGCGGGAGCACGCAACGCCGTACGTCTACCGCCACCCGGAGCTGTTCCGCCTCCACCGGGTGGTCGCCGACGACGACCACGCCGATCGGCGCTGGACGCTCGACACGCCCGAGGACTACGCGCTCATCGAGCGCATCTACGAGGCGCTCGGGCGCGACGACTTCGGCTGGCGCGAGGCACTCGCTGTCGTCGAGGCGAACCTCGCTTGGGGGTCGAGCAATCGCGACGTCAGCCAGAAGGCAGTGCCACCATCGGACGGCCCCGGATGACCGAGAAGCCGATGCGCGTCCGGCAGGCCCGGCACGCCATCCTCCGAGCCGACGCCTCGGCGGCCGTCGGGACCGGGCACGTGGTCCGCTGCCGGACCCTGGCCGAGGCCCT
>JBBQVJ010000049.1:0-14727 GCA_038211705.1 Candidatus Limnocylindrales bacterium | reverse complement strand
TCTTCGTCGAGGAGAACATCCGAGGGACGGCAAAGATCCTGGGCGTGCCGATCGGCCCGTTCCGGACGTGGATCGCGCTCCACGAGACGACCCACGCCTTCGAGTTCGAGGCGCATCCCTGGCTGCGGCCGTACCTCGCCGAGCGGCTAGAGCGGCAGCTGACCCTCTTCGGCAAGGATGCCCGCGGGCTCGGTCGCGAGGCGCTCCGTGGGCTCGGCCAGTCGCTCCGCGGCGAGGGCAACGGCGAGCACTGGATCGAACGGATGATGGGCCCCGAGCAGAAGGCGCTGTTCCGCGAGGTCCAGGCAGTGATGAGCCTGCTCGAGGGTTTCAGCGACTACGTGATGGACGAGGTCGGGCGTGACCTCGTGCCGGGCGTGGCCCAGATCAGCGCCCGCTTCCATGAGCGCCGCGCCAAGCGGACCCCGTTCGAGCGCACGATGCTCCGCCTCACTGGCATGGACCTCAAGCTCGAGCAGTACAAGAAGGGCGAGCAGTTCGTCCGGGCCATCGCCGATCGCCGCGGCTCAGGCGCCCTGGCGCACCTGTGGGACGGCCCCGAAACGCTGCCGCGCGACGGCGAGATCGACGCCCCCGAGCGCTGGATCGCCCGCGTCCTGGACGGTTCGCCCGCGTGACCGACCCACTCGCGACCCGGGCGGGTCCTGGCTCGGGACGCGCCGGCGCGCCGAGTGCGATCGCGCTCAGCCCGATCCTGTCCGCCCGCTACCGCTCGCGCGACCTCGAGCGTATCCGGGCAGCCGCGCCGGACGCCAGGATCGTGACCGTTTCCGTCGAGGGCCTCGCCGACGGGCCGCTCGACGACGTCGAGGTGATGCTCCGGGGCTGGCTCAGCTCCGACGCGTTCGATCGCATCCTCGTCCGCGCTCCGCGGCTGTCGTGGGTCCACTCGGCGACCTCCGGCGTCGAGCGGGCCCTGACCCCGGCCGCGCTCGAACGGGGTGTGGTGGTGACCAACGCGCGTGGCGTCTTCAGCCGGCCCATCGCCGAGTACGTGCTGATGATGATCCTGGCCGTCAGCCGCCGGCTGCCCCAGCTCCTCGAGCTCCAGCGCGAACGGACGTGGCAGCCGCTCGAGGGCGCCGAGCTCCGTGACGTCACGGTCGGCATCGTCGGGCTGGGCTCGATCGGGCGGGCGGTGGGGGCGCTGGCGACGGCCTTCGGCTGCCGCGTCGTGGCGGTCCGCCGCCGGGGTGAGGCCGGCACCGGCGCCAGCGGGCCGGACGACCAGGGCGTCGAGCTCGGCGAGCTGACCCTCGCCCGGGTCGGAGGTCCCGAGACGCTCCCCGAGCTGCTCGCCGAGTCCGACTTCATCGTGCTGGCCGCGCCGCTCACGCCCGAGACCGAGGAGATGATCAACGCCGAGACGCTGGCCATGGTCAAGCCCGGCGCCTGGCTCATCAATGTCGCCCGCGGCCGGCTCGTAGACGAACGGGCACTGCTCCGGGCGCTGGTCGACGGCGAGCTCGGCGGGGCCGTCCTCGACACCTTTCGCGACGAGCCGTTACCGCCGATGTCGACCTTCTACGACCTGCCCAACGTCATCGTCACGCCGCACACGGCCTGGTCGAGCGGTCGGGTCCTCGACCGGAGCGTGGAGCTCTTCTGCGAGAACCTTCGCCGCTTCGCGACCGGCGAACCGCTGCTCAACGTGGTCGACCCGAGCGCCGGGTACTGATCCCGGCGACAATCCGCGGATGCAGATCGCCATCGTCGGTCTTGCCGGATCGGGCAAGACCACCGTCTTCAACACGCTGACCGGAGGCCACGCCGAGACCGGTGGCTACGGCGGCGTCACCCTCAATGTCGGGGTCGTGAAGGTCCCCGATCCACGGCTCGATGCGCTGGCCGAGATCTTCAAGCCCAAGAAGCTCGTCCAGGCCGATGTCACCTACGCGGACCTGCCGGCCCCGCCGCCCTCGACCGAGGGGCACGTCGGGACCGAGGAGCTGCCGGCCGACCACCTCGCCCGATTGCGCGATTCGGACGCGTTGCTCCACGTCGTGCGCGCCTTCGAGGACCCGGCCAACCCACACCCCGACGGCAGCGTCGATCCGGCCCGCGACCTCGAGCGGCTCGATCTCGAGTTCCTGCTGGCCGACCTGTCGATGGCCGAACGACGGATCGAGCGACTCAAGACGAGCGCCCGCCACGGCAACCCCGCCGAGCGCGAGGCCGCCGAGCGCGAGGACGCGGTCCTGCGCCGGATCCACGCCGGGCTCGAGACGGGCGCCCCGATCCGCGACCTCGATCTCGACCCAGATGACGAGAAGGCGATCCGCGGCTTCCGGTTCCTGACCCAGAAGCCCGTCCTGGTGCTGCTCAACGTCGGCGAGAACGACCTGCCCGGCGCGGCCGCGCTGGTGGGCCGGATCTCCGCCGGCTACGACCACCAGCACGCGCTCGTCGAGGCGCTGTCAGCCAAGATCGAGATGGAGCTCGGCGAGCTCGAGCCAGACGAGGCGGCGGTCTTCATGGAGGAGCTCGGCATCGCCGAGTCAGGGCTCGGCCGGGTCATCGACCTGTCGTATCGGCTGCTCGGGCTCATCTCGGTCCTGACCGCGGGACCCGACGAGGTCCGCGCCTGGCCGATCCCCGACGGTTCGACCGCGGTCGAGGCAGCGGGCGCCATCCACACCGATCTCGCCAAGGGCTTCATCCGGGCCGAGACCGTCGCCTACGAGGACCTCTTGGGCCTCGGCTCGATGGCCGAGGCGCGCACGGCCGGCCGGCTGCGCTCGGAGGGCAAGACCTACCGGGTCAAGGACGGCGACGTCCTGGAGATCCTGTTCAGCAAGTGATGCCGGGCGCCGCGGCGCCGGTCCCGATCAGTTGAGCCGGCTGCCGTCCGGGTCGAACTCGGCGATGACCGTGCTGTAGGCGGTCCCGTCATCGAGGTCCTGCTCGGGATCGTCATCGTCGTCGTCCTCGTCCTCCTCGGCGTCGGCGATGTCGACTTCGAGCTCGGCCAGGTAGTTCTCGGCGTCGTCGGTCGAGACGTTGACCGAGGCGACCAGCCGGTCGTCGCTGATGTGGATGAAGCCGTGGTCGCGCTCGAGCTCGACGGCGATCGCCTCGCTGAGGGTATCGTGGATGTAGCCGTCCTGGATGCGTCGGCGGATGGTCTGGACGAGCTCGAAGAACTCGTCGGCCTCCCACTCGGATTCACTGACCACGAGGACGTCCGAGAAGACCTCGTTGTCGCCCTCGTGGAGCTCGTAGAAGAACACGTCGTCGCCCTCGTGGTTGCGGTCGGATGCGGGGCGGCAGTATATCGCCCGGAGGTGCCATGGCCCGGTCGCGCGTCGATGTCGTCCACATCGGGTCGGCCTGCCGCGACGTGGCGCCCGACGATCCGCGCGGCTGGCGGATGGGTGGCGGGGTCGCTTATGCCTCGTTGACGACGGCCCGGCTCGGACTCCGAACTGCGGCCATCGTCGGTGTCGACGAGACGGCCAGCCGCGCCAGCGAGCTCGACATGCTGCGCGACGCCGGGGTGATCATCCAGCTCGTGCCGCTGCCCCAGGGACCGGTCTTCCTCAACCTCGAGACGCCGGCCGGTCGGGTCCAGACCAGCGTCCAGACCGGGGTGCCGCTGCCGGTGGTCGCCATGCCCGACGCGTGGCGGTCCGCGCCCGGCTGGTCGGTCGTCCCGGTCGCCGGCGAGGTGACCGATGACTGGGCGGCAGCCGTCCCGCCCGAGGCGCACCTGGCCGTCGCGTGGCAGGGCTTCCTGCGCGAGCTGGCCGCTGGCGAGCATGTGACCCGCCGGCCGCCGCGCCGGTCGGCCCTCCTGAAGCGTGCCGACCTGGTCGGGGTCAGCCATCACGATGTCCCGCCCGAAACGCCGCTCGATGCGCTCTACGCGCTGCTCCACCCCGGGGCGGCCCTGCTGGTGACCCGCGGCGCGGAGGGCGGCCTCCTCGTCCAGCTGGGGTCCGGCGCGCCCATCGAGGTACTCCGCTACCTGCCCACGAAGACCGGGGGCGAGGTGGATCCGACTGGGGCGGGCGACACTTTCCTGGCCGCGTTGCAGGCCTCGATCCTGCGGCCGGCCATCGCCGGTCGCCACCGCGTGCGTCACGGGCTGGACCTCCGGTTCGCAGCCGCCGCCGGATCCCTGGTGGTGGAGGGACCCGGGCTGGAGGGCGTCCCCGATCGGGCCGCCGTGCTCGTCCGCCGGGCCCGGGAGCGGATCCGCCGGGCGGTCCTGCCGAGCGAGCTGACCCAGGTCGGCCTGATGGACGCGACCTGACCGATGGGTCCGTCAGCGGCGCGGTGGGGGAGCGGTCGAGCCCCGGATCTCGAGCCTGACCGCCAGGGTCACGACCGGCGCACGCGGCGCCGGCCCGAGGCCCGTTGGCGCGGGGCCGGCGGCGGCCGCGTCGGGCCCGCGCCGGAGCCCCTTGGCGAGCTGGTTGACCGCCCAGTAGCCCATCTCGGTCGTACTCTGGCGCAGCGTCGTGAGCGGCGGCTCCACGTACGCCGCGAAGGCCACGTCATCGAAGCCGATGAGGCTGATGTCGCGGGGCACGGCCAGCCCGCGCCGACGGATGGCCCGCATCGCGCCGATCGCCATCAGGTCGTTGTAGGCGAGGACCGCGGTCGTCTCGGGCGCCCGGTCCAGGAGCTCGAGCATGGCCGCCTCGCCGCCGCCGACCAGCGGCACCCCGGCGACGACCACGATCGAATCCGGATCGAGACCGGCCTCGCCCAGGGCGTCGCCGACGCCCGCCAGGCGGTCCGGTGCATCGACATTGCGAGGCGGCGCCATCAGGTAGCCGAAACGCCGATGGCCGAGCTGGATCAGGTGCCGGGCGGCCTGCCGGCTGCCTGCCCGGTTGTCCGAGTGGATCGACGGCAGGTCGATATCCGGCGCCGCGGTGTTGACCAGGACGACCGGCAACGGGGCCGTGGCCAGCCACTCCCGATGGCGCCCGCCGAGGCTGCTGGCGGCGATGATCAACCCGTCGACCCGCCGCTCGACGAGGAGGTCGAGATAGCCGGACTCGCGCTCGGGGTCGTCCGAGGCATTGCACAACAGGATGGTGTAGCCCTCGGCCCGGGCGGCGTCCTCGACCGCCCGGACGAGCTCGGGGAAGTAGGGGTTCTCGATGTCGGTGACGATGAGCCCCAGCGTCTCGGTCGACTGGCGCTTGAGCGAGCGGGCGACGCCCGACGGCCGGTAATCGAGGTCGCTCGCGGCCGCCAGGACCCGGTCGCGCGTCTCCGGACTGGCGCGACCGAGCCCGGCCAGGACCCGGCTGACCGTGGCCGTCGAGACCTTGGCCCGGCGGGCGACGTCCGCGATGGTGGCCGCCATCGGTCGATCAGAAGTGCTTGTTCTCGCCGAAGAACGCGACGCTGTCCGGGTCGGTCCCCAACGGCGTGGCCGGAGTGTCCTCGCCGGCCGCCTCACGGCGGGCCAGGATCTCGAGGTCCGCCTGGAGCTCTTCGAGCTCCGAACCACCACCCATCAGGGCGTGGAGCTGCTGCGCATCGATCTCGCCCCGGCGGAAGGTGCCGCCGGACCGGCCACGGGTCAGGATCGTGAACGAGTCGCCGATCGGCAGGGCGTGCTGCACGTTGTGCGTGATGAAGATCACGCCGAGACCCTTGTTCCTGGCCGAGATGGCGTGACGCAGGACGATCGCCGACTCCTTCACGCCGAGCGCGGACGTCGGTTCATCGAGGATCAGGACCTTGGCGCCGAAGTATTCCGCGCGGGCGATGGCCAGGGTCTGGCGTTCGCCGCCCGACAGCGTCCCGACGAGCTGGTCGGTGTCTCGGACGTCGATGCCGATGTTGTGCATCTCCTCCTTGGCGACGCGGGCCGCCATCCTGGCGTCGAACTGCTTGAACGGCCCGAACCCGACGGTCGGCTCGTTGCCGAGGAAGAAGTTGCGGCTGATGCTCATCAGTGGCATCACCGAGAGATCCTGGTAGACCGTCGCGATGCCGACGTTGAGGGCATCGCGCGGCGAGCTGAAGATGACTGGCTCGCCTTCGACCGCGAGCGTGCCCTCATCGGGCGGATGGACGCCCGACAGCGTCTTGATCAGGGTCGACTTGCCCGCCCCGTTGTCGCCCAGCAGGCAGTTGATCTCGCCCGCCCGGACCGTGAGCGAGACATCCTCCAGGGCGACCACGGCCCCGAAGTACTTGGAGATGTTGCGAGCCTCGAGGAGGGGCGGCCGGTCGGCCGTTCGGGTCGTTGCGGCCGGTGCGTCTGTGGGCATCGTCATGACCTGCTCCTTCCGCTTACCGAAGGCCGGCGAAGCGGCGCCGGATCCAGTTGTTGAGGACGACCGCCGACAAGAGCAGCATGCCGATCGCGATCTTGTACCAGTCGGCGTTGATCGAGGCGTACACGATCCCGATGTTGGCCATGCCGAGCGCCAGCGCACCAAGCGCTGTGCCCGCGACGGAACCATACCCGCCGGTCAGGAGACACCCGCCGATGACGGCCATCGTGATCGCCGTGAGCTCGTAGCCGCCGCCGCGCTGGATGTCCGCCGAGGCGAACTGCATGCTCTGGCAGGCGGCGAGGATCGACGCTGTGAAAGCGGTCGAGGCGAAGAGGGCGATCTTGACCCGGGCAACCGGGACGCCGAGGTTGCGCGCCGCATTGGGCGAGCCGCCCACGCCCGTGATCCAGTTGCCGAACCGACGGCGGCCGAGGACGTATGCCCCGACGACGGCGATGAAGATCCACCAGATCACCGACGCGTAGAGGTCGGACGTCGCCCCGTCGAACTTGAACGAGAACCTCCAATTGAAGAAGGTCGCCAGCGGATCGGCGGCGATCAGGTTCTTGTCGATCGCGATGAAGGTGATGTTGGTCAGGCCCAGGACCAGGACCGATGACAGCCCGGCGATGATGAACATCGTGGCCAGGGTGACGATGAACGAGGGCAGGCCGGTCCGGACGACGATGAGTCCGTTGACGACGCCGAGCGAGGTCGTGAGGGCCATCGAGATCAGGATCGCCAGCCAGATCGGCAGGCCCCAGATGGTCGAGCCGATCCCGATCATGATCCCGGCGAAGCCGACGAGCGAGCCGACGGAGAGGTCGAACTCCCCGGCGATCATCAGCAACGCGACGGCGGTGGCGATGATCCCCACCTGGGAGGCGACGCCGACATAGTTGAGCACGCCTGGGATGGACAGGAAGGCCGTGCTGCCTCGCCCAAGCGAGAGGGCGCTGAACACGATGAAGACGAAGACCACGATCACCAGCGCGCCGGCCGCTGGTCTCGCGAGCAGACGCTCCGCGAGCGATGTCCGCCGTAGCCGATCGGGCGCGGGCGCTGCGCCGGTGGTCGCCGCCATCGAACCCTCCGTGGTGTGCGGAGGGGCCGGACCGATGCCCGGCCCCTCCAGGATGCGTCGGCGGTCCCGACGCAGGGACGGTCAGGTCAGCGCAGGCCCTTCGCCGCGAGGGCGATGACGTCGGCCGCGTTGTCCTTGGTGACGAAGCCCGGGCCGGTCATGATCAGACCGGTGCCGTCGCCCGTCGGGAGGTTGCGGGTCTCTGCGTAGTTCGTGAGGATCACGATCGGCAGATAGCCCTGCAGGAACTGCTGCTGGTCGATGGCGAAGTCCATCTTGCCGTCCTTGACGGCGGTCAGGACGTCGGCGCTGAGGTCGAAGGTGGCGAGGTGGATCGGCTTGCCGGAGGCGGTGACGGCGGCCAGCGCCGGGCCGGCCACGGACGGGCCGAGGGTCAGGATGCCGTCGATCGTCGGGTCGGTCTGGATGGCCGCCGCGATGGTGGCCTGCATCCCGGCCGGATCGGAGATCTTGCCGGTCAGGACCTTGTCCGCGCCGTCGATGCCGAGGCCCTGGAAGAAGCCGTTGCACCGCAGCGTCAGCGCCTGGTTGCCGACTTCCTGGTTGAAGCAGCGCGGGTTCTTGACGCCGGCCGCCTTGAACCGCTCACCGGCGCCGATGCCGGCCTGGAGCTCGGTCTGCCCGACGTGGGCCAGGATGCCGAGATCGCGGAAGACGTCCGAGCCCGAGTTCATCGAGACGACCGGGATCCCGGCCGCGACGGCCTTCTTGATCGAATCGCTGAGTGCGTCCGGGTTCGGGATCGAGACGACCAGGCCACTCGGCTTCTTGGCCACCGCGGCGTCGATGAGGGCGGACATGCCCGGCATGTCGCTCTCCTGGGCCGGGGCGTTGTAGTTGACGGTCACGCCCATGTCGGCGGCGCCGGCCTTGACGCCGTTGCGCACGACGCCCCAGAAGCCGTCGATCGCCTGGCCGTGGGTCACGACCTCGATCTTGATGCTGTCGCGTGCGACGAGGGCGCCGTCCGGCCCCTTGCCGCCCGTGGCGCCACTGCCGGAGGGGGTTGCCGCATTGCATGCGGCCAGGATCATCACCGCGCCCAGCAGGAGGGCGGCGGACTTCCGAAGATTCATCCAGTGGGTCTCCTCACATTGTCGATCGCGCGGAAGCGCGTCCACACGAGCGCCACGGATCGTCCGCGACCACTCGTTGCCGGATCTCCCGGTACCTCCGGTCGTTCGTCGGGATCCCGAGTCCCGTCAGACGACCGTGCCACCTCCTTTCACATCGGCCGCTCCCCCCGGCCGGACCTGTCAGACGGGTATCTCCTCGAGGCGCACCGGACGGTGCTCGTGGAGCGACCGAGTCGCCGCCTCGGCGATGCGAAGGGCGGCGACGCCATCGCGGGCGACGCACGGGCTCGGGACAGCCCCATGCGCGACCCGGACGAATTCGGCGAATTCTGCGGCATAGGCGGGGGTGAACCGATCAAGGAAGTCCCGCCAGGCGGGCTCCGTCGACGGCGGCACGCCGGGCTCGACCGACCGAAGCGGCGTCCGAGGGCCAAGCCCCACGCTGACCGAATCGCCCGATCCGAACAGCTCTGTCTGGATGTCGTAGCCGAGCGGGTCGTGGCGTGCGGTGGTCATCACCCCGAACGGCCCATCGGCCATCCGCATCGTGGCGACGGCCGTGTCCACGTCGCCGTACTTGGCAAACACCGGGAACCCTCGGACTCCGCCGTCGGCATAGACCTCCTCCACCTCTCGGCCGGTCAGCCAGCGCAGGATATCGAAGTCGTGGATCGAGAAATCGCGGAACAGGCCGCCCGACTGCGGGATGTACGACTCGTGCGGCGGTTCCGGATCGTGGCCGGCCAGGCGGACGACGTACAGCGTCCCGAGCACACCCGTGGCAACCAGCCGACGGGCCTCCATGTAGCCCGGATCGAACCGGCGCTGGAAGCCGAGCTGGAAGGGGACGCCGCTGCGCTCGATCTCGTCGGCGACGGTCAGCGTCGCCTCGAGGTCGACGGCGAGCGGCTTTTCGCAGAAGGTCGGCAGGCCCCGTCCGATCCCGGCCCGGATCAGGTCTGCGTGGGCGGTCGTCGCGGCGGCGATGACGACGGCCTCCGCGGCGTCGAGTGCCGCGTCGATGGTCGGGGCAGCGGTCGCACCGACCTCGCCGGCCACCTCGGCCGCCCTGGCCGGATCCGCATCGGCGACGACCAACCGCTCGACGCCCGGGGTCACCGAGAGGAGGCGCGCATGGAGCCGCCCGATCCGCCCGGCTCCCAGCAGGGCCACCTTCATGCTCCATCCTCCCTTGCGCTGCCGGCAGATCCGGCGCGGTGGAGCGCCCCGGCGAGCATGCGCCGTCCGATCGCCGCGCTCTCGGCCGGCGGCCCCCAGCCGCTGTCCTGCTCGACCATCAGCCAGCCGTCGTAGTCGCGCCGCGCCAGCGTTTCGATGACGCCATCGAGGTCGACCACGCCGGCGCCGAGCTCGGTGAAGAGCCGTGACCGGACGGCGTCACCGAACCCGCCGAGGGTCCCGTCCCGGAGCCCTCCCAGCACGTCGCGATCGACGTCCTTGAGGTGGACCTGGGTCACTCGCCGGCCCAGCTCGCCGAGCATGCCGACCGGGTCTCCGCCGCCGACGGTGACGTGGCCGACATCCAGGCAGATCCCGACGAGCGCCGGGTCGAGCCGGTCGGCCAGCCGCCGGATCTCGTCGGGTGTCTCGATGAACGTCCCACCGTGCGGATGGAAGGCGGTCGGCCGGCCCGCGTCAAGCGCTTCTCGCGCGACATCGTGGATGTGGGCGACCAGCGCGTCGAACCCGTCAACGGTCAGCACCGGCGTGCCGTCGGCAGCCGCCCGGCCGGCTCGCTCCTCGCGACCCGGCGACAGGTCGAGCGCGACGGTCAGGATCTCGGCCGCGCCGTCGCGGGCCAGGCGAAGCCGTTCGCGGGCGATGGACGGCGCATCGGGCGTCGGACCGTCGACGGTGGCGGGGATCGACAGGTAGACCTCGGCCAGCCGGAGCCGCCGAGCGGCCAGGGCATCGCGAAGGTCGGTGCCTTCGGGGAAGCCGATCCCGAGCTGCGTGCCCTCGTATCCAGTCCGGGCCATCTCGTCGAGGATGGTGGCCGGGTCCGTCCCGTGGCGAAGCTCGGCCAGGTCGACGTTGTTCCACAGGATGGGGACGGTGCCGATCGAGGCCCGCGGCAGGGCATCGCCCGGGCGGCGGAGGGTGATGCGCAGATCCGGTCGCTGGCCCGTGGTCGCCGTCATCGGTGCTGCTCCTCTGCGCGGCCGGCGACCCACCGCGCCCGCTGCTCGGCGTGGTATTCCGGGCTCGGAGCATCCCACCAGCCGGTCTTGTCTGGCCCGGCCGATCCCAGGTCGCGCTCGACCTTGACGTGGACCAGCGAGGGGCCACCCGAGGCGAGCCCCCGGGCGACCGCGGGCGCAACATCGGCCGGGTCGGTCACCCGCTCGGCGTGCAGCCCGAATGCTCGACCGATGTCGTCGAAGGCTGGGGAGTAGAGCGACCCGTCGGGGGTCACGAAGTCGGTCCAGGCCGAGCGGCCGAAGAACGTCTCCTGGCCGCCCTTGATGCTGATCCAGCCGGAGTTGTCGAGGATGACCTGGCAGACCGGCGTCGCCGCCAGGACCGCGGTCGCGAGCTCCTGCATCGTCTGGAGGAAGCTGCCGTCGCCCGAGATCGAGAGCACCTGCCGGTCGGGCCTGGCCAGCTGCGCGCCGATCGCCGCCGGCAGCTCGAAGCCCATCGTCGAGAAGCCGCCCGAGGTCAGGTGGGTCCGCGGCCCGCGGGTGACCCAGCGCTGCTTGACCATCCCCTGCGGCAGACCGGCCCCGGTCACTACGATCGCGTCGTCACGGGTCGCGCGCTGGATCTCGCGGACGGCCCGGGCCATCGTCATCGGGACGGCCGACGAGCCGGATTTGGCCTCGACGGCCGCGAACCAGGCCGCCTTGTGCGCCCCGATCTCGTGGGCGTATGGGCTGTCGCGGTAGACCCCCGGGCCGCCGCCCGGCCCAAGCGCCTCGAGCAGGTCCGCGAGACCGGCCCTGGCGTCGCCCACCAGCGGGACCTCGACGGGGTAGTTCTTGCCGATCTCCCGAGGGTCGATGTCGAGTTGGATCAGCCGGCTGGGCGGGATGGCGAAGGTGACGCCCGCCCGATAGGACGACGCCGACCAGTCGGTGAAGCGGTTGCCCACCGACAGGATGACGTCGGCCGATGACGCCAGGGCGTTGCCCGAGGTGGATGCGGTGTCGCCGATGGTCAGCCCGGCCAGCTCGTGGGTCTCGTCGATCGCGCCCTTGCCGTTCCAGGTCGTCACGACCGGCGCGCCCAGCCGCTCGGCGAGGGCCGTGATCTCGGCCGACGCCTCGGCGCTGATCGCGCCGCCGCCGGCCACGATGACCGGCCGTTTGGCGCCGCGCAGGAGGGCCGCCGCGCGCTCGACGTCGTCGGCGGCCGGGCGGACCCGTCCCCGCGCCTCGCGTCGCTCGGGATCGGCCAGCGCGACCTCGGCGCTGTCGGCGAGGACGTCCATCGGGACGTCGAGCAGGATCGGTCCCGGCCGTCCCGAGACCATCTGGTTCCAGGCGCGGTGGAGGACGAACGGCAGCTCATCGACCCGCGAGGGCTGCCACCACTCCTTGACGACCGGCTCGAAGATCCGCGGGTTGTCGGCGACATGCCGCCGCTCGAGCTCCTGGAGCAACCCGGCGCCGCGCATGTAGGTGTGGGGCGAGCCGGTCAGCAGCGCCACCGCGGTCGAATCGACGTAGGCGGTCGCCATCCCGACGACGGTGTTCGTTGCGCCCGGACCGATGCTGGTGAAGGCGAGGATCGGTCGCCCGGTGGCTCGATAGAAGCCGTCCGCCAGGTGGACCGCCGACTGCTCGTGCATCACCTGCACCGTCCGGATCTCGGACTGCCGGTCGAGGAGCGCGTCGGTCAGCGCCCAGCTGCCATGGCCGGGGATCCCGGCGACCACCGGAACGCCCTCGCGCACGAGGTACTCGACCACGATCTGGGCACCGGACAGGCGACGACGCTCGGTGGCGTGGGTCAACGACGGCTCCCACTGGCGCTTCCGATGTAATCGATTACTCGGCGAGGCCGGAAGGGTACCATGGCGGGGCGCGCAGTCAACGCGCCGCCCGCGATCGAATCGGATCGCGATCAGGGCCCGCGAGCGCGCTCTGGGGCGAGGCCGGAAACGTGAGGTGGCGAGGATGGCGACGGTGACGCGGGCCGGACTGCCGCTGGCGGACAGTCCGCTGGGACGGACCATCGCGATGACGGCCACCGACATCTGGAACGACTCCTGCGCCGTGGACGAGCTGGCCTACGCGATCTCCTACGGCGCGGTCGGCGCGACGGCCAACCCGACCATCGTGACCGACGTCTGGAAGCACGATCCCGGTCGCTGGGCGGCACGCGTCCGCGAGCTCGCCACCGAACGGCCCGATGCGACCGAGGTGGACCTCGCCTGGGCGGTGGTCGAGGCGATGTCGCTGGAGGCGGCACCGCTCCTGCTGCCCGCCTTCGAGGCGTCGGGTGGGCGCCAGGGCCGGCTCTCGATGCAGACCGACCCGACGTTCTTCCGCTCCTACGCCCGGATGCTCGAGCAGGGCATCGGCTTCGACGCCCTCGCGCCCAACATCATCGTCAAGTTCCCGGCCACGACGGTCGGCGTCCGGGTCATGGAGGAGGCGACCTACCGCGGGGTCAGCGTCAATGCGACCGTCTCGTTCAGCGTCGCCCAGGCCGTCACCGCCGCCGAGGCCGTCGAGCGCGGCCTTCGCCGGCGTGAGGCCGACGGCCTCCCGGTGGAGACGATGGGTCCGGTCATCACCCTGATGATGGGCCGGCTCGAGGACTGGCTGCGTGTCCAGACCGAGCGCGACGGGATCGTCGTCGACCCGACGACGCTGCCGTGGTCGGGTGTCGCGGTCTTCAAGCGGGCCTACACCGAGTTCCGCGATCGAGGCCTGCGCGCGCGACTACTCGGGGCGGCGATCCGCCACCACCTCCACTGGTCGGAGCTGATCGGCGGCGACGTCGTCATCACCATGCCGGCGTCCTGGCAGCGACGGTTCAACGGGTCGGACATCGAGGTGCGCCCGCGGATGGACGACCCCGTCGATCCGGCCGTCGTCGATGAGCTTCGGCGCCACTTCCCGGACTTTTTGCGCGCCTTTGAGCCTGACGGGTTGCGCCCCGACGACTTCGACGCGTTCGGCCCGACGGCGCGCACGCTGCGCGCATTCGTGGGCTCGTACCACGAGCTGCTCCACCAGGTCGGCGACGCGCTGGTACCGAACCCGGACATCCGACCGACCGGATGACCGAACCCGGGATCCATCCGACCGCGCTGCCCAACGATCTGTCGCCCGATCGGTTGCGGCACCGTCCTGACGAGCGTGGTGCCGTTGCGGTCGACCCGACGATCGCCGGCTGGCGGTACCTGTCATTCCGGACGCTGCGGCTGGCCGACGGCGGCGTCATCGAGATCGGCGGGGCCGACCTGGAGACCGCGGTGGTGAACCTGTTCGGCGGGGAGCTGCGAGTGGATGTC
This sequence comes from Candidatus Limnocylindrales bacterium, assembly GCA_038211705.1. GTDB lineage: Bacteria > Chloroflexota > Limnocylindria > Limnocylindrales > CSP1-4 > SPCO01. The sequence continues at coordinate 789 of JBBQVJ010000049.1, read as the reverse complement.
CACGGAGGCACGGACGACGGTGTCGACCCTGGCGGGACGACTGTCCCCGGGGTCGCGGTCCTCGCCGGCCGGCCGACCGTCTTCGATGGGCCGCCCTCGGCGTTCTACCTGCCGGCCGGTCGGACGGCGTCGGTCGCGGCGAGCGGACGAACAGGGGACGGGACCACGGCGGTGGCCATCGCCGCGGCACCGACCCGGCCGGAGGTCTCGGCCGGTCTCTGGCCCGTCCAGATCCGGCCCGACGACGTCCGGATCGAGATTCGTGGCGCGGGCCATTCGAGCCGGGAGATCCACCACATCATCGCGCCCGACTTCCCGGCCGACCGACTTCTGCTCGTCGAGGTCCTGACCCCGGCCGGCAACTGGTCGAGCTGGCCGCCGCACAAGCACGACACCGACGACATGCCCGATGAGGCGGTCCTCGAGGAGGTCTACCAGTACCGGTTCCGGCGACCCGAGGCCTGGGCCCTCCAGCGGGTCTACCGCGCCGACGACTGCCCGCTCGGAGCGCCGCGTGACGCGGTCTGGGCGGTCCGCGACGGCGACGTCGTCATGGTCACCGATGGCTATCACCCGTTCTCGGCGACGGACGCCGACGACGCCTACTACCTCAACGCGCTGGCCGGCGACCGGCGGACGATGGCCTGCTCGTTCGACCCGGCGCTCGACCACGTCCGCTCGCGCTGGGCCTCCGAGGTGGTCGACCCGCGGCTGCCGATGGTCGGGCCCGCCGGCTGACGGTCCGCCCGAGCGGCCAGCCGGCGTCGAAGCCGGCGGGCGCGGCCGCGC
>JBBQVJ010000048.1:0-14846 GCA_038211705.1 Candidatus Limnocylindrales bacterium | reverse complement strand
CGCTCAAGGACCGGATGGGCTCGCAGGTGCGGACCCACTACCCGCGGACGCTCGAGCACGAGATGGCGATCGTCCGCCAGGAGAAGCACCGCTTCGAGCTCGAGCCTGGAACCCCGACCGTTGTCGTACCCGCCTTCATGGAGGAGCTGGTCGCCGAGGTCACCCATCTCGCCCGCCGCTCGCCCGAGATCAGCCAGCGCTCGGGGGTCAGCGTCCGGGTTTCGGTCGCGAACGCCGAGGTCCTCGAGGCCGCGGCGCTCAAACGAGCCGTCCGGCTCCGTGAGCCGGTCGCGGCGCCACGCGTGTCGGACCTGGGCGCGGTCGTCGCCTCGACCGTCGGCAAGGTCGAGCTGGAGACGGCCGGCGACGAGTCGCCCGAGGAGCGGATCGTCGAGCGGCTCATCACCAAGGCGCTCCATACGACGTTCAGCCGCCGCGTCTCGCTCGATGACCTCGAGGGCGTCGTCGAGGCGTTCGAGGACGGCTTCAGCGTCGAGGCCGGCGACCGCACGCCATCGCGTGAGTACGTCACCTGGATGCTCGAGGTGCCCGGCCTTCGCGACGCGGTCCACGGGCTGGGCGCCTTTGATGCCACCGATGGCGCGGAGGAGCCGGCGGTCGTCGCCTCCGCGGTCGAGTTCCTGCTTGAAGGACTCCATCTCGCCCGGCGGCTCAACAAGGACCGCATCCCCGGCGGGACGGTCTACCACCGGTGACCGGCTACACCCCGGATCCTCGGGATCTGGGGCCGGAACCCACGCGGACGGGCCCGGCCCGGCCAGGTCCAGGGTCGGCCGCCGACGCCCTTGATCGGGCGGCGCGCTATTCGGCGTGGGACGGCAGCCAGGAGATCGTGGACCTCGATGCCGACGAGATCCTGCGGGCGCTGGCCGACGATATGATGGCCGAGGGCGACCTGTCCGAGGCCTTGCGCCGGCTCATGGATCGTGGCTGGCGAACGGGCGATCCGACCCGCGGCGACATGGCCGGCCTGCGCGACCTGATGGAGCGGCTCGAGCGCCGCCGCGAACAGATGCTCGAGCGCTACCAGCTGAATGACGTCCTGGGCGATATCCGGCGCGAGCTCGACGAGATCGTGGCCGAGGAACGGTCGGGCGTGGAGCGGCGGCTCGACGAGGCATCGAAAGCCGGTGGCGAGGCGCCGGACGACCTGCGCTCGATGCTGCGCGACGTCTCGGCCCGGCGGCTCGACCAGCTCGACGGCCTGCCGAGCGATGTCGGTGAGAAGATCCGCGGCCTCCAGGACTACGACTTCCTCGAGCCCAACGCCCGCGAGCGGTTCGACGAGCTCGTCCAGCGGCTCCAGGGCCAGGTGCTCGATCAGTTCGTCGAAGGGATGTCCGAGGCGATCCGGACGATGAGCCCGGAGGACCTGGCGGCGAACCGCGAGATGGTCCGCGACCTCAATGAGCTCATCCGCGAACGGATCGGCGGCGGCGATCCGGACGCGACCGAGTTCCTGGCCAAGCACGGCCATTTCTTCCCGGGCGCCCGCACGTTTGACGACATCATCGATCAGCTGGCCCAGCGGATGGCCGCCATGCAGTCGCTGATGCGCTCGATGAGCCCCGAGCAGCGGCGCGAGCTCCAGTCGATGATGGAGGCGCTGCTGCGTGACGACCGGATCCTGGTCGACCTGGCCCAGCTCGCCTCGAACCTCGACCTGCTGCTGCCAGGCGGTCTGGGCGACCGTGTCCCGTTCGGCGGCGACGAGCCGCTCGGTCTCGATGGCGCGCTGGCCCAGATCACCCAGCTCCAGGCGATGGACGAGCTGGCTGACGCGCTGTCCGACGTCGAAACGCCGGGCGACCTGGCCGGCATCGACCGCGACCAGGTCCGCGACCTGCTTGGCGACGACGCCGCCCGCGAGCTCGAGGCCCTCGATGACCTTGCCCGACGGCTCGAGGAGGCCGGCTACCTGACCCGCGACGGCGAGCGGTTGGAGTTGACCCCGCGCGGCAGCCGTCGGATCGGCCAGAAGGTCCTCGACGACCTGTTCGCGAGGCTGCAGCGCGATGCCTTCGGCGGCCACCGGATCGAGCGTGGCGGGCGCGGCGGCGAGCGCGACGAGGCGACCAAGCCGTACGAGTTCGGCGACCCGTTCCACCTCGACCTGCGCGGTACGCTGTTCAATGCGCTGGGCCGGGCGGAGAACGAGCCGGCTGCGCGGGCCGCGTCCGGGGACCGCCGGATCCACCTCCGGGCCAGCGACTTCGAGGTCCACCGGACCGAGCAGCTGACCCAGACCTCGACCGTCCTGCTCGTCGACATGAGCCGCTCGATGCTGCTGCGCGGCTGCTTCCTGGCGGCCAAGAAGGTGGCCGTCGCGCTCGACACACTCATCCGGACCCAGTACCCGCGCGACCACCTATCGGTCATCGGCTTCGCCTACTACGCCCGCGAGATCCGGCCCGGCGCCCTGGCCGAGTTGAGCTGGCACGGCTACGAGTACGGGACCAACCTCCAGCATGGCCTGCTCCTGGCGCGACGCATCCTCGAGCGCAATCCGGCGGTCAACAAGGAGATCGTGGTCATCACCGACGGTGAGCCGACCGCCCATTTCGAGAACGGCCAGGTCGAATTCAACTACCCGCCGACCCGCCGGACGATCCAGGAGACCCTCCGCGAGGTGCAGCGTTGCACGAAAGAGGGGATCACCATCAACACGTTCATGCTCGAGCGGTCGCGGACGCTCGCCGACTTCGTCGCGCTGATGACCCGGATGAACCGCGGCCGCGCCTTCTACGCCACACCCGAGCATCTCGGCGAGTACGTCCTGGTCGATTTCGTGAGCCGCCGTACGAAGCGGGTGTCCTAGGGCCTATCCTGCGCGCGTCGGTGCCAAGTTCGCTGACGATCTCGAAGCGAGGTACGAGGTGGACTTCGGCCAGTTCTTTCCCATCCTGCTGTTCCTCCATGTGCTGGGGGCGATCCTCGCGTTCGGGCCGACCTTCGCGTTCTCGATCATGGGCTCGATGGCCGGCAAGGAGCCCCAGCACGCCAACTTCAGCGCGCGCCAGACCGCGGCCATCAGCAACCGGCTGGTGTATCCATTGGTGATCTTCCAGGGGATCACCGGGTTGCTGCTCATCGCTTCGGGCAAGATCGACGTCTCGTCCAAGCCGTGGCTCATGCTCGGCATCCTGCTGTACATCATCGCGCTCGTGTACGGCCTGACCATCCAGCGCGCGGCGCTCCACCACGTCATCGAGATGACCTCGACGCCACCGCCCGCCGGAACCCCGCCTGGACCCCCGCCGGCGGCGTTGATGGCCGAGATCAAGAAGGTCCAGCGGGGCGGGATGTTCCTCGGGACCCTCATCGTCGTCATCGTCTTCCTGATGGTCGTCAAGCCGACGTTCTGAATCGGCGGCGATGGGTACCATGGCAGCGAACCCCCCGATAGGAGACCGACCTCCGATGCCCACCGTCGCGACCTCCCCGACCGAGCTCTTGGCGCTCATCGCCGCCAGCGCCCATCTCGATGGTGAGCGCCTCGTCATCGATGACGAGGCGGGCTTCCGCGAGGGCACGATCCGGGATCTCGCCTGGACCGCGGCGTTCTCGACCGATGAGACGACGGCTGCCGCCCAGTGGCTGGTCTGGGAGGCGAGCCAGGCGCTCGGAGCGCGGTCGGCGAGCATCCAGGGGCTGTATGAGGCGCGCGCTCGCCGGGAGGTCTCGGGCTTCACCGTCCCGGCCATCAACCTGCGGGCCCAGACGTTTGACATGGCGCGGACCGTCTACGAGGCCGCCGCGGCCGCCGATGTCGGGGCGGTCATCCTGGAGCTCGCGCGGAGCGAGCAGACCTACTCCTTTCAGCGCCCGATCGACTACGCGACGTCCGTCCTGGCCGGCGCGATCGCAGCCGGCTGGCAGGGCCCGGTCTTCATCCAGGGCGACCACTACCAGTTCAACGCCAAGAAGTACACCGCCGACCCGGAGGCCATGACCGAGGAGATCCGGCGCGCCTGCCGGCTGGCGATCGAGGCCGGCTACCGCAACATCGACATCGATTCGTCCACGCTCGTCGACCTGTCGCAGCCCGATGCCGACGCCGAGCAGCGCGAGAACTACCGCCGCGCGGCCGAGCTGACCGCGCTGATCCGGACGCTCGAGAGCGACGGCGTCACGATCAGCATCGGCGGCGAGATCGGCGAGGTCGGCAGCCAGAACTCGACCGTCGAGGAGTTGCGGGCCTATCTCGACGGCTACCGGAACGAGCTTGATGCCCGCGCCCCGGGCGCCAGGGGCATCTCCAAGGTGAGCGTCCAGACCGGGACATCGCATGGCGGCGTGCCGCTGCCCGACGGCGGCGTGGCCGAGGTCAAGCTCGACTTCGAGGTGCTGCGCGAGCTCGGCGAGGTCGCCCGGGAGTACGGTCTGGCCGGGGCGGTCCAGCACGGCGCCTCGACGCTGCCCGACGAGCTGTTCCACCGGTTCCCGGCGGTGGAGACCGCCGAGATCCACCTGGCGACCGGGTTCCAGAACTCGTTGTACGAGCACGCCGCGTTCCCGGTCTCGCTCCATCGTGACATCGAGGCGTGGTGCTTCGGCAACGCCGACGATGAGCGCAAGCCCGACCAGACCGACCAGCAGTTCGTGTACACGACCCGCAAGAAGGCCCTCGGGCCGTTCAAGCGCCAGCTCTGGGAGCTGGAGGCCAAGGACGAGATCCTGGCGGCCCAGCGGCGCAAGATCTCGTACCTGTTCACCGAGCTGCGCGTCAACGACTCGCGACCGATGGTCGATCGATACGTGCAGCCGGTCGAACTCCACAGGCCATTCCCGGAAGCGCTTCGCGAGGCCGTCCCAGCCCCCTGACCCCGGCCACCGGTGGGGCGCGCCCCGATCGCGGTGGATCGCGCCGAATCGCCCCCCGAAACAGCCGTTGACCGGCCCCGCGGCGGTGATATCCTCGCGCGCAGGTCGACGCCCGATTGAGGGATCGGGCGCGGATCGTCCCCAGCGTCCCCGTGTCATCCCAGAGGACAGTCCGCACCCCAGGCGCGGAGTAGGGAGGCGAACCCGTGGCGGGACAAGGCGAATCGGCCCACGACGTCGCAGCGCGCGACGATGCGCACCTTCGATCCCTCGGCATCAAACCGGAGTTGCGGCGAACCCTCGGGTTCCTATCGAACTTCGCGATCGCATTCGCGTTCATCAGCGTCTCGACCGGTACATTCGGGAATTACGGCGTCGGCATCGCCTTGAGCGGTCCCGCGTTCTACTGGACGTGGTTCATCGTCATCGGCGGGCAGTTACTCGTTGCCCTCGTTTTCGCCGAACTTGCCAGCCACTACCCGGTCGCGGGTTCCGTCTACCAGTGGTCGAAGCGCCTGTCCCACCGCACGCTGGGCTGGTTCACCGGCTGGTTCTATTTCTGGGCACAGGTCGTGACCGTCAGTGCCGTAGCGGTCATCGTCGCGTTCGTGGTCGATGCGCTCCACGGCTCGCTCGTCGGGACGACCGGAGACACGCCTTTCCTGAACACGGCGAGCCCAGGCGGGTTCACGTCCATGTTCACGTTCATCGCCATCGGGACGCTCATCATCACGACGCTGATCAACGCCTACGGCGTTCGGCTCCTGTCGATCCTGAACAACATCGGGGTCGCGACCGAGATTCTTGGGATGTTTGTCTTCGCCATCATCCTGCTGCTGTTCGCGAACGTCCAGCCGGCGAGCGTGCTGACCAGCTTCCAGGGCGCCGAGGCCGCCCAGAACGGGAACATCCCGGCGACCTTTGCTCTCGGGTTCTTCATGGCTGCGTTCGTCGTGTTCGGCTTTGATACCGCCGGGACGTTCGGCGAGGAAACGCTGGACGCTGGCCGCCAGGCACCGCGCGGCGTGCTGTCGTCGATCCTGATCTCCGGGCTCGTCGGCGCGATCTTCATCCCGGCCGTCATCCTGGCGACGCCCGATATCCCCGCCTCGATGGCGGAGGGCCTCGCCGGCGGCTTCCCGATCGGAACGACGATCTCGAATGCTTTCAGTCAGGACCTCATCGGTAACCTGTCCGGTGGCGACATCTACCTGCTCGTCATCCTCGCATCAGTGTTCGTCTGCACGCTGGCGATCCAGGGCGCGGCGACCCGCCTGATGTTCTCGATGGGTCGGGACCACCACCTCCCGTTCGGCGCGACGTGGGGGCACGTGAACACGCGGTTCCGCACTCCGGCGAATGCCGCGGTCGCTGTCGGTGTCATTGCGGCGCTACCGATCCTCGTCGTCGGACCGGGACCGGCCATCTCCATCTCGATCGCGGCCACCGGCCTGATCTATGTCGCCTACTTCATGTGCAACGCGGGTGTCCTCGCTGCCCGGTTCCGTGGATGGCCGCACCAGAAGGCGTGGTTCAGCCTCGGTCGATGGGGCAAGCTCGTCAACATCCTCGCCCTCATCTACGGCGGCCTGATGATCATCAATATCGCCCTCTGGGCAGATGGGTCGCTGTTCGGGGACTGGGGGACGGATGGGCGCCTGTTCTGGAACCCGTTCATCAACACGTTCATCAAGCCATTCGGGAATGAGATCGCCGGGATGCCCGCCTGGCCGATCTTCGAGACCCTGGTCGGGGCGATCCTGATCTTCGGTGCGATCTACTACGTCGTCGCCGTTCGTGGCAGCGCCCATGATGCCGAGACGCAGGCCGATGTGGTGACTGGCGAGACAGTCATCGGCTAGTGACCGACGACCCGATCCTGCGGGGCCCCTTGTACGACGACCTCGTCGGGGCCCTGCAGAAGGTCCCGGAGATCGCCGGGCGTCGGTTGACCCTGACCGCCCTGAGCGGCGGCATCACCAACCGTAATTTCAGGGTCGATGCGGCCGGGACGGACGAGCGCTGGGTCATCCGGCTGGCCGGCAACGACACGCACCTGCTGGGCATCTCGCGCGAGGTCGAGCACGCGGCCACGGTCGCCGCGGCCGGCGTAGGGATCGGACCGGAGGTGACTGCCTTCATCCGACCGGAGGGCTATCTCGTCACCCGGTTCATCGTCGGCACGCCGGTCGATGACCTGGCGGTCCACTGGCCCGAGACGCTCCGTCGCGTGGCGGATTCGCTCCGGCGCATCCATGACGGACCGGCCATCCCCGGGCTCTTCGTGCCGCTCCGCATCGTCGAGGCCTACCGGGCTCTGGCGATGGCCCGTGGCGTCCCGATCCCGCCCGAGTACGACCTTGCCGCCGCTGTCGGCCGGCGCATCGAGGGCGCGCTGCTGGCCGCCCCGATCGAGCTCAGGCCGTGTCACAACGACCTGCTCAACGCCAACTTCATCGACGACGGCCGGCGTATCCGGATCATCGACTGGGAGTACGCCGGGATGGGCGACCCGTTCTTTGACCTTGGCAACTTCAGCATCAACCACGAGCTGACGCCCGACGAGGACGAGATCCTGCTGGGCGCCTACGACGGAACGCTCCGGGCCGACCGCCTCGCGCGATTGACGCTGATGCGCGTCGTGTCGGACTTCCGGGAGGCGATGTGGGGCGTCCTCCAACAGGGGATCAGCACGCTCGACGTCGATTTCGTAGCCTACGCCACCACCAGCTTCGACCGGCTGCTGGGAAACGCCGCCACGCCACGGTTCGACGCCGCGCTTCGGGCGGTCGTCGAGGGGTAATGTTGGTGCGGCCGGCAGGCTGCGACACACCCATCGTGCTGCGACACCCGTCCTGCTTTGGCGATCGATGATCCGGTGGAGCTCAGCATGAAACTCACGTCGTTGGTCAGGTCGGCCATCGAGGAGGGTCCGATCGGCCATGTCGTCACTCTCTCGCCCGATGGCTCGCCCCACGTCTCGCTCGCCTGGCTCGGGCTCGACGGCGACGAGGTCGTCATCGGCACCATGTACGACCAGGCCAAGCTTCGGAACATGCGACGCGACCCGCGGGTCACGATCTCGTTCGAGACCGGCGAGCGCAGCCCGAACTCCGGTCTCAACGTGTATGTCGTTCTGCACGGTCGAGCCGTGGTCACGGAGCGTGGTGCTCCCGAGCTGCTTCAGCGACTGGCCTACACGTACATCGGCCCCCGGGGTGGTCTTCCGCCGTTCCCCGATCCGCCGAGTGGCTGGGTCACCCATGTGACCGTCGAGCGGATCACGGGCAGCGATCCCGTGCCGCCCGGAGGCTGAACGGCAGGCCGCGGGCCCGCGGGCGTCGTCCCCGCACCGGCCGGGCGCGTCCTACCGCCTCGTCCGATACGCTCTGACCGATGACCGACGCACCGCCGCCACCGGGGCCGCGTTCGATCGGGCGCTCGGTCGGGCGCGCCGTCGGGCTGGGTGCGGTCGCCTTCGTCGCGACGTTCCTCCTCCTGTTCGGGCTCGTCAACGTCATCCGGCGGACGGATGGCGGCAGCGTGGCCACGATCGTCCCGACGGCGGGCGCCCCGACGGCCACGACCCAGGCGATCGGCGCGGGCGGCCCGGGCGCTTCTGCGTCACCCTCAGCGTTGGCTTCCGCCGCCGGCGACCCGGTGCTCGTCGGCGCCGGAGACATCGCCGATTGCGCGCTCGATTCGGATGAGGCCACGGCCGCCCTCCTGGACGGGATCGCGGGGCAGGTCTTCACGGCCGGTGACAACGCCTACACGACCGGCAGCCCCGGCCAGTTCCGCGATTGTTATGCACCGACCTGGGGTCGCCAGTTGGAGCGGACCCGACCCGCACCCGGCAACCACGACTGGGAGACCAAGGACGCGGCCGGCTATCTCGGCTACTTCGGGAGCCGAGCCGGGCCGGACGGCACGAGCTGGTACTCATACGACCTTGGGTCGTGGCACGTGATCGCGCTCGACTCCGATTGCACGTTCGTCGGTGGCTGTGGCCCCGACACGGCGCAGGGCCGCTGGCTGGCATCCGACCTGGCGGCGTCGACCGCCCGGTGCACTCTCGCGATCTGGCACCACCCCCGGTTCAGCTCAGGAGAGCATGGCAACGATGTCGCCGTTGCACCCTTCTGGGAGGCCATCTACGACGGCGGTGCGGATGTCGTGATCAACGGCCACGACCACGACTACGAGCGGTTCGGGCCGCAGGACCCGAGCGGTAAGGAGGACCGGATCCGCGGCATCCGCGAGTTCGTGGTCGGGACCGGCGGTGCCGCCTTGCGTGATTTCACCACGCAGGCTGCCAACAGCGAGCTCCGGGCGGCCGTATCGCACGGCGTGATCCGGCTGATCCTGCATCCGGGCTCCTACGAGTGGTCGTTCATCCCCACCAAGCCCGGGTTCACCGATGCCGGAAGCGGTCCCTGCCACTGAGGTATCGTGCCGACGATGAGCCGCGAGCAGGCGCGCGTCGTCGTGATCGGCGGCGGGATCACGGGCTGCAGCGTCGCCTACCACCTTGCCCTCGCCGGGTGGACGGACGTCCTGCTGGTCGAGAAGGCGCAGCTGACCGCGGGCTCCACCTGCCAGGCGGCTGGCCTCGTGACGGCCTTCAATCCGTCCTCGACGATGATGGCCTTCCGGCGCTACAGCATCGAGCTCTACCAGCGCCTGGGCGCCTTCGAGACCGTCGGCAGTCTCCGCCTGGCCTCGAGCCACGACCAGCTCCTCGAGCTCGAGCGGACGGCCAGCCGGGCGCGCGGGATCGGCCTCGATGCCGGGGTCATCGGACCCGAGGAGGCGCGGCGGCTGATGCCCGCCATCTCGCCCGATTCGCTGTACGGCGCGGTCCACCTGGCGGGTGACGGACACCTCGATCCGCACGGGGCCACCCACGCGGTCGCCGACGCCGCCCGCACCCTCGGCGTCCGGATTCGGACCGGCGTCCGGGTGACGGGCTTCGAGCTCTCGCCTCGACGCGAGATCACCGCGGTCCTGACCGAGGCGGGCCCGATCGCGACCGAGCTGGTCGTCAATGCCGCCGGGATCTGGGCGCCGCAGGTGGCGGCGATGGTCGGCGCGTTCATCCCCTCGACCCCGGTCGACCACCAGCACATCGCACTCAAGGCCGTGCCAGGGTCAGAGCTGCCGCGCGATATGCCGTGCTTCCGCGACCCGGACAACCTCGTCTACGGCAAGAGCGAGCACGGTGGGATGGTCTTCGGCGGCTATGAGCTCGACCCGGTCTCACGCTGGGAGGACGGTGTGCCCTGGGAGCACGCGGCGCAGTCGCTGCCCGCCGACTACGAGCGTTTCGCGCCGTTGATGGCCGGCGCGATCCGGCGTTTCCCGTTCCTGGCCGACGCCGAGGCCATCCGACTGGTCTGTCACCCCGACGCCATGACCCCCGACGCCAACCCGCTGCTCGGACCGCTGCCCGGGGTACGCGGCTTCTGGGTCGCAGCCGGACTGTCGCTCAACGGGTTCGGCGGCGGTGGGGGGATCGGGCGGGCGATGGCTGGCTGGATCACGGCCGGCGATCCGGGACTCGACCTCGGGCCATATCGGGCGTGGCGGTTCGCCGACACCTACCGCGACCCGGGGTTCACGGCCGGGCTCGCGCGCGAGACCTATTCCGACTACTACCGGTTGCGGTATCCCTTCGACGCGGACGTTGGCGGCCGACCGCGGCGGACATCTGCACTCCATGGGCGCCTCCAGGAATCCGGCGCGGTCTTCGGGACGAAGGCCGGCTGGGAACGGGCCGACTACCACGACCCCGGTCGGCCGTGGCGACGCGCCGGCCGGGACCAGACCGGGTACGGCTGGACGCGGCCACCCTGGTTCGAGCGGGTCGGTGCGGAGGCACGCGCCGTTCGCGAGCGAGCGGGGATCATCGACCTGAGCTCGTTCGGCAAGATCGCCGTCCAGGGGCCCGTTGCGCTCGGGCTGCTCCAGCGGGTCAGCGCCAACGACATCGACCGGCCGGTCGGCAGTGTCGTCTACACCCAGTGGTGCGACGAGCGTGGCGGGATGGTCGCCGACGTGACGGTCACCCGGCTGGCCCCCGACCGGTTCCGGGTCGTGACCGGTGCGGGCTATCTCGCGTCGGAGATGGCGTGGCTGCGGAGCCATGTCGCCGACGATGAGGCCGTTGCGATCCGCGACGTCAGCGGCGATCTGGCCACGATCGGGTTCTGGGGGCCGCGCGTCCGCGAGATCCTCAGCGCGGCCACGCCGGACGACGTCGGCGACACCGCCATCCCGGCGCGAACGGCGCGCGAGCTGCGAATCGGGGCGGCGCCGGTCCTCGCGTCGCGGATCAGCTACGCGGGTGAGCTCGGCTGGGAACTGACGACTGAGCGCGAGTGGGCGGTCGAGGTCTGGGACCGCCTGCGGGAGGCGGGCGCGATGCACGGTCTGGAGCCGTTCGGCTATCGCGCCCTCGATTCGCTCCGGATGGAGAAAGGCTATCGCTATTTCGGGACGGACCTGACGATGCTCGACACGCCGTTCGAGGCCGGTCTTGGGGCCTTCGTTCGGCTTCGCAAAGGGCCGTTCAATGGGCGCGACGCGCTACTGGCGGCCCGCGACGCGCAACCCGACGGCCCCGCTCGGCGTTTGCGGACCGTGTTCATCGGCGGCCAGGACTATGTGCCGGTCTACGGCGGGGAGGCGGTCCGCGTCGGCGGCGAGGTCGTCGGCCGGCTGCGGAGCGTCGCCTATGGGTTCACCGTGGAGCGAACCATCGGCTACGCCTACCTGCCGTCCAGCGTCGACCAAGGGCAGGCGCTCGACATCGACGTCTTCGGCGCACGGATCCCAGCGACCGTCGGCGCCGACGCCATCGTCGACCCGACCGGCGAGCGGATGCGCGGAATCTGAACACGACTCGCCGCGCACCGATCGTCAGGGAAGCGTGACGCCTAGCTGGATCGCCGCACGTCGCTCAGCCACCCCTCGAAGTCGGGGCCGTCCAGCATCGCGGTCGCGCGTGCCCAGCGCTCCTCGGCCCAGCCGGTGAAGTCGTAGTCGATCGTGGAGATGCGGGCCTGGATGGCGGCCCACAATGTCCAGCCGACGTCGGACATGATCATCTGGAGTCGCATCCGGGCGAGGAGGGCGGGGGACGCCTTCCCGAAGTAGGCGGCACACAGCTCTCGCACCTGGCCGTCGTCATAGCCAAGCTCCTGGCAGGTGTTGCCGAGCTCGAAGGCCGGGTCGGCGTTGCCGCTGTACTCCCAGTCAACGAGCCACAGCCGCTCGCCGTCGTCGAGGTAGTTGTCGGCGAGCAGGTCGTTGTGGCACGGGACGGTCGGCAGCGGGTGGGCCGCCAGCGCGGCCTCGATCGATGGAAGCCGGTCGAGATGTTCGCGGTAGCCAGCGGGAATGGCGATGTCACGTTCGTAGACGAGGCCCAGGTAGCGCTCGGCGAGGCGGAACATGTCGAAGTCGTCGCGGAAGCGCGGGCCGGCGTGGAGGCGGCGCATGACCCCGGCGATCCGAGACGGCATCCCGGATTCGCCAAGCATCTCGACCGACATCGTCCGGGCATGGAGCCACTCAAGCACGAAGACGTCCCATTCGGGGAGGCTGTGCACGACCCGCGGCGCAACGCCCGCCACCGCCGCGGCCTTCGTGTTGTGGAGCTCGTTCCTGCGGTCCACCGCCAGGAGCTCCGTGGCGGTCCCGGGGATGCGCACGAAGTAGGGCGTGCCGTCCACCTCGACCCGAAAGTTCGTGTTGGTCAGTCCGGCCGGGATCCGCTCCGTCGTGACCGTCCGTTCGGCCCAGGCCGGAATGGCCGCGATGACCCGCCCGATCGTTGGACTCATGGCGCGGAGGGTATCGCAGGGCGACACGGTCGCGCCGCGGGTCAGCCGCTACCCTGAGCGTCGTCGGTCGGAGGGCAAGGGAGCGCTGAGTCAACGATGGTCGAACACGCCCGGGCGGTCATCATCGGCGGCGGTGTCGGTGGCACGTCGATCGCGTATCACCTGGCCGAACTCGGTTGGACCGAGATCGTCCTCGTCGATCGCGCCGAGCTGACCTCGGGCTCCACCTTCCATTCGGCCGGGCTCGTCGGCCAGCTTCGGAGCTCGGTCACGCTCACGAAGATGATGATGTACGGCGCCGACCTCTACCGCCGCTTGGCCGCCGAGACGGGGACGGACCCGTCGTGGCGCGAGGTCGGATCGATCCGGCTGGCCTCGAGCCCCGAGCGCTTCGAGGAGCTCCGGCGCCAGGCGGGCTGGGCCAAGACGTTCGGCCTGCCGCTCGAGCTGATCGGTGCCGACGAGGCACAGACGCTCTTCCCCCTGATGTCGACCGAAGGCGTCCTCGGCGCGGTCTATCTGCCGACCGACGGCTGGCTCGATCCATCGGGGCTGGCCAACGCGCTGGCGGCGGGCGCCCGCGCGCGCGGCGCCCAGATCCGCCCGCACACGCGGGTCGTGGCCATCGGCACCGACCGCGGCCGGGTGACCGGCATCACCGTGGAGCACAAGGGCGAGCGCTCAGAGATCCAGGCCGATGTCGTGGTCAACGCCGGGGGCATGTTCGCGCCCGAGATCGGCCGGATGGTCGGTGTCAACGTGCCCATCATCTCGATGGCGCACGAGTACCTGTTCACCGAACCCATCGAGGGCGTCCATCCGGGGCTGCCGCAGCTGCGCGACCCCGACAACCTCGTCTACTACCGCGAGGAGGTCGGCGGGCTGTGCATGGGCGGCTACGAGCGGCACCCCGCACCGTGGGCGCTCGATGGCGTCCCGCCCGACTTCAACGGCAAGCTCCTGGCGCCCGACTGGCCGCGCTTCGAGGAGATCATGGCCGGCGCGGTCCGTCGCGTCCCGGCCATCGCCGACGCGGGGATCAACCGGATGATCAACGGGCCCGAGGGCTTCACCCCCGACAACGAGTTCATCCTCGGCGAATCCGAGGTTCGTGGCTTCTTCGTCGCGGCCGGCTTCTGCGCCCACGGGATCGCGGGGGCGGGCGGGATCGGGCGCCAGATGGCGACCTGGGTCGTCGATGGCGAGCCGGAGCTCGACCTGTGGAAGATGGACATCCGGCGGTTCGGGCCGGCCTATCGGAGCCAGGCCTACACGCAGGCCCGCACGACGGAGGTCTACGCGACCTACTACGACATCCATTACCCGAACGAGGAGCGGCAGGCCGGCCGACCCCTGCGCACGTCGCCCACCTACGAGACGCTGGCCGCTCTCGGCGCGGCCTTCGGCGAGAAGTCCGGCTGGGAGCGGCCGAACTGGTTCGAGTCGAACGCCGCGGTCGGCGACGAAGCGCTCAGGCCACGCGGCTGGGCGGGGATGCACTGGTCGCCCGCGATCGGCGCCGAGGCGCTTGCGACGCGGAACGCCGCCGGGCTGTTTGATGAGACGTCGTTCGCCAAGATCGAGATCGTCGGTCCGGGCGCCGTCGGCTTCCTCGGGCGGATGTGCGCCAACGACGTCGATGTGGAGGTCGGCCGGATCGTCTACACCCAGCTCCTCAACCGCCGCGGCGGCATCGAGTGCGACCTGACCGTGACCCGGGTGGCCGACGATCGGTACCTGATGATCACCGGGACGGCGTTCGGCCAGCACGATCTGGGTTGGCTCCGTCGCCACCTCCCGGACGACGGAAGCATGCGCCTCAACGACATCACCTCGGGCCGCGTCTGCTTCGCGCTGTGGGGTCCGCGGGCGCGCGACATCCTGGCGCCGCTGACGCGCGACGACGTCTCGGATTCAGGCTTCCCGTACCTCACCGCGCGGGCCATCACGGTCGGCTTCGTGCCGGTCTACGCATTGCGTGTGACCTACGTCGGCGAGCTCGGCTGGGAGCTTTACGCCCACACGGAATTCGGACCTGCGTTGTGGCGCACGTTGTGGGAGGCGGGCCGCGCGCACGGCCTGGTGGCCGCCGGATACCGGGCCATCGACGCCCTCCGGATCGAGAAGGGCTACCGGGTCTGGTCCAGCGATATC
>JBBQVJ010000047.1:0-14864 GCA_038211705.1 Candidatus Limnocylindrales bacterium | reverse complement strand
CACCGGCCTGTTCAATTACGGCTTCAACATGGTCCACCAGGGACTGACCGAGCGCGGCATCGCTCACATCCCTCCGGATCGAGAAGGGCTACCGGGTCTGGTCCAGCGATATCACCCCGGACGAGACCCCGTTCGAGGCGGGTCTCGGCTTTGCCGTCGCGATGGACAAGGAACCCGAGTTCATCGGGCGCGACGCGCTCGTCGCCGCCAAGGCGGCCGGGCCACGGAAGCGTCTGCGCTGCCTCGTGCTCGACGATCCGCGCTCGGTCGCGCTGGGCAACGAGCCGGTCCGGATCGGCGGCGACATCGTCGGCCGGGTGACCTCGGGCGGCTATGGCTTCGCCGTCGAGCGCTCGATCGCGTACGCCTACCTGCCGCCGGACGCAGCGATCGGGACGCGCGGCGAGGTGGAGGTTTTCGGCGAGTGGATCGGCTTCGAGGTCGTCCGCGAACCGCTCTACGATCCTGCGGGCGCGAGGATCCGCGCGTGACCGAGGCTAGATACGACGACTGGCTCACGTTCGCGCTGGCCTGCGCGGATGCCGCCGACGCACTCGCGCTGGAGCACTTCCGACGAGACCTCGTCATCGAGACCAAGCCAGACCGGACGTTCGTGACCGAGGCCGACACGGCCATCGAGCGCCGGCTGCGCGAGCTGATCGGCGCGGCCCACCCCGACCACGGTCTCGTCGGCGAGGAATACGGCACCGAGGCCGGGACCGGCAACGTCCGCTGGTACATCGACCCGATCGACGGCACGCACAACTTCATGCGCGGCGTCCCGTTGTTCGGCACGCTGCTGGCGGCCGAGGAAGACGGCCGGATCGTGGTCGGCGTCATGAGCGCGCCAGCCATCGGCGAGCGCTGGTATGCCCGGCGCGACGGTGGCAGCTGGGCGGTCGGATCGGTCGGTCCCGGCGCCGGCGTCCCGCGACGGATCGGCGTCTCACGGGTGGCGGAGCTGGCCGATGCCCAGGTCCTGTATTCGTCCCCGTTCGATATCCAGGCGAGCGGCCAGGCGCCCGGGTTCCCGGCTCTCGTCCGCTCTGTCTGGCGCGACCGCGGCTTCGGCGATTTCTGGGGCTACGCGCTGGTCGCCGAGGGCGCCGCGGAGGCGATGATCGAGGTCGGGCCGAACAGCTGGGATCTGGCGGCGCCGTCGATCGTGGTCGAGGAAGCTGGCGGCCGGATGACCGACCTGCACGGCGTCCGGTCGATCCACAACGGGTCGGCGCTGGCCAGCAACGGGATCGTTCACGACGAGGTCGTCCGGAGACTGGCGGACGGCACGGCCAACACCACCGCGACGTAGGCCCCCTCGCCAGAGGGCCTGGATCAGACCTCGGACTGGCCGCGCCGTCGTAGCAACCCGACCACCACGGCCAGGGCAAGCCCGAGCGGGAGCAGGGCGGCGCCGAGGCCAAGGCCGAGCCCGACCGCCGCGGCGGCGACCGCGAACGCGGCGACGATGAAGACCTGGAGCGGGCCGCGGATCGCCCCGGCGGCCGGCATCGCGAAGCCGCTCAGCGATCCCGGCGCTGGGATGCCCCGCAGGCGAACGAGCTCGTCCCAGGTCGAACCCAGCACGTCAAGCGTGTCGTCATCGACCAGGTCGGCCACGACGGCCGCCATGACCGCCTCCTCCACGGCCGCCGCGGCCGCCACCCGGTCACTCGCTCGGACCACGGACATCGCCATGTCCGTGGCCGCCCACGTGCCGCTGAAGCCGCCGCGGGCGAACGCCCGGATGGTGGCCTCGCGCGCGGCCGCAGTCGCCTCATCCAGCAGGGACCGGCGACCGGCGGCGATCGCCGCGGACCGGGCGCGGTCCCTGGCCTCTAGCCGGCTCGCGTTCGGCGGGGCGACGACGACGACCTGGAGCTCGGCCCGGGCGAAGTCGTCGAGGACGGCGGCGACACGGGTCTTGGCGCCCTCGGCCGCCGGATCATCGGCCGGACCGAATGGCGGGCGTCCGGACGGCGCCGTCCCGCGAGGTCCCCGGTGCCGTTTCATGCCGACACCATAGCGCCCTGCGTGGCCGCCTACGCTCCGGCTGCCTCGAGGCTCTCGTCGAGGATCGCTAGCGCCAGCTCGACCTCCGCGGCAGTGGTGACGAGCGGCGGGACGATGCGCACGACATTGACGTAGGTCCCCGCCGTCAGGACGATCAGCTTGCGGGCGAGCGCCTCGGCCTGGATCCGTTTGGTGAGATCCGGATCCGGTGTCCGGCCATCGCCGACACCCGGCTTGACGAGCTCGATCGCGACCATCAGGCCGAGACCGCGGACGTCACCGATGGAGCCGTACTTGCCGGCCAGCCCTCGCAGCCCGGTCAGGAACTCGGCGCCTCGCTCGCGGGCCTTGGCGACCAGTCCTTCGTCCGCGATGACGTCCAGCGTCGCGTTGGCGGCCGCGCACGAGACCACGTTGCCGCCGTAGGTGCCGCCGTGCGAGCCGGGCTGCCAGGCGGTCATCAGCTCCTGGCTGGCCAGGATCCCAGACAGCGGCAGCCCCGAGGCGATGCCCTTGGCCATGACCAGGATGTCGGGCTCGACGCCCCAGTGCTCGACCGCGAACATCTCGCCCGTCCGCCCGAAGCCGGTCTGGACCTCATCGGCGATGAGCAGGATGCTGTGCTGCCGGGTGATCTCGCGCAGGCGCGGCAGGAAGCCCGGTGGCGGGACGACGTAGCCACCCTCGCCGAGGACCGGCTCGATGATGATGGCGGCCACACGGTCGGGGTAGATGAACTGGTGGAAGGTCAGGTCGAGCCCGGCCTCCCAGTCGCAGGTGCAGTCGTCGGGCGCATGGGCGCCGCCGGCCGCCCGATAGCAGTACGGGTATGGCGTGTGATAGACCGAGCCCGGCAACGGCTCGAAGGCGCCGCGGTAGACGTCCTTGGCGGTCGTCAGCGCCATCGTCTGGGCCGTCCGGCCGTGGTAGCCGTAACGGAAGGCCATGATGGCCGGCCGCCCTGTCGCCACTCGCGCCAGCTTCACGGCCGCCTCGACGGCCTCGGCTCCGGAGTTCGACAGGAAGGCCTGCCATGGGCCGCCCGGCAGCACGTGCCGGAGCCGCTCGTAGAGCCGCAGACCGGGCTCGTGATACAGGAATGTTCTGCTGGCCGTGGAGCAGCTTCGACGCCTGGGCGGCCACGGCGGCGGCCACCCGCGGATGGGCGTGCCCGGTGTTGGTCACGCCGATCCCCGACGAGTAGTCCAGGTACCGCTCGCCGTCGCGGGTGATCAGCCACGATCCTTCGCCCCGGTCGATGTCGAGGTTGGTGATCCGGCCCCAGACCGCCGGGACGACGGCGTGGTCGGGCAGGGGATCGGTGGCCCCCGGGTGCACCCCTGAGGGCTGGACGTGGGCGGTGTCGACCATGGTGGCCTCCTCAGGTGCCGTCCGTGGCGTGCTTGCGGGCCACGGCCTCGTCGCGCATCGTCCGCCGACGGCTGGCGAGCGTGGAGATCGCGACCAGGCCGACCGCGCTCAGGAAGATGATCGTCCCGACGACGTTGACCTGCGGCGGGATCCCGATCCGTGCCTTGGCGTAGATGAACATCGGGAAGGTGAGCGTGCCGCCCGAGGTGAAGTTGGTGATCACGAAGTCATCGATCGACAGGCTGAAGGCCAGCAGCGCGGCGGCCATGATGCCCGGCAGGATCAGCGGGAACGTCACCTTCCGGAAGGTCGTGATCTCGTTCGCCCCGAGATCCATCGCCGCCTCCTCGAGGTGGGTCGGGAAGCCCGCCAGCCGAGCCCGGACGGTGACCACCACGAAGCTGATGTTGAACATGATGTGGGCGATCAGGATGGTGATGAAGCTCAACGGGAAGAACGGCGGCGCGCCGATCGCCACGAAGAGAGTCAGCAGCGACGCGCCCAGCACGATCTCCGGCGTGGCCATCGGCAGGAAGATGAACAGATTGGTGCCCGACCGGCCCCGGAAGTCGTGCCGGGCGAGGGCCAGGGCGATCAACGTGCCGAGCACCGTGGCCACGGCCGTGGACAGGAAGGCGATGCCGAGACTGATCGTCACCGCGCTCTGGAGCCCCGGCACCTCGAAGATGTTCTGCCAGGCGTCGAGCGTGAAACCCTGCCACACGAAGTTGCTCTTGCCGGCCGGGTCGTTGAAGCTGAACAGGGCCATGACCACGACCGGCAGCATCAGGTACACGATGGCCAGGCCGGTGTAGATGAACAGCAGGTAGCGGTTCCAGAAACGGACGAACCGTTCGCTGCCGGTCTTGGTCGGGCGCGTCCGCGTGGAGACCGCCATGGTCGCCATCAGACACCACCCGCTGTCAGCTCTTCGGTGCCGAGCAGGCGGGCATAGATGCCGACCGCGATGAGGATCCCGGCCATCAGCAGGAAGCTGAGGGCGGACGCGGTCGGATAGTTGTTCTGGGTGAGGAACTGGTTCTGGATCACGTTGCCGATCATCGTCGTATCCGGGTTGCCAAGCAGTTCCGCATTGACATAGTCACCCATGGCCGGGATGAACGTCAGCAGCGAGCCGGCGAACACGCCCGGCAACGACAATGGCAGGGTGATCCGCCGGAAGGCGCCGAAGCTGGTCGCGAACAGGTCCTCGGCGGCCTCGACCAGGCGCCGATCGACCTTCTCGAGCGAGACGTAGATGGGCAGCGTCATGAACGGCAGGAAGTTATAGGTGATGCCGAAGATGACCGCGACCGGGGTCGCGAGCAACCGGAACTCCTCGGGCAGGACGCCTGCGTTCTTGAGCGGCCCGAGCAGGATCCCGGTGTCGCCCAGGATGATCTTCCAGCTCAGCGTCCGCAGCAGGAAGCTGGTGAAGAACGGCGCGACGACCAGGAACAGGAGCAGGTTCTTGTAGCGCCCGCCACGGAACGCGATCGTGTAGGCAAGCGGGTAGGAGATGGCGAAGGTCAGCAGGGTCGCGGCCCCGCCATAGAGGATCGAACGGGTGAATTGCGGCGCGAAGCGGGTCAGGGCCGCCGTGTAGTTGGAGATGTTCGAGAGCGCGAACTCGTAGCCGGTCTCCAGCGTGCCCGACCAGAAGGACGTGACGAACATCTGGATGCCGGGCAGGACATAGAAGACGGCCAGCCACAGGAGACCCGGGGCGAGCAGGAGATACGGGACGATCCGCTTGTGTCGCCGTAGAAAGCCGCCCACGAGCCCCCTCTCAGCTTCCGGAGCCGGTCGCCGATCGGATCATCGACGGACCGAGGTCAGCCCAGCCCGTTGACCGTCGCGAACTGGTCGTTGAAGTACTTCTCGGTCGCCTCGTCGAGACCGTTGAAGATATGCAACCGAGCAAGGATGTCGGCGGGCGGGAAGATCAGCGGGTTGTTGGCCACATCCGGGTCGGTCGCCAGGAGCACGTCGGCCGCGCCCTTGACCGGGCAGATGTAGTTGACGTACGCCTCGATCTGGGCGGCGATGGCCGGGTCGTAGCAGAAGTCGATGAGGACCTGCGCCGTGTAGGCGTTCTTGGCGCCCTTGGGGATCAGGCAGTTGTCGGTCCACAGCATGCCGCCCTGGTCGGCGACCGTGAACTGGAGGGTCGGCTTGTCGACGAGGGCCTGGACCATGTCGCCCGACCAGGCCATGGCCAGGACGACATCGCCCGACTTGAGGTCCTCGGCATAGCCATTGCCCTTGAACGCCCTGACGATGCCGGCATCCTTGGCCTTCTTGATCTCGGCGATGGCCGCATCGCAGTCGGCGTTGGTCGCCTTCGACGGCTCGAGCCCTAGCTTGAGCATGGTCAACCCGATGGTGTCCCGCATCTCGGTGAGGTAGTCCACCTTGCCCTTGTACTTCGCGTCGAAGAAGGCATCGAGGCTGGTCAGGACGCCGGTCTTGGCCTTGTCGTAGCCGAGCCCGGTCATCCCTGACTGCCACGGCACGTGGTGATCGTCGGTCGGATCCCAGGTCACGCCCTTGTAGACGTCCTGGAGGTTGGCTGTCACGTTCGGCATGTTGCCGAGGTCCATCTGCTCGACCCAGCCGAGGCGGATGAGCCGGGCCGCCATCCAGTCGGTCAGGACCACCAGGTCCCAGCCGGTGTCCTGACCGCCCTCGAGCTGGGGCTTGATGGTGCCGACGAACTCGTCGTTGCCGTCGATGGCTTCCTGGTATTTGACCGTGGTGCCGTACTTGGCCTTGAAGTCCTCGAGCGTCTTGTACTTGGTCTCGTCCTTGGGATCGAGATCCATGTAGTAGGTCCAGTTCGCGAAGTTGAGCTCGGCCGAGGTCGACGGCTTGGGCGTCGGCTCGACGGACGCGCTCGGTGCCACGGAGGCGGCGTCGCTCGGCGCAGTCGATGCGACCGGCGCGGTCGAGGGGGCGACCGATGCGCCGGACCGGCCGCAGGCTGCCAGGAAGACGGTAAAGCCGGCCATCGCGCTGCCGGCGACGAATTGGCGGCGGGTGAGATCGAGGCGACGGGCGGCGTCGTTGTCGTGCATCGAGGACTCCTTCAGGTTGGCACGGGGAGATCGGGGAGCGGTCAACGCGTTGTGGCGACCACGGACGCGGTCTCGTCCGCGACGACGAATGTGTGGTCTGGGGACCACGTCAGCTGGACAGCTTCCCCCCGTGCCCAAAGCTCGGCTTTGGTCGCGCGTTCGACGTTCTGCTCATAGACCATGATCCGGGCGCCTCCCCGCGCCTCGATCAGGTACTGCGTACTCACGCCGAGGTACGAGGCATCGCGGACGACGCCCGTCATCTGGTTGTGGCCGGACGGCGGCTGCGCCTCGGCCTCGTGCAGCCGGATCTTCTCGGGCCGGACGCCGACGCTGACGTTGGTCGCATCGCCGATCAGGCTCCGGGGCGCACGGACCCGCGTGTCGTCCGCGAGCCGCACGGCCGCGTACGTGCCATCGCCCGCCTCGACGGCGCCCGGCAGCAGGTTGCTGACGCCGAGGAAGCCGGCCACGAAGCGGGTGTTCGGACGCTCGTACAGCGCCTCCGGCTCACCGAGCTGTTCGTAGCGGCCCTTGTTCATGACGGCGATGCGATCCGACATCGTCATCGCCTCTTCCTGGTCGTGGGTCACGTAGATGAACGTGATCCCGACCTCCTGCTGGATGCGCTTGAGCTCGACCTGCATCTGTTTGCGGAGCTTGAGGTCGAGGGCGCCCAGCGGCTCGTCGAGGAGGAGGACGGCGGGCTTGTTGATCAATGCCCGGGCGAGGGCCACACGTTGGGCCTGGCCACCCGAGATCTGGGTCGGCCGGCGCGCCTCGAACCCGGACAGTTCGACCAGATCGAGCATCTCGGTGACGCGGCTCTTCACCTCCGAGTCCTTGACGCCCTTGCGGCGCAGCCCGAAGGCGACGTTCTCGTAGATGGTGAGGTGGGGGAAGAGCGCGTAGTTCTGGAAGACCGTGTTGACGTTGCGCTTGTAGGGCGGCAGCCAGGTCACATCCTGACCCTGCAACTCGATGAGACCCGAGGTCGGCGCCTCGAATCCGCCGATCATCCGCAGCGTGGTCGTCTTGCCGCAACCGGACGGTCCCAGCAGGCTGAAGAACTCGCCGTCGCGCACCTCGAGATTGATGTGGTCGACGGCGATCGCCTCGCCGAACTGCTTGACCACATCGACGAGCTTGACATCCACTGTCGGCACGTTGGCACGACTCCTGGCGGGGGGACGCGGCCGCACGATCGCGCGCGCCGGGTTCGGCCGAGGATATGGTCGCGAAGCGGAGCGTGTCAAGGACACGAGAACTCATCGGTCTTTGCGCGGCGACGTGCGAGATTCGTGGCGATCCGTTGCATGGGCGACGGAATCCGTGATCGTATGCTGGCGGCCCGACGCCCGGCCGCGCGTGCAGCGAGCCGGGGGTACGATATCGACGCTTCTACTGTCAGAACGCCATTGTCGTTCCGTGTTGCGAGGGACCCGACCACCGATGCCCAGCCTGACCCACGACGCCGTCATCGACGGCGCGGCACTGTCGATGACCATCGAGCTGACGACGCCCGCCTGCCCGCTCAAGGACGAGATCGAGCGGACGACGAACGCGGCGCTCGGCGCGATCGGGGCGACCGCGGTCGACATCACCTGGGGCGCCATGGTCCGTCGCTCGCAGCCGCGCCAGGCCGAGCAGCTCGTCCCCGGGGTCAAGAACATCATCGCCGTGGCCTCGGGCAAGGGCGGCGTCGGCAAGAGCACGGTCAGCGTCAATCTCGCGGTCGCGCTCGCCCAGGCGGGCGCCTCGGTCGGTCTGCTCGACGGCGACATCACGGGGCCGAACATCCCGTTGATGCTGGGCCTCGAGGGTCAGCCCAAGGCCAGTGCCAACAACAAGATCACGCCCCTCGAGCGCTATGGCGTCAAGGCCATCTCGATCCAGTTCTTCGTGCCCGAGGGGCAGCCGATCGTCTGGCGCGGCCCGCTCGTCGGCGGTGCGATCCAGCAGTTCCTGCGCGACGTCGACTGGGGCGAGCTGGACTATCTCGTCATCGACCTGCCGCCCGGCACGTCCGACGCACAGCTGACCCTGGCCCAGGCCGTCCCGATCTCCGGCGCGGTCCTGGTGACCACGCCCCAGGAGGTCTCGCTGGCCGACGTCGGCAAGGCGCTCGCGATGTTCCAGCGGATGAGCGTGCCGGTCATCGGTCTCGTCGAGAACATGACCGCCTTCGTCTGCCCGCATTGCGATGAGGTGACCGAGATCTTCGGGCGCGGGGGTGGCGAGCGCTTCGCGGCCGCCCACGACCTCGAATACCTGGGCGGCATCCCGCTCGATATCACGGTTCGCCAGGGCGGCGATGTCGGCGTCCCCGCGGTCGCCCAGCGAGAGCCCGGGCCGGCGGGCCGCGCGATGACCGCGATCGCCCAGACGGTGGCCGCCCGGATGAGCGTCCGCGCCGCAAACGCGACAGCGCAGCCGGTCCTCACGATCACATAGGCTGGCGACGGGGCGCCTTCGGCTGTATCCGCCCGAGGGCCGGATCCTCTGTTCGAGATCCGTCGAACGCCGGGGGTAGACTGACCTCTCTGTGAGAGGGGAGCTTCATTGCAGTGCCCAACGTGCCGCGCGACGGTGGCTCGGCGGGCCCGCTTCTGCGACCAATGCGGGGTGACCGAACTCGTCGACTACGTCCGGATGGTCGCCGAGCACGACCCCGAGGAGGTCGGGGTGCGCGTCCGCGCCGCGCTCGGCAGGATGGCCGAATCGATCGAGCGGCTCGATGGGACGCGAGAGAAGTTCATCGGCGACGCGGTCTTCGCGGTCTTCGGCTGGCCGCGCGCCCACGACGACGATCCGGTCCGGGCCGCGCTGGCCGCCTTGGCGATCCGGGCGAGCCTGCGCGAGCCGGACGATGGGTGCGAGCCGCTCGAGGTCCGAATCGGGATCGCGACCGGCTAGGTCGTCGCGGCGGCCCGGGGGGACGGGACGGGCGATCTGGCCGTGACCGGCGAGGCGATCACGACCGCGGCACGGATCCAGTCGCTCGGCGCCTGCGGACGTCGCTGACCCAGGCCGAACTCGCCTCGATGGTCGGCTGCACACGGCAGAGCGTGAACAAGCTGCTCGGCCAGTTCTCCGACGAGGGTCTCGTCCGGCTCGATCGCGAGGGGATCGCCATCACCGACCTGCCGGGCCTCGTCTCGGCGTCGCGCCGGTAGGGTCGCCGCATCCGGGGCGGCCCTCAGCTGGTCCGCCCCGCCTCCCGGAGCGTGTCGAGGAGCACGGCCGCGCCCGCCAGCGCCGCCCTGGAGCGGCCCATCGGTCCGGTCAGGAAGACGACTCGCCTGACCCGTCGCTCGAAGGTCGGGGTGACGATCGCGATCGAGACCGCCGTGTCGCCGGTCCGCGGCCGGGCTCGGACGGCGATGCCGACCTCCGCGCCCCCGAGCTCGCGGGCGCGTTGGGCGAACCGCACCAGGTCGTCGGCGACGGACCCCGAGGCATCGGTGGTTTCGATGGTGTCGGCTTCGTCGTGAGCGACCTGGCCGCCGTGGGCCGAGGCGACCGGCGCGTCGGCCGAGATCGATTCGTCGAAGCGGACCCACGGCGCATCGGCGAACAGCGCGTTCAAGCTGCCGCCGGTCCCGATCTCGACGGCGGCCAGCGTCCAGCCGAGCACGTCCAGCCGGGCACCGATGGCCTCGCTCCAGGTCGTCTCACCGGTCGCCCAGACGTAACCCTCGAGATGCCCCAGGACGATCGCAGCCGCCCGTTCGACCAGCGCATCGGCCGTGTCGTCGCCCTCGACGACCGCCGAGATCCGGACGTCGACCGCCTCGACGCGGGCGTAGGTCGCCACGATCGGATTGACCGAGCGCAGCAGCGCATCCCCCAGCAGCTCCGCGACCTGCGATTCGCCGATGCCCGCCAGGCGATAGGTTCGCGAGGCCATCGCGGCTCCCAGACCGAGGCCGGCGAGGCGTGGCAGGGCGTGCTCCGCCCACATCGGTCGCATCTCTCGCGGCGGCCCGGGCTGGGCGCCCACGACCTGCCCGTGGGGCCGCCGCACGAACCAGCCCGGGGCGGTGCCGTTGGGGTTCGGCAGGGCCGTGGCCGAGGGGATCAGCCAGGCCTGCTTGAGGTTGAGCTCGGGGAAGGGCATGCCACGCCGGCTCCATAGCTCGCGCAGCCACGCCTCGAGCCCGGGGTCGACGGCCGCCGTCTCGCCGCAGGCCGCCGCGATCGCCTCGCGGGTGAGGTCGTCCGGTGTGGGACCCAGGCCACCTGTCGAGACCACCAGGTCGACCCGCCCGAGCGCCACCGAGAAGGCGTCCGTGACCGCCTCGAGATCGTCGGGCAGGGCGGTCATCCGGGCGACCCGGACGCCCGTCCCGGCCAGGGACCTGGCCAGCTCCCCGGCGTTCGTGTCGCGGGTTTCGCCGACCGTCAGCTCGGTGCCGATGCTCAGCAGCTCGGCGGTCAGCAGGCGCCGCGCTTGGGGTTCGGACATCGGCCCCAGCGTAGCGCTCAGACGTTGCCGCGGCGGGCCGAGTCGACCACGCTGCTATCATCGGTACCGACCCCCGCGCCCGAACCGGACCCGGAGCATTCCCCCTGGACGATCCGAACGCGAGCCCGCTACCCCCGCAACCGCCTCCGGGCGGCCCGCGCAAGACGCCGCCCGGGATCCGGGCCCAGCTGGGCGCGACCAAGGACGCGGCCATCGCCCTGGTCATGGCCCACGTCGAGCTCGCGAAGGCCGAGGCCGGGTCGATCGCCGGCGAGGTCGGTCGCGTCGCGGCCCTTGGCGGGCTGGCCCTCGTCCTCGTCATCTTCGCGGTCTTCCTGCTCGTGATCGGTGTCGCCCTGTCGCTCGGGGAGTGGCTGCTCGGCTCGATGGGCTGGGGTGTCGTCCATGGCGTCCTGGCCTTTGTGGCGGTCGCGATGGCGGCCGTCCTGGCGGCTCTCGGCATCACGGGAAGGCGAATCGGGCGCGCGCTGCTCGTCGCGGTCGTGACGGCGGTCGTGGTCGGTGTGATCCTGGGGCTGAACCTGCCGAACCAGCTCTATGCGGCGATCGGTGAACGGACCGGGCTGGCCGTCGAGACCGGCATTCGACCGCTCGTTGTCGGAATGCTGCTCTGGGGACTCATCGGTCTCGTGGCCGGGATCGTCGTCGCGCTGCGGATGGATGCTTCGGGCGGCGGCCGGTTCGCGGCCCTGGCCGGACTCATCGTCCTCGGGGTTGCGCTCGGGGCCTTCACCGCGATCACGTTCGGGCCGCAGGTCGGCGCCGGCATCGGGATGACCATCGGTTACATCACCTGGATGGCGTTGATGGGCGTCGATATCGCACGCACTGGCATCGATCTCGAGGCGCTCAAGAACCGCTTCTACCCAGTCCAGACCATCGAAACCAGCAAGGAGACGCTCGAGTGGCTGCAGAAACGGATGCCGCCCGGGATCGGGTCCTAGCGGCACGCGCCGCGCTGGGCGAGGAGCTGGAGACCCTCGAGGCCTCGGCCCGCGCGGCGGTGGACGTGCCCGCGAAGATCAAGCGCAGCCCGGCCAAGGCCGCCGCCATCGCGGGCGGGGCCGCGTTCCTCGTGGCCGGCGGACCGAGGCGACTGTTCCGGGCTGGTAAGCAGGCCGTCACCGGACCGGCGGAGCCGCTGCCCGAATCGATGCTCCCCAAGGAGGTCGAGAAGACGCTACGCAAGCTCGGCGACGATGGCGCCAAGGTCCGCGGCGCCCTCGAGCGCGACTTCGCCGCCTACACCAAGCAGGCCAGTCGCGATCGCTCCGGGCTCCGGACCATGCTGCTGCTCACGGTCGCCCGTCCGCTGCTGTCGGGTGCCACGAAGGCGGCGGCGGGCTGGCTCTTCCGGACCGACGATGAGGGCTTCCAGGCGCGTCTCGCCCAGGTCCGCGATCGGGCCCGGCGCCAGTCGGGCGAGGCGGATGACGACGCCCAGGCGGAGAACGTCATGGATCGGGCCATGGCAAACGACGCGGCGGACAAGGGCAGTGCGGACGACGCTTCGGACCGCGGCGGCTAGACCGAACGCCTGAGCCTCCCGCGACGAGCCCTCCGGCGCCGAGGCGGTCCGCCGAGTCCTGGCGCGGCGACGAGCCCGTTGCGACGGCCGCCAGACCGCTGCCCGGCGCTAGACTTGGCGGCGGGCGAGTGGCGGAATGGCAGACGCGCCGGCCTTAGGAGCCGGTGCCGCGAAAGCGGCGTGGAGGTTCGACCCCTCTCTCGCCTACCAGGCAGGGCCGCTGCCCCTGCCGTCCACACTCGGGCGCTCCCATGCTCAGCCGCCCGAGCCGACGCGGCCGCCACCCGAGCCGTCGCACCGCCTCCCTGGGGTTTCACCCGCCGGCCTCTCCCATGCCCTCCCCGTATACTGCGAGGGCGATGCAGATCACCCGGACCCAAGGTCCCAACTCCACGGTCACACTCGAGGTCGAGCTCCCACCCGAGCGGCTCAGCCGCGCCATCGATCTTGCGGTCCAACACCTGGGCCGCCGGACCAAGGTGCCGGGCTTCCGGCCGGGCAAGGCACCCCGGCCGCTCCTGGAGCGACAGCTCGGCCCGGGGGCCGTGCTCGAGGAAGCCGTCGATCACCTCGTCTCCGATGCCTACCGCGAGGCCATCCTCCAGCAGGAGGACCTCCTCCCCCTGGCGAATCCGGACGTCGAGATCGAGGAGGCCCAGGAGGGCAAGCCTTTCCGCTTCAAGGCCACCGTCCAGGTCCGCCCCGAGGTCCAGCTCGGCGATTACAGGCAATTCAACTTCGGCCCGGAGATCGACACCATCGACGACGCGCGCGTCGACAAGGTGCTGGACGAGTTGCGCGATCAGAACGCGACCCTCTCGGCGGTCGAAGGCCGAGGCGCCCAGGACGGTGACTACGCGGTCATCTCGTTCGTCGGGACGCGCGACGGCGAGCCGTTCGAGGGCGGCACCTCGGAGCGGATGCCCCTCATCCTCGGTCAGGAACGGCTGATCCCGGGCTTCGAATCCCATCTGGAGGGTCTCGAGGTCGGCGGCTCGACGGACTTCGATATCACCTTCCCCGACGACTATCCCGAGACGGAGCTGGCCGGGAAGGACGCCCACTTCGCGGTCGAGCTCCGGGAGCTTCGCGAGAAGGTCCTGCCGGAGCTTGACGCCGACTTCGTCGGCACGCTCGGCGACTTCGCCGACGTCGACGCCCTGCGCAGCGACGTCCAGGCCCGTCTCGAGCGCAACGCGCTCGACCGCGCCCGTCACGAGTTCGCCGACAAGATGATCGAGTACGCCGTCGCCAACTCGACCGTCGAGTTGCCCGAGATCCTGGTCGACCAGGAGGTCGAGGTGATGCACGACGAGTTCCGGGCCACGATCGCCCGGCAGGGGATCACCGAGGAGGCGTACCTCAAGGCGGTCGACCAGACCGACGCGGATATGCACGCGGAGTTCCGGCCCGGTGCGGAGAAGCGCGTGCGGACCCTGCTCGTCCTGTCCAAAGTCGCCGAGACCGAAGGCGTCACCGTTCCCGACGCGGAGGTCGAGGCGGAGGTCGCGCGCGGCCGCGAACGCTATCCGGACGACGCGCGGCTCCGGGAGTACTTCGACTCCGAGCGCGGCCGGTCCTACATCCGGAGCACCCTCCGGCGCACCCGTGTCGTGGAGGGCCTCATCGACGAATGGCTGGCCGCCCATCCTGATGAAGGCCCGCTGCCGCACCTCGAGGACATGCCCGGTTCATCGATCGACGATGGGGGAGCGAGCGCCAACGCCGCGGTCGATGCGACGGACCCGGGCTCCATCCTCGAAGATGTCCCAGCCACCGCCGGCTGACTCGCGGATCTGTGCTCGCTGAACGAGGGAGTCCAAGCATGCTCGTCCCCATGGTCATCGAATCCTCCAGCCGGGGGGAGCGCGCCTACGACATCTACTCGCGCCTGCTGCGCGAGCGGATCATCTTCCTTGGCGACGCGATCGAGGATCATCTCGCCAACCTGGTCATCGCCCAGCTCCTCTTCCTCGAATCCGAGGACCCGGAGAAGGACATCAGCCTGTACATCAATTCGCCCGGTGGCCAGGTGACTTCCGGGCTGGCCATCTACGACACGATGCAGTACCTGCGCGCCCCGGTCAGCACCATCTGCATCGGCATGGCCGCCTCGATGGCCGCGGTCCTGCTGGCGGCCGGCGCCAAGGGCAAGCGCTACGCCCTGCCGAACAGCCGGATCATGATCCACCAGGGCTCGGGCGGCTTCCGCGGCAACGCCCCGGACGCGGTCATCCAGATGAAGGAATGGGAATACCTGGTGCAGCGGAACCACGAGATCCTCGCCCGCCACACCGGCCAGACGCTCGAGAAGATCGTGCACGACACCGACCGGGACTACTTCATGTCTCCCGAAGACGCCAGCGACTATGGCATCATCGACTCG
>JBBQVJ010000046.1:0-14952 GCA_038211705.1 Candidatus Limnocylindrales bacterium | reverse complement strand
CTGATCGTCCATGATCGAGCTGACGACGTTGTCGCCCGGGATGTCGGCCGCCGTGACGACCACCACCGACGACCAGTCGAAGCCGGGGTCGAGCTCGAGCGCCATGAACGTGGCACGCGCGTCCGACGACCGGATCGTCGCGCCGTACCAGGCGCCCGGGAAGACCAGGTCGTCGGCGTACTTCGCGGCACCGGTCAGCTTGGCCGGGCCCTCGCGCCGCAGCGGGGCGGCGCCACGCGCGCGTCCGGGCGCGATCGTGCCGGGCTCGATGACGACGGCGGCGGTCGGATCGCTCCGGGTCGTCATCTCGGTCAAGCGCCATCCTCCATGGCGACTGACTCTATCACCGGCATCGGCGCGGACGACGGCCCGAACGGCGGTCAACGGCCCATCTACACCGGTCCAGACCGGACTCCGCCGGACCTCACCGCGCGGTGCGAGGCGGCACCGAGAAGTGGTCCGGGAGGGGTGGGAAACCGGGTCAATCGAGGGGTTCGGCCGGTATAGTCCGGCGACCGGGGGCGGGTATCCGGCCCTGGCGCCATCATCCGTCCCGTCGCAGTAGAGCGATCGAGATGAACCAGAACATCCTCCTCCTGCTCATCGTGCTCATGACGGTCAACGTCGTTCTCATCGGCTTCATCGTCATCCGGTCGTCGCTTGGCCGGCGTCGGTATCGCTCGGGGGCGCTGCCGGTGACCCGCCGACCGCTGTCGAACGGCGTGTCGTCGCCGATCGCCCCAAGCACCGAGAGCTTTCATGCGGTCGGCCGCATCGACGGGCTGACCGGACTGCTCATCCCGAGCGAATGGAACCGGGTCGTCGCCGACGAGGACGCGCGAAACCATCGCTACGGGCACCCGACGACGGTCGTGGTCGTCGAGGTCGAGGGCCTCGATCGGCTGGCCGGCGCGATCGGTACCGCCGCCATCGAACGGATCCTGCCGGCCGTCGCGGATACGTTGAGCCGCAACGCCCGCGGCGCCGACCACCTGGCGCGGCTCGGACCGGCGCGGTTCGGGATCCTGATGCCCGAGACCGGCGAGGTCGCGGCGATCAACTACATCGAGCGTGTCCGCGAGGCGTGCGACCTGTGGCTCGAATCCGGGGCGGTCGCGCTCCAGCTGGCGATCGGCTGGGCGAGCCCGACCGCGGACACCAGCCTGACGGATGCGCTCGCCGTCGCCCACGAGCGGATGTACACGGAGCTCCGACGGAACGCGCGCCGATCGGTCAACCTCCCGGTCGACAGCGCCCCGGCACTCCACGATATCGGGGGTTCGCCCGCCCCGGCCTGATCGAAGGTGCAGGCTCAGTCGACGCCGTGGCGTAGCGCCCGGCCGGGGGTCGCGCCGGTGTGGGCGCCATCGGCCACGACGGGCGTTCCCGCCACGATCACCTGCTCGATGCCAACTGGGTAGGAGCGCGGCTCGTCGTACGTCGCGGTCGAGCGGACTGTCGCCGGGTCGAACACGACCAGATCGGCCACGGCACCGTCGCGGATGACACCCCGGTCGCGCAACCCGAGCCGTGCGGCAGGCGCGCCGGTCATCTTGCGGATCGCCTCCTCGAGCGAGAGGAGGGCGTCGTCGCGCACGAACTGGCCCAGGATTCGTGGGAAGCTGCCGTAGGTCCGCGGACTGGGCTTGTCGCCAAGGAACGTGCTGTCCGTGCCGACCATGCCGATCCGGTGCGCCACGAACAGGGGCAGCGAGGCCGCGGCCGGGCCGCTGGTGACCTGGGCGATGCCGAGATCCTCGGCCAGCAACAGGTCGCAGATGACATCCAGCTCGTCGTGACCGGTCTCGGCCATGACGTCGGCCACCGTCCGGCTCTCCCAGCGCAGGTTCTCGGGTCGACGGAAGGCCCCCAGCCGGACGTCGGCCCAACCGGCCGGGCTGGCGTACGAGGCGCCGCGTGCCGTGAACTCGGCACGGACCCGGTCGCGAGCCGAGCGGTCGGCCAGCCGCGTCTTGAGCGGCCCGGGTCCGCCGGCCTGGATCCATTGCGGGAGCTGGATGAGCAGACGGGTCGAGGCCCACTCGTAGGGGTAGGTGTCGAACGTCACGTCGAGCCCGTCGGCGCGTGCGTCGTCGACCAGCGCCAGCATGGGCTCGGGGCCGCCTGGGTGCGTCTCACGGTGGTAGAAGTGAGTGATGTGGGCGGGCGCGCCGGCACGCCGCCCGATCTCGATCGCCTCGCGGAACGGGTCGAGATAGCGATCGCCCAGCGGGTAGCGGACGTGGGTGTGGTAGAACCCGCCGTGCCGACCCGCCTCGGCGGTGAGCTCGGCCAGCTCCTCGGTCGTGGCGTAGCCGCCGGGCGGGTAATCGAGCCCCGAGGACAGCCCGAAGGCGCCCTCCCCCAGCGCGTCGCGCAACAGGCCACGCATGCGATCGAGGGCGTCGGCGTCCGCCGGCACGTCGTCCCAGCCGACCGTCGCGATCCGAAGCTGCGAGTTGCCCACCAGCGTGGCAACGTTGAGGCTGACCGTCCCGTCGTAGCGGGCCAGATAGCTCGCCACGCTCGTCCAGTCGTAGTCGAGGTCGGGCCGGCCGTCGAGCCCGGAGTCGAGGTCGACGAACGCCTCGAGCTCCTCTCGGCTCGTGAACGGCGCGAAGCCGTTGCCGTCGACCCCGACGAGCTCGGTCGTCACGCCCTGGCGGACCTTGGGCTCGTGGCGACCGTCGGCCAGGATCGTCAGCCCACCATGGCTGTGGAGGTCGATGAAGCCCGGGGCGATCACCTTGCCGTCGGCATCGATCCGCATGCCGGCGTGCTCAGGGAGCGGGTCATCCGGGCCACCGAGCCGGATCCGGCCGTCGACCGCGGCGACCCACCCAGGCCGTCCCGGCGCGCCCGTCCCGTCGACGATCGTGCCGCCGCTGATGAGCAGGTCGACGGGTTCGGTCATGGCTGGCGCTGGCCGGCGACGCCAAGGGCGCCAGGTTGGCTCGGGGGCCGGACGTGCATGGGAGGACCATAACCGACGCGATTCGCATGCACGGCGGCAGCGGAGTTTCCGTCTCCAATGTCGCTTGTGTGCCTCGGCTGCACGAGGCCGACAACGTAGCGCTTCCGAGCGCCCGAATGGTCATGGGATGCACGCGACCGTCGACCGCACACTCCCTCGGGAGTCACGCTGTAGGCTCCCCGGTGATGTCCGACGCCATGCCGGTCCGCCCGTCGCGTCGCGTCGCGGCCTACGCCCCGATCGCCGTGCTGATGGCCGTCGCGGCCGCCGTCCTGCTGTTCCTGGCTCGCTCGATGACGTTCTGGCAGGACGAGTGGGGATCGATCACCTTCCATGGCGACTGGGTCGATCTCATCCGGCCGGTGAATGAGCACTGGTCGATGTTCCCTCTCCCGGTCTACCGGGCGACCTTCGCCCTGGTCGGTCTGCACTCGTATCTGCCCTACATCGCCGAGGTCGTCACGTTCCACCTAGTCGCCGTGGCGGCCGCGTTCGTCCTGATGCGACGGCGCGCCGGGGTCCCGGTCGCGACCCTGGTCTCCATCCCGCTGCTCTTCCTCGGCAGTGGCTCGGAGAACCTGTTCTGGGCGTTCCAGACGGGGTTCGTCGGCTCGGTCGCCTTCGGGCTGTGGGGCCTGGTCCTTATCGAGCGACCCGGTCGGCCGTCGGCCGTCGGCGCTGCCATCCTGCTGATCGCCTCGCTCACCTCGTCCGGCATGGGCCTCGTCTTCCTCGTCGCGGCCCTGGGTCGGACGCTGCTCGACCCGGCGCTCCGCTCGCGCGCCATGGCGGTCGGGCCGCCGGCCATCGTGTACGCGGTCTGGTACTTGACGGTTGGCCAGGCGCCGGTGACGCAGGCCGGGCATATGGCCGATCTCCTGACCGTGAAAGGCTTCGTCGGCCGCGGCATCGGGCACGCTGTTGGCGCGGTGAGCGGGCTCGGGTCGCTGCCGCGCGGGGGCGCGCTCTCGGTCGTCGCCTTCGCCGCGGCGATCGTGGCGACCGGCTGGGCCGTGATCCGGACTCGCCGGCCGCCGGCCCTGGCCGCCGGGACGCTGCTCGCGATCGTGGCGATGTACACGCTGCTCGGCCTCGTCCGCGCCGACCTGCACTCCGACTTCGCCACCCGCAGCCGATACGTCTACGTCGCGGCCTTCCTGCTCGTGCTGGCGGTCGTCGACTGGCTGCCGCTACTCCGCGAGTGGGCCCAGGCCCGGCGGCGTGGCAGGGTCGTGCTGCCCTCCGCGCTCATCGTCGTGCTGGCCGGGGCGATCGCCGCGAACCTGGCCGCGTTCGGGCCGATCCGTGCTGCCTTCCAGGCCCACGCCGACCTGACCCGTGCCTACGTCGAGCTGGCCCATGCCAACCGCGATTCGGCATGGGCGGATCCGACGTCGGTCCTGCCCGGGATGCCGCCGCTTCCCGTCCTGCTCGCCACGATCGACCGCTACGGGTCGCCCGCGAGTGACGACCTGCTGCCGGGCGTCGTTCGGCGTCCAGGGCCCAAGGCGCACGAGGAGGCCCTCTTACAGTTGGTCGGATCCGGTTTTCACGTCGAGCCGGCGAATGGGGCGACTCGCACCGTCCAGGTCCAAGTCGTCGCGGCGCACGACATCACGACGGCCATCGTCGACGGCTGCCTGACCCTGACGAACGCAGGCGGCGACGCCAGCATCAACGCCAGGGTCCCGACAGAGACCCGGATCCGGCTCGTGACGTCGAACCCCACCCAGATTCGGGCCCTGCTGGGTCTGACGCAGGCGCCGTCGAGGGCCATCGACCTGGAGATCGGTTCGGGCAGCCCAACCGATATCGTCTTCCCCGACATCGGCGCCAACGCCATCTGGAGCCTCCGGCTGGATCTGCCGAACGCCCGTGGCCCGGTCCAGGTGTGCGGCGTCGCGCCATCCTGAACCGGAGCGGCGGTCCGACGTCAGATCGTTCGCTGACCCGGCCCCTCGAGTCGCCGCCCTCGCACCCAGGCCGCGCGGACCATATCGGGATGCGCTCGGAAGATGAGCCGGCTCATCAGGTCGGTCGGGTCGTCGTCCCCGGTCGTGCCGGGCAGCGCGGCAGTCAACGACGGGTCGATGGTGATCAGGTCGGCCTCCTTGCCCACCTCGAGCGAGCCGATCACTTCCTCGAGTCCGAGCGCGCGGGCGCCCTCGAGCGTCGCCATCCGGAGCCAGTCGAGCGGGTCGAGGATCGCGCCCTCCTCCCCCACCAGCGAGCGGCGGGCCATCTGCGCGTAGGCGCCGACGCGCATGACCGAGAAGATCGAGGCCTCCGGCCCACCCGACACGTCCGACCCCAGACCGACCGATAGCCCCGCCGCGAGATAGCGTGCCAGCGGCATGACGCCGGCCCCGATGAACAGGTTCGAGGCCGGACAGTGGGCCACCCGAGTCCCGGTCTCGACCAGACGCGCCAGCTCGCGGTCCGAGCAGTGGATCGCATGGGCCAGCACGGTCCGCTCACCAAGCCCGCCAGCCCGGTCGTAGACATCGACGTAATCGCGGGCCTCGGGAAACTGCCGACCGACTTCGGCGATCTCGCCCGGGTCCTCGGAGACATGGGTCTGCCACCACGCCCCGGTCGAGCGCGCCAGGGCCGCCGATTCGCGCAGCATGTCCGCCGAGCACGAGACGGCAAACCGCGGCGTCACCGCATAGCCGAGCCGTCCGCGATCGGCGCCGTGCCAGCGGGCGATCAGGTCGGCCGACTCGCGCAGCGAGCGATCGAGGATGGTCGAAGGCTCGATCGTGGGATCGTACGTTCCGCGATCCATCATCACCTTGCCCAGGATCGCGCGGATGCCGTTCGCCTCGGCGGCCTCGAAGGCAGCCTGCGTGGCGGCCTCGTAGACCGCGCCATAGGCCATCACGGTCGTCGTCCCGGCGGCCGCGAAGGCCGCGAAGATGTCCGGCCCGAGACGCTCGGCGACGGCCGGATCCGCCCACGACCGCTCGGTCGGGAAGGTGAGCCGGTCGAGCCAGGTCGGCAGGTCCAGCGCGAAGCCCCGGCCGGCATTGGGGAACTGGGGCAGGTGGGCGTGCAGATCGATCATGCCGGGCAGGACGACCCACGGCCGCAGATCGAGCGCCGACGCGACGCGCTCGGACGGGGCGCCGGTCGCCGGCCCGACATACGCCAGCCTCCCGGCCGCGTCCGCCGCGATCAGCCCGTCAGCCTCGTGGGTCGTCCCTCCACCGTCGAGCGGGCTCAGCAGGCGCGCCCGGATGGCGAACGGCGGCGAGGACGGCAGGTCCCGAAGCGGCTGATCCATCGCGACAGGCTAGCAGGGGCACTCGGCACCGGACGCGAAGCGACCCCGATCGGAAGACCGGGGTCGGGGTGCGCAGGCGCGGCGCCGTCAGCGTTTCTTGCCGCGGACCTCGAACAGGTGGGCGGTCCACTCGGAACCGCCGCGATCGAGCGTCGCCGAGCTGCCGTGCCAGCCGCAGGTGCACGTGATCGTCTGCGCCTGGTGCTTGTACTCGTCGATGACGTGCTTGAACGGCTCGACCGTCGTCGTGGACTTGACTGGTGGGCGACTGTTCACTCGGACTCCTGCGCGATATATGGGCTGCACGCGCGACGCGGCTGAGGGAGCACTGATAGTACTCGAATCTGGCCATCCTTGCTCGGCTGAGGGTGCCCTCCGACGCCCGCGCAGTCCGCTCAGTCCCCTCCCGGCAGCAGGTCCCCACGCACGAGCTGGTCCACGGTGACCGGGTTCTTGACCAGCCCGAGGGTTCCGAGATAGGCGATCGACTTGGTCCACCCGTCGTTGTCGATCGCGCCCAGGCGCTGGGCCGCCTGGACCGTGCCGGTCCACGACGCGATCGTCGCGTTGAGCACCGCGGCCTGCGCATCACGCTGGGTCGCGAGTTCCGGGACGGCCTTGAACGCCGCCTCGAGCCCGACCGACGGGTCGGTCTTGATCTCCTCCATCGCCTGGAGGGTGGCGGCCACGAAGGCCGCGATCGCGTCGTGCTTCGTATCGAGCGTCGCCGTGCCAGCGATCAGCCCCGGACCCGGCAGCGGGGTGATGTCGTCGATCGTCAGGACGACCGCCTTGGTCCCGCCCAGCTCGAGCTGGATCGGCTCGTTGTTGGCAAAGCCGGTCGCCGCATCGACGGCGCCCTGCTCGACTGCGGCGCGCTGGCTGAAGTCGGGGTATTCGACGATCTCGATATCGTCGGTCGTCAGGTTCGCCGAGGCGAGCAGCGCCTGAAGCATGATCCAGCCCGAGCCATAGCGGCCCGGCGTGCCGATCTTCTTGCCTTTCAGATCGGCCGCCGTCTTGATTCCCGACGAGGCCTTGGCGAAGACGAGGTTGGGAAACTTGCCATAGATGGTCGCGATGTATTCGACCGGGATGCCGTTGCTGACCGCCGGGATGACGCTCGTCCCGTCGCCGATGCCGAGGTCGATCGCGCCCTGGCCGACGAGCGTGATGAGGTCCGGATCGCTCTTGTTCTGGAACTCGACGTCGAGCCCCGCGTCGGCGTAGTAGCCGTTCTGTTGGGCGAGGTAGAACTGGGCGAACTGGACGCTCGGGATGTAGCCGAGGCCCACGACCAGCTTGGTCGGGGTGACCGAGGGCTCGGCGGAGGGACCGGGCGCGACCGACGCGCCGGCCGGGTTCGATGGCGGGGCCGAGGCCGCATCAGTGCCACAGCCGGCAAGGAGCACGGCGATGACGAGACCGACGAGCGCGACGTGGATGGGGCGATGAGCGGTTGGTGACAAGAGAACCTCCGACAGATGGGGCCAGGTCAGCGGGCGCCGACGAGCCGTTGCTCGGCGGCGACGACGACGAGGTAGAGCGCGATCCCGACGAGGGCGACCGTCAGGAGCGTCGCGAACATGAGCGGGATGTCGAACAACGAGCCGCGGGCGAGGTTGATCAGCACGGCAAGCCCGCTGCTGGCACCCGCCCACTCCCCCACGATCGCGCCCACGACGGCGAGCGTCACTCCGACCCGCAACCCGCCGAAGATGTTCGGTAGCGCGGCCGGGATCTCGAGCGTGCGCAGGATCTGCCGTGGCGTAGCGCGCAGGCTCCGTCCGAGCTCGATGAGCCGCGCATCGACCGACCGGAAGCCGACCATCGTCGCGATGGCGACCGGGAAGAAGACGATCAGCCCGCAGATGACGACCTTGCTCAGCAGCCCAGGCCCGAACCACAGGACGAGCAACGGCGCGAGGACAAGGACGGGAACGGCCTGCGCAGCGACCAGGTACGGCGAGGCGAGCCGCTCGAAGAGCGCGCTCCGGGCGAGTCCGTAGCCGACCAGCAGGGCGAGGGTCACGCCGACCGCGAAGCCCAGCACGATCTCGACCATGGTCGTGACGAAATGCGGCCAGATCAAACCCTGCAGCCAGGCCTCGACGAACCGCTGCGCGACGGTCTCGGGCGCGGGCAGGATGAACGGTGGCAGACCGCTCACGACGACCACGACCTTCCAGGCCAGCACGAAGAGCGCGAAGGCGCCGACGACCGGGAGCCAGACACCGCGGCTCATGACGCCACCGCCATCGAGGCCGCTGCGGTCGCCGAGGTCGTCGCGGCTGGCGCGGCCTCCGGGTCGCCGAGGTGATGGCGGATCTCACGGCCGATGCGCGAGACGGCGGTGTCGTCGAGGTCGTCGATCGTGCGCGGTCGGGGCAGATCGACGGCGATGTCGGCGACGACCCGGCCAGGGCGCGGCGACAGGACCACGACCCGGTCCGCGACCAGGATCGCCTCGGGGATGCTGTGGGTGACGATCACGATCGTCGTGGCGGCGCGATCCCACAGGCGCAGCAGTTCCAGATCGAACCGTTCCCTGGTCAACGCGTCCAGCGCGCTGAACGGCTCGTCGAGCAGCAGCACGGCGGGCTCGAGGGCGAGGGCGCGGGCGAGGGCGACCCGCTGGCGCGTCCCGCCTGACAGCTCGGCCGGTCGCGCGGCGGCAACCGCCGGGTCGAGCCCGACGAGCTCGGTCAGGGTCGAGAGACGTTCCCGGCGGCGGTCGGCGGGCCAGCCGGCGAGCTCCAGCGGGTAGGTGATGTTGTCGGCCGCCGACCGCCACGGCAACAGGCGCGGCTCCTGGAAGACGAGCCCGATCCGAGGATCCGGGTCGGCGATCCGGGCCTCGTCGAGGAAAGCCCCGCCGCGATCGGGCTCGAGGAGGCCGGCGATCACGCGCAGGAGTGTCGACTTGCCACAGCCGTTGGGGCCGATGAGCGCGACGATGCCACCGCCCCGGATGGTGAGGTCGATGCCGTCGAGGACCGGCAGGCGCCCGCCGCGCCGGGTCGGGAACGCGAAGTCGAGGCCGTCGAGCCGGAGGCTGCCGATGCGCGGCGACGCGGTCACGGCGCACCGCCGATGAGCGGCCGCAGCACGGGCGCCGTCGCCGGGTAGAGCGCGACGTAGGCGGCGTAGGTTCGGTCGTAGATCTCGGTCACGTCGGGCCGTGGCTCGATCCGGGCGACGATCCGGGTCATCGCGCCGATCGCCGTCGTCAGGTCGGGATGGGCGCCGATGGCGACCGCGGCCACGATCGCCGAGCCGAGGACCGCCGTCTCGAGGACCTCCGGGACGAGGACCGGAAAGCCGGTGACATCGGCCTTGACCCCGTTCCAGAAGGCGCTCCGGGCCGGGCCGCCGCAGGCGCGCATGGCCGTCACCCGGACGCCCGCGGCGAGCATCGGTGCCGCCACGTGCCGGATGGCCAGCGCGGAGGCCTCCACGATCGCCCGGGCGATGTGACCGCGGCCGTGCGCGAGGGTCAACCCGGCGAGCACGCCACGCGCCTCCGGGTCCCAGATCGGCGATCGCTCGCCGGCGAGATACGGCAGGAAGACGAGGCCCTCGGCGCCGGGCGGCGTGGCGGCCGCCTCGGCCAGGAGCGCCTCAGTGGAGATCGTGGCGCCGAGGACGTCGTCGCGGTACCAGTCGAGCGCGCGTCCCGTGGCCGCCATCGCCGCCCCGACGCTGAACCGGCCGGCCAGCGGGGCCGGTGTCACGAACCCGCCGGACACGACGACCGGCCGGTCCCAGTAGACGCCGAAGCCGCCGGCCGAACCGCCCGGGTCGTAGGCATCGCCGGGCTCGAGGAGGCCGGCACCGAGATAGCTTGCGAACGCATCGACGAGTCCGTTGACCACAGGGATGCCGGGCTGGAGGCCGAGTGCGTCGGCCGAGGTCTCGGTCAGCCCGCCGGCGATCGAACCCATCGCGACGCGGGGCGGCAGCCGGTCGATCGGGATCCCGACGGCCGCGAGGGCGGCGGGGTCCGGGGCGACCTGGTCCGGGACGAGCGGAGCCAGGGCCACGCCTGCGAGGCGGAGCGCCAGCCACTCCCAGGTCGTGAGATACCAGCTGGTGGCTCGGGCGACCGCCGGTTCGTGGCGTTCGATCCAGAGCGCGCCCGGCAGACCGCCCAGCGACCAGCCTTCGACCCCGGTCGCGGCGGTCAACTCGGCCGCTTCGCTGGCGGCCCGCGAATCGAGGAACGTGATCGCCGGCCGGGTCGCCTCGCCGCGGGCGTCGACGGCGACCAGGCTCGGACCATGCCCGTCGATGCCGATGGCGACCACG
This sequence comes from Candidatus Limnocylindrales bacterium, assembly GCA_038211705.1. Classification (GTDB taxonomy): domain Bacteria; phylum Chloroflexota; class Limnocylindria; order Limnocylindrales; family CSP1-4; genus SPCO01. Next base: position 4,384 of record JBBQVJ010000046.1, on the reverse strand, counting down.
TCCGCGAGGTCGGCCGCCCGGAGCGTCCGGACGGCGCTGACGACGGCGGACCACCACGCGCCCGGATCCTGCTCGACCCAGCCATGGCCGCCGGTCGTGTCGAGGCCATACCCGCTCCGGGCGAGCGCCAGCAGACGCCCGTCGAGGGTGACGAGCCCGGCCTTCACCTCGGTCGTGCCGAGGTCGAGACCAAGGACGGCCGTCGTTCGCAGGCTCATCGCGGCCGGCCCGAAGGCGCGGGCGTCGCCTCGTCGAGCTCGACGACCGCCTCGGCCGTGGCCACATCGGTCACGAGCGTCCGCACGATGCCGGCCCGCAGGGCGCCCAGGATCGGCCGGACCTTGCCGTCGCCGGCGGCCACCCCGATCGACACCGGGATGCGACCCAGCCGTCGCGCGTCGAGGGCGATGACCCGGTCGCGCAGAGCCGGACAGACGAACCGGCCGTCCAGGTCGAACGGCGCGACGAGGACTTCGCCGACGGCGCCGGCGGCCTCCAGGTCGCGCTCGACCGCGTCACCGAGCGCCGCGGCGCTCCAGGCGGGCCCGCCGATCCCGAACAACGCGATGTCGACCCGGTCCCAGAGCTCGATGATGGCCCGGACGCCCGCGTGCGCAACGAGCGCCCGTTGCGTGGCCGCGTCGTCGACCAGCCCCGGCGCCATCAGGCCGCGAGCCCCCCCACCGAGCGCATCGGCGACGCGCCGGTACGGCTCACGCTCGAGTCCGGTCGACCAGTAGCCACCGCACAGCGGGACGACGGTCACCGCCACCGGCGTCGCGGTCTCCTCGAGCGCCGACGCCGTGGCGGCCACCGAGGCGCCGTCGCCGACACCCACCGTGGCACCGTCCCGGAGCGCCCCGCGCAGGACCTCGGCGGCGAGCCGGCCGACCATCCGCCGGGTCAGGTCCTCGGGGCCGGCGATCGTCGGCGACAGGTGAACGGCATCGAGACCGTAGCTCCGTCGCAGCGCGTCGACCGCCGGGCTCTCGACCGCGATGCGGTCCACGATCCGGATCTCGACGATGCCCTCGGCACGGGCACGCTTGAGCAGGCGCGACACCTGCGGCCGGGTGACCCCGAGCTGCTCGGCGATCGCGTTCTGGGTCTCGCCCAGCTCGTAGTACAGCCGGCTCGCCCGGACGAGTTGCTCGAAATCGCTCACGGCACAGATGTATCGAACAGATGTGTGTGCATGCCGTTGCAGTATCAACGGTCGCCGACCGGATGTCACCCCCTGGTGCCGCCTCGACTCGGGGCGGCGCCGGGCTGTACGCCGCCTGCGGCGAATCTCGATGCCGTGAAGCGAGCATGATCGCACCCGGACGGACGAGAAAGGGTTCACATGGCAATCGATCCGCAGTTGCAGGAAGTCCTCGGCTTCCACGCCGAATGCTGGACGTGAGCGTTCGTTCGACGCGCAGTCCGGCCATGGCTCGCGTGCGTCGGTTTGCTCCGGACGTCCTCGCCATGCTGTTCGTGGTCTCTGGGGCCGGCCATCTCGTGCGTCCCGCGGCATATCAGGCGCTGGTCCCGCCCTTCCTGCCGGCCCCGGAAGCGATCATCGCGATCTCCGGCGTGGCCGAGCTCATCTGTGCGGCCGGGCTGTTGCGACGCGACCGGTGGGCCGGCCCGACGAGTGCGACGCTGCTCATCGCGGTCTTCCCGAGCAACGTCTTGTTCGCGCTGACTGCGACATCCGCCGGGACCTCGGCCGGCTGGCTCGTCGTCGCGTCCTGGCTCAGGCTGCCGCTCCAGCTCCCGTTGATCTGGGCGGCACTTCAAACGAAAGCCGGCGCCCGCCGCTGACAACGACCGAGGTGACAGTCGGCAATGCCGGCGGTCCTCAGCCACCTCGAATCCCAACGGCCCGGGCAAGATGCCCGGGCCGTTGGTAGTCGCGACCGTTCGACTTACGGGTTACCGTGGTCGTGCGTGTGCTCGTAGCCCTGATGGGGCGTTCCGATGTACGGGAAGACGGTGAGGAAGGGCATGTCGTTCGCGTCGACGCCGTCGCCCAGGGTGTTGTTCGGCGTGTTGTTCGGCGTCAGCTTGCCGAAGATGCTGTTGACGGTCGGTCCGTAGCCGTCGGCGATCGCGCGGATCTCGATGTCGGTCACGTCGTCGAGGAGACGACGGCCGTTCGGGAACCCGCACAGGTCAGCTTCGAGGACGCCAAGTCGGCTCGGTACCCCGCCACCCTCGACACCGAAGACGCAGGCACCGGCCGCGTTCGGCTTGATGGCCGTGTTGACACGGAGCTCATCGGCCAGGGTCGTGCCGGTGTTGTTGAGGTTGATCTCCCCATCTTTTGGTGGTGTCCCCTTGCGGAGATCAAGGCCGGTCAGGAGGATCCCGACGAGGTCATTGCGATCGGTCGTCCGGGCTGGAAACGGCAGGGCCGGGGAATACAGATAGTTCACCAGCGAGGCGAGCTCGGGTGCCTTGTAATACTTGGCGAACTCCTTGTCGCCGGCCGGTGACTGGGTGTTCCAGTAATCCTTCTTGACTCGCGGGATGATCACCTCGTTGATGAGGGGATTAGCCAAGCGAGAGATCTGCTGCCACTTGCCCGCGTGGTGGACGGTGCCGTCGGCGCGAAGGACACTGACCTTCTGTCGGCTGGCGGCGGCCCACACGCCGAGGACGGCATTCGCATCGTTCGGGCCCTTCGGGAGCATGTGGTTGCGGGTCAGCTGCTGGATCGGGACCTGGATGGCGATGCTGTTGGTGTTGAAGCCACTGATGTCGTCGATGCCCGCAGCCTTGTCGAGCGGCAGGATGTGTGCCGGGTTGAACGGTCGCAGACCACCGAGGTCGAAGATCGAACCGGTGTCGACGAAGAAGGCGTCATCGCGCTGACCGGCGAAGACCTTCATGCCGTTGCCAAGCGTCTTCACGGCCTGCGAACCGAGTGCAGCCTCGTAGTCGGGCGTGGATCGCGGCCCGACATTCGCCGGCGGGGTCGGCAGGTTGGTTCCGATACGGACCCCGTTCCGCGTGACGTTGTAGCTCTGCGGAACGAGCCAATGCGGATCGTCCAGGGACGCGATCGGCCCGTCGTTGTAGAGGTATGTCGGGATGCCGAAGGCGTTGTTCGCCTTGGTGTGCTTCGAGAAGCGGAACGTGTAGTTGACGTCGCCCCGGCCGTCGCCGTTGTTGTCGACGTGGATCTCATAACGAACCGCGTCGTCGAACGGGTAGAAGTTCGGGCCACCCGCCGGCTCCTCGTTGGGCATGTAGTTGGCGATGATGGTCAGCGTGTCGGGGGCGTTCGGGCTGACGAAGGCGTACACGTCGGTGTTGTCGGCACCGGGATCTCCGGAAATGAGCGGCGCCTCCCGGTGGCTGGACGCGAGGACACCCGTGACGGATGTCGCCGCGATGAGCAGGGCACCAGCGATGCTGGCTACCTTTGATCGACTAGACAATTCGTTCTCCCTGACGTGATGTGAGGCGCCGGCGGTCGCCGGACCTGGACCGATCGGGGTCGGACGGGTCGCGACGACCGCCCTCTTGATCACTCTTGGTGCGCACGCCGTGGACTTTCGGATGGCCGAAAGTACCGGGGCCCGCGTTTCAGATCCATACCGTCGTGGAATCCGAACAGCCCGGGCGAGGTGCCCGGGCTGTTCGAAGTCGCGACGGATCTACCTACTTGTTGCTGTGGTCGTGTAGGTGGTCGTAGCCCTGGTGCGGCGTCCCGATGTACGGGAAGCGCGACAGGTAGGCCGTGTCGTTGGCATCGACGCCGTCGCCGATCGTGTTGTTGGGGGTGCGGTTCGGGACGCCGAAGACCGCATTGAGGGTCGGCCCGTAGCCCTCGATGATGGCTCGGATCTCGATGTCGGTGACGTCATCGAGCAGACGTCGGCCGTTCGGGAACCCGCACAGGTCGCCTTCGAGGGCGCCCAGCCGGCTGGGCGTGCCGCCACCCGTGGACTCCTCACCAAAGACGCAGGCCCCGGCCGCGTTCGGCTTGATGGCGATGTTGACTCGCAGCATGTCGGCCTGTGTGCTGCCGGTACGGGTGTACCGCATGCCAGTCGGGACAGTCTTCGACTTCGGGATGTTGAGCCCGGTCAGCAGGATCGCCACCAGGTCGTTTCGGTTCGTGGTCGCAGGGTTGTCGAGCGCCTCGTACAGGGCGTTGGTGACCGCCGCGAGCTCAGGTGCCTTGTAGTACTTCGCGAATTGCGAGTCCTTGTTGGGCTTCTGGCCGTTCCAGTAGTCCTTCTTGGCGGTCGGGATGACCACCTCGTTGATCAGCGGGTTGCCGAGACGCGACACCTGCTGCCAGCCACCCGAGGTCGACATCGTGCCGTTCGCGTTGAGCGTCCGGAACTTGCGCCGGCTGGCCGATGCCCAGATGCCAAGGACGGCG
>JBBQVJ010000045.1:0-14959 GCA_038211705.1 Candidatus Limnocylindrales bacterium | reverse complement strand
GGCACGGGCGTTCGGACGGGCGGGACGCTCATCGGCTGGCCGGCCGAGCTCTTCCTGGCTGCGGGTGCCGCGGTCGTGGGCTACGGCAGCCAGGGGCTGGGTGCGCCCGCGATCGGACCGCCGCTCGCCGCGGCGGCCGGGTTCGCCCTGGCGGCTCTGGCCATCCTGCCGGTCGTCACCGGTCGCGACATCCTGCGGATCGGGCTCGGGCTGGGTCTGTTGGTCGTGGGCGCGCTGCTGGTCCGGACCAGCCTTGGCGGCACACCCGATGCGCTCGAGCAGGTCATGACCGCCGGACTGATCGCCACCCTTGGCGGCGCCGTCGCGGTCCTGTGCATCGCCATCCGGTCCGACGGCCGACCGGGCTTTGCGCTGAGCCCGACGGCGCCGGCGCGGGCCGGTCATGACCCCGACGCCCATCCGCTCGAGACGCCGTGAGCCTGGTCGTCTTCGTCGTCGTCACCCTCGGCCTGGCCGGGCTGGCCATCGCGTTCCGTGCGCGCGCCGTGCCCGCCATCGCGACCGTGATGGTCGGCCTCATCCTGGCCGTCGTCGCGGCGATCACCATCGACCCGACCCAGACCGTCGCGATCGGTGAAGGTGGCCTGGTCACCGGGGCGTATCTCCGGCTCTTCCTCATTCTCGGGTCGCTCGTCGCGCTCGGGCTGACCATCGCAGGGCTGGCTGCCGGGACCCAGCGTGACGCGCCGGCGGTCACCCTCGCGATCCTCGGTGCGACGGCCCTCACCCTCGGGCTGGTGGACCCGCGGGCGGCCGTCCTTGCCGCCACGGCCGGCGGACTCGTCGGCGTGCTGGTCACGCTCGGACCCAACGACCGCCGGGCCGCGACGGTGGGCACGCTCGAGACGCGTGCCGTGGTCGTCTCTGGCGCCCTGGCCATCGTCGCGACCGCGTGGCTGGGACGAGATCTCAGCCTGCTCGAGGCCAAGCCCGTCGTCTTCGGGCTCGCCTATCTGGCCTTCGCGATCGCCGTCGCAATGCGCTTCGGCGAGATCCCCTTCCACCTGTGGGCGGCGCGTCTGACCGATGTCGTCCCGGAAACGGTCCTGCCGATCCTCACCGCACTGGCTCCTGTGTCGCTGGCGGTCGTCGCCCTGGCCTGGATCGAGTCGTCGGTCGTGCCGCTGGGGCTGGACCTGACGCCCGAACGCACGGTCGTCCTGGCCATCGCTATCGCCTCGATCGGTCTGGCTGCCGTCGCGGCGCTCGTCGAGGACGACATCGAGCACGTGCTGGGCTACTCGATCGTGGCCGACGCGGGGATCATCGTCCTGGCCCTCGCGGCGTTGAGCCCCGAGGCGTCGGCGCCGGCCCGGACATGGATCCTCGCCTTCGTCGTCGCGCGCGGCGCCCTGGCCGCCTGGACCGCGGGGATCATCACCGGGTTCCGTACCGGGCGGGTCGCCGACCTGCGCGGCTGGGCCCGCCGCTCCCCGATCCTCGCCGTGGGGTTCGGGCTGATGATGATCGCGACCGTCGGGTTGCCGGGGTTCGCTGCCTTCGATGCTCGGGTGAGCATCGTGGGACTCGCGCTCTTCGAGCCATTGACCACCATCGTCCGGATCGCGACCCTGGCGCCACTCATCTACTACGGGCGGCTCCTGATCCTCGGTCTGCTCGCGCCAGATCTTGTGGGCGCACCCGTCGAACCGTGGCGTCCCCGCGTCGTCCGCCCGGACGTGACGAAGATCCGGCATTGGCTGGTCGGGACGTGGTTCGACAACCGGTCGTTCACGACCGCGTCGATCGCCGTCCTGCTGGGGTTCCTCGCCCTGGTCACCGCGATCGGCGGGTTCGGCGGGCCCGCGGCGGCCGCCGAGCCACCACCCACGATCACCCGGCCCGGCGAGGCGCCGACCCCGACGCCGACCTCGAGAATCCCCGGGTCGACTGCGCCCAGCGTGTCCGCGACCGCACCGGCGCCCTCGGCGGCATCGTCTTCCTCGACCGCGCCGTCGTCCGTCGCGTCGAGCGCACCGTCCCCGGTGGCCACGCCCTCGGGATCGCCGGTCGCACCGTCGGCATCAGCCTCGGGGTCGGTCTCGATCCCGCTCGCTTCGCCGTCGCCCTCGGTCGGGCCATAGGCCGGGGCCAGGATCAGGGACGGCTGGTCCCGCCGGCTCGCCTACTCGTTCGGGGCGAGCACCCAGCGGTCGATGTCGCGCTCGTAGTCGAGCAGCTCGTCGGCCCTGAACCAGAGCGCCAGCTCGGTCGAGGCGGCCTCGGGACTATCCGACGCGTGGACGATGTTCTGCGCGGTCTCGAGCGCGAAATCGCCGCGGATGGTGCCCGGCGCGGCCTCGTGCGGACGGGTCGCGCCATTGATCGCCCGGACGACGGCGATCGCATTCGGTCCGTCAAGTGCCAGGGCCACCAGCGGCGCCGAGATGATGAACTCCACCAGGCCGGCGAAGAACGGCTTCTCGCGATGGGCCGCGTAGTGCCGCTCGGCGAGATCGCGGTCGATGTGCACGAGCTTGAGGCCGACGACCTTGAGCCCCCGTGCCTCGTACCGCGCGAGGATGCGACCGACCAGCTGGCGCTGGACGCCGTCTGGCTTGACGAGGACGAGGGTTCGTTCGGTGCCTGGCATGTCTACCTTGGCTACGGTCGGCTGGACGCGGGATTGTATCGGATAGCGGCCGGGCGTCAGGCGGGCAGCTCGTCCGTCGTCGCATCAGACGGGTCGATCGGCACCTGGGAGGCCTCGCCATCGACCTCGATCGGAATGAGCGGATCGGGGGCGTCGTCAGTCGCGCCTTGGGCCGGTTCGGCCGTCGCGTCGGCCGGTTTGGATGCGGCGTCGCCCGCGGGCTCCACGGGTTCGGGGGCGACCGCCGCGATCGCCTTCGGCTTCACGCGGGTGCGCCGGCGTCGCTCGGGCAGGCCGCCATGGGCCGCCCCGACGTACGCCTCCTGGGCCTCCATCTCGTGGCCGGCCAACCGGTACGCGTCGCCGCGGACCATCAGCAGGCTCGCCCCGCGCGCGCCGGCCGTGGCCTCGAGGACGGCCGGCGCCAGGGCCGGAGCCAGCCGCAGGGCCATCCCGAATCGAAGCGCGGCCTCGTCGTTCGCCCCGGCGACCAGGGCGGTCCGGCCCGCCTCCAGCTCGAGCGCCGGGTCGGGCAGGTTCCGGAACCCGGGGTCCGCGGTGTCCTCATCCCAGAACCCGAGCGTCATCGGCCCGGTCGGGGCCGAGGTCTCAGCCGGTGCCGGCGCCGTCGTCGCGGTCGGGTCCGCGCGTGCGTCGGGGGTCGGTCCCGTGCCGTCGGTCACGGCGTCCGGCGAGCCCGCGAACAGGGTCGGGGCGGAGGGTGGCGGTTCGTCGCCGTCCGCGGGCCAGGCCGCCGAGCGCGGCATCCCGGCGAAGATCGCATCGATCGAGCCCGTGGCGCAGGCCATCGCCCGCGACGCCAGCCGGCGCGCCTCGCTCGGACGCCCGAGGGCGGCTGCGGCTTCCGCGGCGATCAGCAGCGCGACCGGATCCTCGAGGTCGCCGCGCAGGGCGACCGCGGCCGCCTCGCCCGCACCGGCCAGATCGCCCGTCCGCCAGCGGACCTCGGCGAGGTCGACCAGCCCGGCCAAGTCGAGCATGCCCATCCCGGCCAGCGTCTCGAGCTCGGTCCGGGCGAGGGCCAGCGAACCGAGCCGCAGGTGCGCGTGGGCCAGGATCAATTCGATCGACCGGGTTGGCGTGGCGTACGGCCGCGGTAGGGTCGCAGTCATACGGGCAACCGGAGGCGGGCCTCGAGCCCGCGCAGGTAGCGCGTCGGGGCGACGGCCGCCAGGCGCAGCGCGTCGTCGTGGAACAACTGGCCGGCCAGCCGCTCGATGGCCGGCGCGTCGACCGCGTCGACAGCGGCGAGCGCCTGATCGAGGGTCAGCACCCGGTCGTGGAGCGCCTCTTGGCCGCCGATCCACGACGCGACGTGGCGGGTGTCATCCATCCGCAACTCTAGCCCGCCGGCGAGGTAGCGCTTCGCCTTCTCGAGCTCGGCGGCGGGGACGGGCTCGTCGCGCAGGCGAGCCAGCTCGACGAGGATCGCCTCGAGCGCGGCCGGCAGCCCGGCCGGATCGACACCCGCCGAGATCTCGAGCGCGCCAGCATCAGCGTAGTCGACCAGACCCGACGACACGTCATAGGCCAGGCCGAGCTCCTCGCGGACGGACAGGAAGAGCCGGCTGCTCATGCCGTCGCCAAGGACGGCGTTGAGGACCGCCAGCGTCCAGCTGTCGGGATGATCGCGATGGAGGGCGGGCACTCCGAGACAGAGCTGCGCCTGGCTCGTATCGCGCTTGCCGGCCCGGACCCGCGGGCCGGCCGGCAGGGTCGGGGCCGGGGCGAAGCCGGGCACCGCGCCGTTGCCGGTCCCGAACGCCTTCGCGGCAAGATCCGTCGCCTCAGCGTGGCCGAGATCGCCGACGACAGCGACGACCGTATTGGCGGGCCGGTAGGCGCTCCGCCAGAACGCACGGATGGCATCCTCGGGGAGTGACAGGATGTCGGCCTCCTCGCCGCAGATCTCGCGACCCAGCGGCCCGTCGCCGAACATCGCGGTCTGGAACAGGATCTGGCAGTACTCCGAGGGATCGTCGAGGTACGAGCGGATCTCCTCGATGATGACCGTCCGCTCGCTCTTGATGTCGGCGTCGTCGAGTCGCGGCCGGACGATCAGCTCTCCGACCACGTCCATCGCCCGCTCGGCTTCGCGGCGCGGCACGCGCACCCAGTAGACGGTCGATTCGCGATCGGTCGCGGCATTGAACGAGCCACCCACGCCCTCGATCGCCTCGCTGATCGCGCGGGTCGAGGGGTACGCCTTCGTGCCCTTGAAGGTCAGGTGCTCCATGAAATGGGCGACACCCACCTGGCCGGCGGTCTCCAGGCGCGAGCCGGCCAGGACGTAGGCGGCGATCGAGACCGAGCGCGCCGCCGGAAGCCGGGCGCTGATCACGCGAGGTCCCGCTGGCAGCACCGTCCGTTCGAACATCCGACCGATGGTACCGGATTGCCGCGATGGCACCGGCCGAGGCCGCTCCTCGGTGCGGATTCGGGGCGTACCGCGGGGGCCTCCGTGGGGCTATCCTTCGGGGCGACCGTTCCGGCCCGGGAACCGTGCGGCATGCCCCTGGATCGCGCTGCCGAGCGCGCTGATGACAACCCGTTCGGGCACGTCCGAGCGTTCGTTCGAGGAGGAGAGTCCATGGTCGCCACACGTCTCCGGCTGCTGGCATTGCTGACGGCGGCCGTCGTCATCGTCGGGGCCTGTTCGAACGCCCCGGCCGGTTCGGCCGGGGCCAGCGGGGCCGCGCCGAGCGGGTCGGGCGCCGCCAGCACCTGTACCGGGACCGGGACCGCCGCCGGCGGGACCGACCTCCAGATCCCCGATGTCGTGGCCGGCAAGTTCAATGTCGCGATGGTCCTCATCGGCCCGCATAACGACAACGGCTGGAGCCAGGCTCACTACGAGGGCCTCCAGTACATCTGCGAGAACATGCCCGACTCGCACGTGGCATACATCGAGCTGGTCCCCGAGGGGGCCGACTCCGAGCAGGTCTTCCGCAGCCTCTCGCGCAAGGGCTTCAACTTCATCATCGGCACGTCGTTCGGATACATGAACCCGATGGCCACGGTCGCCGAGGAATTCCCCGACATCACCTACCTGCACCTGACCGGCTTCAAGTCCAACGGCAAGAACTTCGGCAACTTCTTCGGCGCGATGGAGGACTTCAAGTACCTCGCCGGGATGCTCGCCGGATCGCGGGCCAAGAAGGACGGCAATCCCAAGATCGGCTACATGGCGACGTTCCCGATCCCCGAGGAACTGCGCCTGGGCAACGCGATCATGCTTGGCGTCAAGCAGACCTGCCCCGAATGCACGATGGATATCCGCTTCATCAACACCTGGCACGATCCGGTCAAGGAGCGTGACGCTGCCGCTTCGCTGTTCGACGCCGGCGCGCAGGTCGTCTTCACCGGCGCCGATACGCCCGCCGTCGCCGATGTGGCGCAGGAAAAGGGCAAGTGGGCGGTCACCTACGACCACCCCAACTCCTGCACCGTCGAGCGCTGCCTGACCGCGCCGTACTGGACCTGGGGCCCCGAATACACGCGCATCGCCGAGCAGGTCAAGGCCAAGACCTACAAGGCCGGCTACGAGTACTTCGATGGCGACGCCAAGGCGATGGGTCTGGTCGGCTTCATGGACGGCCAGACCGTGACCAAGGGCGTCTCCGACCTCCCGGAGGCCGACGTCGCGAAGGTCAAGGACACCCTGGCCAAGATCCTGGCCGGGACGTTCGGCCGATTCGACGTCTTCGCCGGCCCGATCAAGGACAACACCGGCAAGCAGGTCCTCGCCGCCGGCGCCAAGCTTGAGCAGACCGACCTCGACCAGTTCCCGCCCGGCGCCCCGGGCAACGAGTGCAAGGTGTGCATGTACTGGTGGGCCGACGGGATCTCCATCCCGCTGCCCGCCCTCGGTTCCTAGGCGTCATCCCGAGGACCCCGCGGGCGATCGTTCGCGGGGTCCCAACCGATCGACAGGTGCCGCCTCCGGTGACGCCACCCGCAGTCGCGCCCGTGCCCGCCCTGGAGGCGCACGGCATCGTCAAGGCCTTCCCCGGCATCGTCGCCAACGACGAGGTCGACTTCGACCTGCGAACGGGCGAGATCCATGCCCTGCTGGGCGAGAACGGGGCCGGCAAGAGCACCCTGATGAACATCCTGGCCGGGCTGTACCGGCCCGATGCCGGCGAGATCCGGCTGGACGGCGTGCCTGTCGTCTTCCGCTCGCCGCGCGACGCGATCATGGCCGGCCTGGGCATGGTCCACCAGCATTTCACGCTTGTTCCGTCGCAGACCGTCACTGAGAACATCCTGCTCGGGCTCGACCGTCCGCGGTTTCGGCTTGACCTCCACCGCTCCGAGGCCGAGGTCGGACGGCTGGCCGGCCAGTTCGGCCTGCGAGTGGACCCGCGGGCCAAGATCTGGCAGCTCTCGGTCGGCGAGCAGCAGCGGGTCGAGATCCTGAAGATGCTCTACCGCGGCGCCCGCATCCTGATCATGGACGAGCCGACCGCGGTCCTCGCACCGCAGGAGGTGGAGGAGCTGTTCCGGACCCTGCGCTCGATGACGGCGGACGGGCGGAGCGTGGTGTTCATCAGCCACAAGCTGAGCGAAGTCCTGGCCATCGCCGACCGGATCACGGTCATGCGTCGCGGGCGGGTGACGGCGGCCGGTCTCGTGCCGGCCGAGACCTCGACCACCGACCTCGCCCGGCGGATGGTCGGTCGCGAGGCGCTCGAAAGCGTGGCCCGGACGCCGCAACGGCCGGGCGCCCGGGTGCTCGCGGTCCGCGACGTCGCCGCCGACAACGACCGAGGGTTGCCAGCGCTCCGGAGCATCTCGCTCGACGTTGCGGCCGGCGAGATCGTCGGCATCGCCGCGGTCGCCGGCAACGGGCAGAGCGAGCTGGCGCAGGTCATCACCGGGCTGCGGCCCTGCAGTGGCAGCGTGACCGTCGGTGGCGAGGAGGTCGCCAACCGGCACGCCGGCCACGCCATCCGCCACGGGGTGGCACATGTGCCCGAGGACCGGACCGGGGTTGGCAGCGCACCCAACCTGTCGGTCTCGGACAACCTGATCATGAAGCGCTACCGCGACGCGCCGGTCGCCCGCGGGTGGTTCATCGACGACACCGCCGCGCGGACGCTGGCGCAGGAGCTCAAGGACGAGTACGCGATCGCGGCGCCCTCGATCGATACCGAGGCGCGGCTGCTCTCCGGCGGCAACCTCCAGCGGCTGATCTTCGCCCGCGAGATCGACTCCGGTCCGCGCCTGATGGTTGCCGTGCAGCCCACCCGCGGGCTCGATGTCGGCGCCATCGAGGCGGTCCACCGCGTCCTGCTGGCGCGTCGCGAATCGGGCACCGCGATCCTGCTCATCTCGGAGGACCTCGACGAGATCCTTGCCCTGGCCGACCGGGTCGACGTCATGTTCGAGGGTCGGATCGCGGGCTCGTTCAGCGCCGAGACGGCCGACATCCAAGAGATCGGGCTGCTGATGACCGGCGGCGGTTCGGAGGCCGGCCAGCCGGTCGAGACCGGCGCCGTATCGGGCGCCTCGAGCGGTGGCGCGGAGCGGCCGCCGGCATGAACCTGTCGCTCGAACCCCGGACCGACGCCCCTCGCTGGTTCGCGACCGCGATGACGGTCGCGGCGTTCGTCTTCGCGCTGACCCTCAGCGGCCTGATCATCGCCCTGGTCGGCGGCGACCCGATCCGCTCCTACCTGCACATCGTCGGCGCGGCCTTCGGCAGTGTCGGGGTCATCTCCGACACCCTGGTCAAGGCGACGCCGCTCATCCTGACCGGGTTGGCCTGCGCGCTGGCGTTCCGGATGCGGCTCTGGAACATCGGCGCCGAGGGCCAGTTCCTGCTCGGCGCCTGGGGTGCGAGCGCGGTCGTCCTCGCCCCGATCCTGCCGGCCGGCACGCCGGCCATCGTGGTCATCCCGGTGATGATGCTGGCCGGCGCGGTGGCCGGCGGGCTGTGGGGCTTCATCCCGGGGATCCTGCGGGCGCGGCTCGGGGTGAGCGAGATCATCGTCACCCTGATGCTCAACTACGTGGCCCTGTCGTGGGTCCAGTTCTGGGTCTTCGGGCCGTGGAGCGAGGGCGGCTTCCAGCAGACCGACGCATTCCCGCGCGAGGCCTGGCTGCCCCGCCTGACCGACTTCGCCAACGCCGTCCCCGCCCTCGGCGGGCTGACCGTGCACCTCGGGCTGATCTTCGGGATCGTAGCCGCGGCGATCATGTGGGTCGCCATCGAGCGGACACGCTGGGGCTACGAGATCCGGCTGATCGGCGACAGCCCGGCGGCCGCCCGCTATGCCGGCATCGACATCAAGCGCCGGATCGTCGTCGTCTTCGTCATCTCCGGCGCACTGGCCGGGCTGGGCGGGATGAGCGAGGTCTCGGGCGTCGTCCACCGCCTCCAGGACCACATCTCGCCAGGCTACGGGTTCACCGCGATCATCATCGCCTACCTGGCGCGGTTCGGGCCGCTGCGAGTGGTCGTGGCCTCGATCCTGTTCGGGGCGCTGATCCTGGCCGGCCGCGAGATCCAGCCGCAGGGCATCCCGGCCATGATCCAGGGGGTGATCCTCTTCTCGCTTGTCGGTGCGGATGTCCTGATCCGTTACCGGATCCGTTTCGAGCGCCGGCTGGCGACCGCCTGATGGACTTCACCAACATCCTCGCGGCGGGCGTCGCCAGCGGCACTGTCCTGCTCTTCGCGGCGATCGGCGAGATCTTTGCCGAGCGGGCCGGCGTCCTCAATCTGGGCGTCGAGGGCATGATGCTGTTCGGGGCCGTGGTCGGTTTCTCGGTCGGGGTGTCGACCGGCAACCCGTGGCTCGGGGTGGTCATGGCGATGCTGGCCGGCGGCCTGCTCAGCCTCGTGCACGCCGTGATGACGATCTCGCTGCGTGCCGACCAGGTCGTCTCGGGCCTGGCCCTGACGTTCCTCGGCACCGGGCTCGCCAGGGTCCTCGGCGAGGGCGTGTCCAGCGCGCGCGACGTAGCGCTCATTCCGCAGCTGACGATCCCGGTCCTGTCCAGGATCCCGTTGATCGGCGAGATCTTCTTCACCGAGCAGCGGGCCCTCGTCTACGTCGGGTACCTGCTGGTGCCGCTGGCCTGGTACTGGATCGGGCGGACCCGGCCGGGACTCCATCTCCGGGCGGTGGGCGAATACCCGGCCGCTGCGGACGCCCAGGGGATCGGCGTCTACCGGCTGCGCTATGCCTACGTGTTCATCGGGGGGACCCTGGCCGGGCTGGCCGGCGCAACGATCACCCTCGCGATCTCACCCGGCTGGTTCGGCGACCAGACGGTCAACGGGCGTGGCTGGATCGCCATCGGGCTTGTGATCTTCGCCCAGTGGAGCCCGATCCGCGCCGCCTTCGGTGCGCTCCTGTTCGGGGCCATCCTGCGGTTCATTCTCGACGTCCAGGGTGTCGACCTCATCCTCGGCGTGCAGAACCCGTTCCTGGCCGGTCGTTCGACGACGTTCTTCCTCGAGATGCTGCCGTACCTGATGGTGATCCTGGCGGTCGTCATCGGCTCGCGCGAAGCGGCCCGAAAACGGGTCGGCGCACCGGCGGCGCTCGGTCGACCGTATGTCCGCGGGGAGCGCGGCGCCTGACCCCCTGCGGCGCGTGACCCGCCGGGGCTAGTCCTCGTCCGCCCGGACGTCGAGGCCCTGGAGCTCCATCTGGACGAAACCGCTCGTATCGAAGGCGAGCTGGCGAGGCGCGAACGGCGAGGCATCGACATCGCCCGGCCCGATCGGCGCGAACTCCACGACCACCCGCTCGTCACCCTGGACGAGGGTGTACACGAGCAGCTGGTCGGGGCGCGTCTCGAACTCGAGGTGCTCGAACGAATCGATGTTCAGGGTGATCGCCAGCGGCGTGAAGTAGGTCGAGGTGTCGTCCGCGTCGAAGACGAGTCGCTCCATCCAGCCGGTCCCGTGGGCGACGATCTCGCGACCGCGCAGGTAGCGGTAGGTGACCGTCTGCTTGAGCAACGGCCGGAGCAGATGGAGCATGTCGGTCCGGCTCGTCACGACGCCGTGGTTGACGAAGAACTTGGCGGGCGGGGTCGACACGCGGCGTCTCCTCGGGCAGCGGAGGGGGACGGACGGCTGCGATGGTACCGCAGCCGCGGCCCCGCGACGACCCCGAAACGGTGGTCGCGGCCGGCGCCCGGTCCGACGATCGCGGTCCGCCCTTGCCCGCCGCGTATCATCCTCGGGCGATGCTGCTCGCCCTCGACATCGGCAACACGAACATCACGATCGGCCTCTTCCGGGCCGGGGCCCTGATCGCCACGCGTCGCGCGGCGACGGACGCCCGGGCCACGACCGACGAGGTCGAGTTGCTGCTCGACGGGCTGCTCCGGCTCGACGGCATCGCGTCGGCCGACCTTGACGCCATCGCGCTCGCCTCGGTCGTGCCGGCCCTGACCGTCGCCGTCGAATCGATCGCCGAGCGCCGCGACCGGCCGCTGCTGGTGGCGAGCGCCGGGACGGTGCCGCTGGCCGTGCGGGTCGAGCGGCCCGGGGAGGTCGGGGCCGATCGGCTGGTCAACGCGCTCGCGGCCGCCCGGCTCCACGGCACACCGGCCGTCGTCGTCGACTTCGGGACCGCCACCACGCTTGACTGCGTGGCGGCCGACGGCGCGTATGTCGGTGGCGCGATCGCGCCGGGTCTCGAGCTCGGGCTCGAGGCTCTCGCCGCTTGGACGGCCAAGCTGCCAAGGATCGAGCTGCGCGTCCCGGACCGGGCGATCGGCCGGGACACGGTGAGTGCCATGCAGTCGGGCACGGTGTTCGGGTACCAGGCTTTGGCGGCCGGGCTGCTGGCACGGGTCCGGGTCGAGCTGGCCGACGCCGATGGCGTGACCCCGGCCGAGGTTCACGCGATCCTGACCGGCGGGTTGTCGGCCGCGCCGTGGGCCCGGGCGCTCGAGGGCATCGACGCGATCGATCCCGACCTGACCCTCAAGGGCCTGGCCATTCTCCACGCCGAGGTCGGTGGCGGCGAGCCGCTCGAGCTGGGGCTGCTGTGACCGAGCCATCGACGGGCCGCGTATCCGGCCGGCTGAGCGGGCGCCTGATCGGACTCGGCGTGACGGGCTCGATCGCGGCCTACAAGGCGGTCGAGCTGCTGCGCCTGCTGCGGGCCGAGGGCGCCGATGTGGCGGTCATGCTGACCCCGGCCGCGACCCGCTTCGTCGGTCCCTTGTCGTTCGCGGCCCTGTCGCGTCACCCCGTCGAGACCGAGCTGCTCGATCTCCTGCCCGACGGCCGGATCGGCCACATCGTGGTCGGCGACAGCGCCGACGCCATCGTGGTCGCGCCGGCGACCGCGCACTGGCTGGGAGCGATGGCCGGCGGCCTCGCGGGCGACGTGGTGACTGCCGCCTGCCTGGCGACCGCCGCGCCGGTCGTCGTCGCGCCGGCCATGGACGGAGACATGTGGACCCATCCGGCGACCGTCGCCAACGTCGCCCGGCTGCGCGGCTTTGGCTACACGGTGGTCGAGCCCGATTCCGGCCCGCTGGCCTCGGGTCAGTCGGGGGTCGGGCGGCTGGCCGAGCTGCCGGCCATCGTGGACGCCGTCGTGGCGGCCGTCGCCGGGCGCCCGGTCCGGGCGCCCGATCCGGTCGCTCGTCCACCGCTCGCCGGGCCGGCCCGTGATGCCGATCTGGCCGGTCGCCACGTGGTCGTGACCGCCGGCGGCACGCGCGAGGCGATCGACCCGGTCCGGTTCATCGGCAATCGATCGACTGGCAGGATGGGCGCGGCCGTCGCCCGGGCCGCGCTCGACCGAGGAGCGCGGGTCACGGTCATCGCCGCCAACCTCGAGGTCGCCCTGCCGCCCGATGCCGCGGTCGTCGCGGTCGAGTCCACGGCCGACCTGCGCGCCGCGCTTCTGCGGGCGACCCATGCCGACGGCGACGCGGCCGGCTTCGATGCGCTGGTCATGGCCGCGGCCGTCGCAGACTTCCGGCCAGCGGCGCGCGCCGACAAGAAGATCCAGCGCGCCGACGGCCTGACCCTGCCACTCGAGGCGACGCCGGACCTGCTGGCCGAGATCGCCCGGATCGCCCATGGCCTCGACAGCGAGGGCGCGCCGACCCGCGAGCCGCTCCGGCCGACGCCGATCCTCGTCGGCTTCGCGGCCGAGACAGGTTCGCTGGACCGCGCCGCCGAGAAGCTGGCCCGCAAGGGCGTCGACCTGCTCGTCGCCAATGACGTCGCCGAAGCCGGCTCAGGTTTCGGGACCGACACCAACCGGGTCGCCATCCTGGCCGCGGACGGGTCGCGCGAGGAGCTGCCGCTCCAGTCGAAGCGCGCCGTGGCCGACCGGCTGCTCGACCGGGTCGCCGCCGCGCTGGACGAGCGCGACCGCGCCGCGCAGACTGGTGCCACGATCGAGCCGCTGCGGGAGCCAGCATGAGCGCCACACCCGATACCGTCCGCCGCCTGACCGTCGTCGACATCGCCAAGCTGTATGCCGACGGCCAGCGGATCGCGATGCTGACCGCCTATGACTACCCGACCGCCCAGGTCCTCGACGAATCCGGCATCCCGTTGCTCCTCGTGGGCGATTCGCTCGGCCAGGTCGTCCTCGGCTACGAGACGACGGTCCGGGTCACGATGCCCGAGATGGTCCACCACACCAAGGCCGTCGTCCGCGGCACGTCGCGCGCCCTGATCGTGGCCGACATGCCGTTCCTGACCTACTCGACGCCGGACGAGGCGCTCGAGAACGCCGGGATCTTCCTGCGCGAGGCGGGCGCCCAGGCGGTCAAGGTCGAGGGTGGCGTGCGCACGGCGCGGGTCATCGACGCCCTCGTCCGTGCCGGCATCCCGGTCATGGGCCACATCGGCCTGACACCCCAGTCGATCAACGGCGTCGGCAAGGTCCGCGTCCAGGGCAAGACCCGCGACCAGGCGCGGGCGCTCATCGCCGACGCCTTCGCGGTCCAGGAGGCGGGCGCCTTCTCGATGGTCCTCGAACTCGTTCCGGAGCAGCTCGCCGCGGCCATCACCGAGCGCCTCGACGTGCCGACCATCGGGATCGGGGCCGGCGCCGGTTGCAGCGGCCAGGTCCAGATCATCACCGACCTGATCGGTCTCGGAGATTTCATCCCCCGGCACGCCAGGCCGTACGTCCGGATCCGTGAGCAGATCCGCGACGCCGCGACGGCCTACGCCGCCGATGTCGCCGCCGGCACCTTCCCCGGACCCGAGCAGACCGTCCGGATGGACGACGCGGTGCTCGACGAGGTGCTCGGTCGCGGGGCGTCGGACCAGCCGGCCGGCTCGATCCCGGCCGGTGGCATCCCACTCGATCGCGACCTCTGAACCAGCGGCCCGCTTGACCCAGGTCGTTCGCACTCGAGCCGCGCTTCGCGACGCCCTGGCCGAGGTCGCGCGCCCCATCGGGCTGGTGCCGACGATGGGCTGGCTCCACGACGGCCACCGCGCATTGATGCGCCGGGCCCGGGCGGCGGACGCCACGACCGTCGTGACGATCTTCGTCAACCCGCGCCAGTTCAACGCGGCCGACGACTACCAGCAGTACCCGCGCAATGAGGCGCGCGACCTGGCGATCGCCGAGACCGAGGGCATCGACATCGTGTTCGCCCCTGACGTATCGGAGGTCTATCCGCCGGGTTTCGACACGGAGGTCACGGTCGGGGCGGTCGCGCAGCCACTCGAGGGCGCCGCCCGACCCGGTCACTTCGACGGGGTGGCGACCGTGGTGGCGATCCTGTTCGAGCTGGTCGGCGCCGACCACGCCTACTTCGGGCAGAAGGACGCCCAGCAGGTCATGGTCATCGGCCAGATGGCACGCGACCTGGCGATCGCCACGCAGGTCATCGCCTGCCCGACCGTCCGCGAGCCAGACGGCCTGGCCCTCTCGTCGCGCAACGTCCACCTCACCCCGGTCGAGCGCGAAGCGGCCCCCGTCGTCCGGCACGCGCTGCTGGCCGCCCAGCAGCGCTGGGCAGCGGGCGAGCGGTCGGCCGAAGCGCTCCGCGACGCGATGCGGGCGACCCTGGCTGCGGAACCGCTGGCCGTCGTCGACTACGTGTCCGTGGCGGATGGCGCGACGCTCGCGGAGCTCGACCGGGTCGACGGGCCTGCGCTCCTGTCCGCCGCTGTCCGATTCGGGACCACGCGGCTGATCGACAACGAGCCGCTAGGCACCGAACCCGCGCCGGCCTGAACCGGCAGCCATCGGCCGGTTCAGTCGAAGCGCGCTTCCTCCGCGACCTCCAGCACCCGGTCGATGGACAGGTTCTCCCAGAGGAGCGCCTTGATCTCGGCGATCTTGCCGGCGTCGGCTGGGTGCGTCT
>JBBQVJ010000044.1:0-14980 GCA_038211705.1 Candidatus Limnocylindrales bacterium | reverse complement strand
ACCGATTGAACCGGTTGATTGCTACCAGCAGGGACGGCAGCTTCTTCGGAGGCCTCCCATAGAGCTCCACCATCATGTCGACGAGGCGCTTGATCCCGTCGACGTCAGGCGGCGTTAGCACACCGACGCGGCGCCAGTGGCTGTCCGTCTCCGGATCCAGTGCAGCGGCCATTGGGCCGGTCGCATGCACGACTGACGTGAGGCCGAACACCTCAACCGACTGCGCAATCGTCGCTCCCGTGACGAGTCGCAGGACGCTGACGACATGGTCGAGGGCCGGCCGAGCGTCCATCGCCAGGATCCAGGTGTCCGTTGGGCCGGTGAGCTCCGCCACGGCGAGTGTCCTCGGTTCCCTGGACCCGAGCGGCACGTGTGTTCGATCGACCTCGCTGGCGGCTTCCTTGAGCTCCCTAGACAGGGTCTCCATGAGCCCCCGGACGGGCTCGAGCCGAACTCCATGGATGCTGGATCCTGCGATCGCTGAGACGTCGAGGTGCGTCAACAGTCGAATGCAGCGAACAGTCTGGTCAGGGGCCTGGACCTGCTCGACGAGCTCGTCGACGAAGGGCTGGACATCCGGTCCGTAGCCGACCGGCCGCGCGTAGGCGACTGTCGCCATCGCGACGACCGCGCGGAGCAGAGCGGTCGGATAGTCCTCAGCTCGCGGCATCATCGACGGTCGACCAAACCGATGCGGCAGCTCGTCCTTGAGCACCGCCACCAGCTCCGTTCCGACCTCGTGGCCAAGGACGTTCCAGATGGCCGCGTAGTCAAGCCAGGGGCTCTGGTGGCCGGGCACCGGCAGGACTCGCGCGAGCTCAAGCCGCGGGACGGCATCCATGAGGAACTTCGAGGCGGCGACCCGGATCCGCTGGCGAGCGGCGTCGTCGACCGGAGGTTGACCGGTGTCGTCCTCGCCCACCTATGGGCCCCGCGTCACGGCCGTAGGTGCGCCCTCGGGGGCTCTCGGGGGCGTCAAGCCAAAGTTCATCGTGACCACGTCAACAGACTAGCTGTCAAGCATCTTCGCGGTACGCGCTCAGACCGGGCCCGGGAGTCAAGGGATCGAGATGGTCCCGGAGGCCCAGAACGATCTACCGCCCCATCTTGCCAACCAGCCGGTCCGCCGGCGAGGCCGTCCGGTGTTTCGCCGCGACGTCCGCGTCCGCCAGCGAAACGTACCGCTTGACCATGTCAAGCGTCGTGTGCCCAAGGATCTGCTGCAGACTGAACACATCGCCGCCGTTGACGAGGTAGCTCCGGGCGAACGTGTGGCGCAACGAGTGCGGGCTCATCCGACCCGTGATCCCAGCCCGCGTCTTGAGCCGCTTGAGGACCTGCTGCATCCCACGCCAGTCGAGGGCTCCGCGTCGGCCGAGGAAGAGCGGCGCGTCGGCCGAACCGGGGCCCCGCTGGCCGAGGTAGCGGACGATCGCGGTGCGGGCGGTCGAACCGATCGGCACGATTCGCTCCTTCGCACCCTTGCCCAAGACCTTGACCGAGCCGTCCGGGCGCAGATCGCCGAGGCGGATCCCGGCCGCCTCGGACACCCGCAGCCCCGTATCGAGGAGGAGCAGGAGGATCGCCCGGTCGCGGACGCTCGCGAGCCCGAGGAGGCGCCGGAGAGTGTCGTCAGAGACGGGCTCGATGAGCTTGTCGGGGACGCGCTGCTTGCGGAGTGCTCGCAGTGCGCTGGCTTCGGCGAGCCCTTCAGCCTGGAGCCAGTTGCCGAGCACCTTGAGGGTCCGGACGTAGCCGGCCACGCTGACCGGGGCGAGGGTCGTCCGGAGCTCGACGAGCCATGCTCGCAGGTCCGGCCCGGTCAAGCGATCGACCGGGCGATCGGCGCCGAACGAGCGAACGGCCCGCTCGAGGATCATCCGGTACCAGGTGATCGTCTTGGGCGAGGCGCCCTCGGCGGCCTTCGCACCGAGGAACAGATCGACCGCCCGACGAAGTGTCAGGGGCTCGAAAGAGTCAGATGCCCATTGATTCGGCCGCCCAGAATCAGGTGCCCAAAGATCAGGGGAGTCAGGTGCCCATTGCATCGAATCGCCTCCTTGGCGACGGATGCCCGCACCCGCTCAAACCACCAGATGTTGTGTTTCTCGGTTCGACAAACCCAACAGGTTGTGGTGTTGGCTGGCGAGGAAGGATTCGAACCTTCGATCTCCTGATCCAGAGTCAGGCGCCTTACCGCTTGGCCACTCGCCAGTGGAGCCGACCGGGATGATACCCGACAAGGCGCCGTGGGGCGCCAACAGACGTGAAACGGACGCCCTGTGCAGCCCTTCGATGATGAGGCGCAGACCACGCTCCGCCGGTACGTTCAGGTAGGCGACGGAGGGTCGCGCCGATGCCACGATGCGATCGATGTCAGTCCTGAGCCAGACCCTGCGCGCCCTGAAGGCGACGTCGCCGACACGCCCCGCGGCCGCGCGACTGATCGCCCTGCTCCTCGTCGTCGCGCTGACGACCGCGGTGGCCGCGACGGTCGTCTCGGCCGCCACGCTCCCGCCCTGCCGGGTGGGCGACACCCTGACCCCGCAGCGTGCCTACGCCGACTGGAACCAGAGTGTCCTCGACACGAAGTTCCGCCTGCCGAGCGGTTACGTCCCGAAGGACCTGCGCTCCACGGCGAACGCCGGCCTCAACAGCGGTCAACGGGTTCGAGCGTTCGTGATCGCCGATCTCCGGGCGATGACCAGGGCGGCCAGATCCGTCGGAGCTCGGTTCGCTGTGGAGTCGGCCTTCCGGAGCTATTCGACCCAGCGCTCGACCTTTGCCTACTGGTCACGCGTCTCCGGCTACGCCGCGGCCCTCCGGTCGAGCGCCCGGGCCGGCCACAGCGAACACCAGCTGGGCACGACGCTCGATTTTCGGAGCTTTGGGGGATCGGCGCCGTGGTACTACCGCGACTGGGGTAACACGAAGGCCGGTGCCTGGCTCAAGAAGAACGCCTGGCGGTACGGCTTCGTCATGTCCTACCCGAAGGGCAAGGCCAGCGTCACCTGCTACGACTACGAGCCGTGGCACTACCGCTACGTGGGGCGCGCTGTCGCGGCGACGGTGCGGGCGAGCGGTCTGACCCTTCGTCAATACCTATGGCGAGAACAGGGCGCCCCGGCCCCGACACTGACGCCGAGCGCGCCGCCGAGCAGCCCGCCCAGCCAGGCCCCGAGCGCCGCGCCGAGCAGCCCGCCAAGCGAGGCACCGAGCGGTCCCCCGGCGTCCTCGAGCGAGCCGAGCGCCGCCGTCTAGGACGGTCGATCAGTCTCCGAGGGCCTCGCCGATCAGCTCGCTCAGCTGGTCCCATTCGACCAGAAATGCGTCGTGGCCCTTGGTCGAGTGGATCTCCCGGTATTCCGCGGTGGCACCGGCCGCCCGGGCCGCGTCGACAAGGACGTGGAGCTGGCGTGGGCCGTACAGGATGTCGTCCTGGATGCCGACCCCAGTGACCCGGGTCCCGCCCGCCGCCAGGCGCCCGAACGCCCCGTCGAGCCCGCCCCAGGCGACGCCGATGTCGTGGCGGTCCATGGCTCCGGCCAGGATCCGGTAGGTCGCCGGGTCGAACCGGTCGATGAGCTTCCGACCCTGGTGGTCGAGGTAGCTGACGATCGATGGCCGCCCATCGGCCTCGAGGTCGCGACTGAAGCGCTCGTCGAAGTCGGCCTCGCTTCGGTAGGTCGTCATCGCCAGCTCACGCGCCAGCGCCATCCCGTCGAGCCCGAGGCGGTCGATCAGCTCGATCTGGATGTGGTTCCAGGCGACGGCCATTGCGCCCGTCGCGGCCGGCGCGGCGATGGGCATGACCGTCCGCACCGCCTCGGGTCGGGCCAACGCCACCTCGAGCGCTACCATCCCGCCGAGCGATCCGCCGAGCACGAGATCGAGCCGCTCGACGCCAAGCGCATCGAGCAGGCGCCACTGGGCCCGTGCCTGGTCACGCGTCGAGACCGCCGGGAACGAGGCGCCATACGGCCGGCCCGTCGTCGGGTCGGCCGAGGTCGGCCCGGTCGTGCCATATCGGCCTCCAAGCAGGTTGGCCGCCAGGATCCCGAACCGGTCAGTGTCAAGCGCCCGGCCCGGGCCGATCAGCGGCTCCCACCAATCGCCGGCCGCGTCGGCCGAACCGGTCAGGGCATGCACGACCAGGACCTGCGGCGCATCGCTCGGGCCGGGACCGTCGTGCCGGTACGCGACGGTCAGCTCCGGCAGCGTCGTCCCGCCATCCAGCTCGAAGGGGCCAAAGTCGACCGATCCGAGGCGGCCGGTCCCGGTCGGTGGCCGGTCCGCCTCGATCCCCCGGGGCCCCGAAGGCGTCGGGGCCCCTTCGGTCGCCTGGGTTTCCAGGGTCATCCCGCAGCGCCGACGAGCTCACCCTCGCCTGCGACATCGGCGGTCGCGATCGCGAGTGCCTGTTCGAGGTCGCCGATCAGGTCGTCGACGTGCTCGAGGCCGACTGATAGCCGGATCAGGTCGGGGGTCGTACCGGTCGAGATCTGTTCCTCGTCGGACAGCTGCGAGTGCGTCGTCGAGGCCGGATGGATGATCAGCGACTTGGCGTCGCCGACGTTGGCCAGCAGGCTGAAGATCTGGACGTTGTCGATGAGCCGGCGACCGGCCTCGACGCCGCCCTTGACCCCGAAGGTGACGACGCCACCGAAGCCACCGCTGAGGTACCGCGTCGCCAGCTTGTGCGACGCATGTGACTCGAGCCCCGGGTAGCTGACCCAGGTGACCTCGGGCCGCGTTTCCAGCCACGTGGCGACCGCCAGCGCGTTCTCGCTGTGGCGCTTGATCCGGAGCGGGAGCGTCTCGAGGCCCTGGAGGAAGAGAAAGGCGTTGAACGGGCTGAGCGCCGCGCCGATGTCGCGCAGCCCCTGGACGCGCAGCTTCAGGATGAACGCCAGGTTGCCGAAGGCGCCCGTATAGCTGATCCCGTGGTAGGACGGATCGGGGTCCACGAAGTCCTGCTTGAACCGCTCGCTGGCTGCCCAGTCAAACGTCCCCGCGTCGACGACGACGCCGCCGATCGCGGTGCCATGACCACCGATCCACTTCGTCGCCGAGTGGATGACGATGTCGGCGCCGTGCTTGATCGGCTGGGCGATGAGCGGGGCGAACGTGTTGTCGACGATGACCGGCACGCCCCGGGCGTGGGCCACATCGGCGATCGAGGCCAGGTCGTGGACATCGAGCCGGGGATTGCCGATGAGCTCGAGGAAGACCGCCTTCGTCTTGTCGTTGATCGCCCGCCCGAAGGCGGATGGATCGGTGCCGTCCACGTACGTCGTCGTGATCCCGATCTTGGGCAGCGTGTGGGTGAACAGGTTGTAGGTTCCGCCGTAGAGCGACGAGGACGAGACGATGTTGTCGCCGGCCCGGGCGAGGTTGAGGATGGACAACGTCTCGGCGGCCTGCCCGGACGCGACGCCGAGCGCCGCGACGCCACCCTCGAGCGCGGCGACGCGCTGCTCGAAGACATCGGTCGTCGGGTTCATGATCCGGGTGTAGATGTTGCCGAATTCCTGGAGGCCGAAGAGCCGCGCCGCGTGCGCCGCGTCGTCGAAGACGTAGCTCGTCGTGGCGTAGATCGGGACGGCCCGGGCGTTGGTCGCGCTGTCGGGCTTCTGCCCCGAGTGGAGCGCTCGGGTCTCCGGTCGGAAGGTCGTGGGATCGAGTTCTGGCATGTCGCTGGCCTCCTTGGGACGGATAGGGGAGTGGCGATGGAGATGCGAGGCCCGGAGCCCTGGGAGGCCCGCTGGTTCATGGCGGTCACCCGTCGCGTGGTTCGGAGGAAACAAAAAAAGCCGCAGCTCCGTTTGGAGTTGCAGCCCCGGGACCTCGTCTGCGGTCCCGCGCCCCTCATATCAGGTTGCGCGTGACCTCAGACCCCATCCTCCGCACGGCGGGGCCGCCAGCGCATACACATGTTCCAGGAGACTTGGGTGTGGGTCACGGTCCGCGCATGGTCGCCGATGACGGGTCGGGGCGTCAACCGTATTTGTCGGTCCTCCAGGTTGCGGTTAGGTTGCCGGCCTCGCGACCGGATACGCTTCGGACAGGAGGTTGCCGCCCGACATGTCCGCCATCCCAGCCACATTCCGCGCTTATGTCGCCGAGAAGGTCGATGACGTCGTCGATCGCGGCGTGCGCGAGTTCCGCGAGACCGACCTGCCGCCCGGCGAGGTCGAGATCCGGGTCGCCTGGTCGAGCATCAACTACAAGGATGGACTTGCGGTGCGGGCCGATGGCAAGGTCGCCCGGATCAGCCCGTTGATCCCCGGCATCGACATGGCCGGTGAGGTCGTCGCCAGCGCCGATCCGTCGATCGCGATCGGCAGCGAGGTGGTCGCGCACGGCTATGAGCTGGGCGTCTCGCGCCACGGCGGGTACGCCGAGTTCGAGCGCGTGCCGGCCGGTTGGGTCGTGCCACTGGCGCCCGGGCTGTCCATGCGCGACGCGATGTCCATCGGGACCGCAGGGTTCACTGCGGCCATGTCCGTCGCCGCCCTGGAGGATCGCGGACTCGATCCGACCGACGGGCCGGTCCTGGTGACCGGTGCGTCGGGCGGGGTCGGCGGGACGGCTCTCGCGATCCTGGCCGACCGCGGCTACGAGGTCTGGGCGGCGACCGGCAAGCCCGAGGAAGCGGCCCGGCTCCGAACGATGGGCGCGGCCGGGATCCTGTCACGCGACGAGGTGACCGGCGAGGGCAAGCCGCTCGAATCGGAACGATGGGCCGGGGCTGTCGATGTGGTCGGTGCCGCGACGCTGCCGTACGTGCTTCGGTCGCTGCGGATCGGTGGGTCGGTCGCGGCCTGCGGCAACGCCAGCGGCGCGAGGCTCGAGACGACGGTCTTCCCATTCATCCTGCGCGGCATCGCACTCCTGGGGATGGATTCGGTCAACATGCCGATCCACCGCCGACGCGACCTGTGGGATCGACTGGCCACGGATCTGCGACCGCGCGACCTGGGTCGGCACAGTTCGGAGGTCTCGCTCGACACGCTCGAGGGCGCGCTCGAGGCGATCGTCGCGGGCGAGGCGAAAGGTCGCTGGATCGTCCGGATCGGCGCCTAGTCGAGCTCGCCCGCCAGCTGCTGCATGGCTCGCTCGATCGGTCGTCGCACGTCGTCGGCCGGATGGGCGGGGAACGGTGTCCGCGCAACGGCGTCATCGAGCGTGAGTTCGCCCGCGGCGACGCGGCGGGCCAGGTCGGCCAGGCCGGCGATGGCGACTGCCTGGTCCTCGGCGAACCTCCGTCCCGCGTGATCGCCGTGCCCCGGCACGACCACGTCAACGACGAGCTCGGCCAGCCGGAACGCGGTCTCGGGCCAGTCGAGGGGAAAGCTGTCGCCGAAGTAGGGGACGGCGCCGTTCTCGATCAGGTCGCCGGCGAAGACCACCCCGGTGCCCTGCACCGTGACGACGATGTCGTGGTCGGTGTGCCCGCGACCAAGGTGCCGCAGCTCGACCCGCCGTCCGCCGAAATCGACGAACGCGGTCTCGGCGAAGGTTCGATCCGGGGGATCGAGGACGACCTCCTCGAGATCGGCCGCGATCTCGGGCACCTGCTCGGCGATCGTCGCCCGTCGCGCGTTCCCGGTGCGCTCCATGAACGGCACGCATCGCTCGTGGCCCCAGATGGCCGCCGGCCGGAAGATGTGATTGCCAAAGGCATGATCGAAATGGCCGTGGGTGTCCACGACGACCGTGACCGGGACCGCGGTCAGCGTCCGCAGGTCGTCGAGGATCTCGCGGGCCTGGACATGGGTCGACCGCGTGTCGATGACCAGCGCCTCATCGTCGCCAAGGACGACGCCGATGTTCTGGTCATAGAACGCGTATCGACGGACGAAGACGCGATCGCCGATCTCGACCCATGGTGTCATCGGGGCATGGTAGCCGCGCATCTGCAGCCAAAGGCGCGCTTGACAACTAACTTAGTACTCACTAAGTTAACGGCATGAACGCAGCCGCGATCACCAGGCAGACCGCCGACGAGCGTCGTGACGCGATCGTGGTCGCCGCACTGCGCGAGTTCGCTGCCGGCGGGTATTCGGGCACGTCGACCGATTCGATCGCCCGGGCCGTCGGGGTGTCGCAGCCATATCTCTTCCAGTTGTTCGGGACGAAGCGCGAGCTGTTCCTCGCCGTCGTGCGCCATGGTTTCCAGCGAACCAGGCTGGTCTTCCACGAGGCGGCCCGACGCAAGCCGGCCGACGACCAGGCCTGTTCCGTCCTCGAGCTGATGGGTGCGGCCTACATGCGGCTCCTGTCCGATCGCGACCTGCTGCGCGTCCAGCTCCAGGCCTATGCCGCCTGTGGCGACGACGATGTCCGCCAGGTCGTCCGCGAGGAGTTCGCGGCGTTGTACGAGTCCGTCGAGCGCGACAGCGGGGCGTCCAAGGAGGACATCCACCAGTTCTTCGCGGAGGGGATGCTGCTCAACGTGGCCGCCGCGCTCGAGATCCCTGGTTCGCCCGAGGAATGGTCGCTCAGCCGCTTTCTCAAGCACCACGACCAAAAGGAACCCGGAGGTGCCGCCTGACCATCGCCGGACGCATGCCCCTTTTTTCTTGTCGTAACTTAGTGACCACTAACTTACTTTCAGGAGCCCAGCGATGACCAGCACCCGATCCAGCGCGTTTTGGACATTCCTCATCACGTCGCTCGCACTATTCATGGTCGCCCTTGACAACCTGGTGGTGACGACCGCCCTGCCGGTCATCAAGGTGGACCTCGGCGCCTCGCTGGCCGACCTCCAGTGGATGGTCAACGCCTACACCCTGACCTTTGCGGTCCTGCTCATCACGGGTGCCGCCCTGGGCGATCGATTCGGTCGGAGGCGCGTCTTCCTGATCGGTATGAGCGTCTTCATCGGCGGGTCGGCGCTTGCCGCGTTGTCGCCGTCGACCGAGATGCTCATCCTGGCCAGGGCGATCCAGGGTGTCGGCGGCGCGATCGTGACACCGTTGACCCTGACCATCCTGTCGGCGGCCATGCCCCCAGAGCGTCGGGCCGTGGCGCTCGGTGCCTGGGGCGGGATCGCCGGGCTGGCGATCGCCATCGGGCCGCTCGTCGGCGGCGCCATCGCGGAGGGCCTCGACTGGCATTGGATCTTCTGGCTCAACGTGCCGATCGGTCTGGTGGTCCTGCCTCTGGCTGCGTTCCGGCTGACCGAGAGCTATGGCCCCGAGGGGCGTCTCGATATCCCGGGTCTCGGTCTGATCAGTGCCGGCCTGCTTGCTCTCGTGTGGGGCGTCATCAACGGCAACGACCTTGGCTGGGACAGTCCACAGGTGCTCGGCGCGCTGGTCTCCGGCGCGATCCTGCTCGTCGGCTTCGTCGTGTGGGAAACCCGCCAGACGCACCCGATGCTGCCGATGGGGTTCTTCCGCAACCGAGCCTTCAGCGCTGCGAATGCCGTATCCCTCCTGATGTACTTCGGGATGTTCGGATCGGTCTTCCTGCTCAGCCAGTTCTTCCAGGTGGTGCAGGGCTACAGCCCGTTCCAAGCCGGCCTGCGGACCCTGCCGTGGACCGGGATGCCGATCATCGTGGCGCCGATCGCCGGGATCCTGGCGGACCGGATCGGGGGACGACCGATCCTGGCCACGGGGATGGCCCTCCAGGCCGTCGCCCTGGGCTGGCTCGCCGCGATCGTCACGCCGACCGTCGCCTACGAGTCGATAGTCATCCCGTTCATCCTGGCCGGGATCGGGATGGGCCTCTTCTTCGCCCCGATCGCGAACGTGGTCCTGTCGGCGGTCCGCCCCGAGGAGGAGGGCAAGGCGTCCGGCGCGACCAACACCATCCGTGAGGTCGGTGGTGTGTTCGGTGTCGCGGTCCTCGCCGCGATCTTCAGCGCGAACGGGGACTACGGCACGCCGGCGGCCTACGTCGCTGGGCTCCAGCCGGCCATCGCCGTCGGTGCGGTGGTCGTGGGCATCGGCGCCATCGCCGCCCTGTTCATCCCGGCACGGGCCGGTGCGCGGGCCATCGTGGCGAACCTGGGTGCGACGGCCGAACGTCCCGGCGGGCGGGCACTCGAGAGCGGGTACGCCTACGCGGAGGCCGATCGCTGACCGGCGAGCGCCATTGGTAGGCAGGCCCGGGCGGAATCGACCCGGGCCTGTCCGCGTACCCTGAGCGCCATGCCATCCATCGTCAGCCACGTCACCGCCGCCGACGGCACGGACCTGCTCGTCCGGCACTGGCCGGCGGTCGGGCCGGAAGCCGCCGGCGCCTGGGCGGGCAAGCCATGGGCGTCGGCGCTGGTCGTCCACGGTCTGGGCGAACACTCCGGGCGCTACGAGCACGTGGGCGACCAGCTCGCCGCGGCCGCCATCGATACCTGGTCGTACGACCACCGCGGGAACGGTGGCTCGGGCGGGAGGCGCGGTCACGTGGACCGCTGGGCGGAGTATCACGATGACCTCGAGCGCCGACTCGGCGCCATCCGCGCGTCGGCGGACCGTCGGTCGGTCGTCCTGTACGGTCACTCGATGGGCGGGCTCATCGTGCTCGGCTACCTGCTGACGGAGCGCCCGAGGCCCGATCTCGTCGTCCTGACGTCACCGGGTCTCGACTCGACGCTGGCGTTCTGGAAGAAGACCCTCGCACCGACCCTGTCGAGGATCGTCCCGACGCTCGCGGTCCCGAACGGGATCGATGGTTCGACGCTCTCGCGCGACCCGTCGGTCGCCCAGAAGGTCCGCGCGGATCCACTGGCGACGAGCGCCAGCACGGCCCGGTTCGGTGACGAGGCGCTGGCCGAGCAGGCCCGCGTCCGACGCGAGTACGCCGGCCTGACGTTGCCGACCCTCGTCCTGCACGGGCTCGACGATGGCCTCGTGCCAGCGCGTGCCTCCGAGATCCTGGGGACGCTCCCCAACGTCGAGCGGCGGACCTACCCGGGTCTCCGTCACGAGCTCCACAACGAGCCAGAAGGACCGGCGATCATCAACGAGATCATCGCCTGGATCCGGGACCGTGCTACGATTCAGGTCCAACCGAATATCGCCTCCGGGGAGCGCCTCGCGCGCTGAGAGTGTGGCCGACGCCACAGACCCGCGGAACCTGATCCGGTTAGTACCGGCGAAGGAAGCAGGCCCGTCGACTCGTTCGACGCCGTCCCCAGATCTGAGGAGTCGGCGTCGTGTTGTGTAACGAGATCGAGATCGGAGCTCCCATGGCCTTCCACGACAGAACGCCCGCATGAGGCGGATCGTCATCGCCGTGCTCGTCGCTGCCTTGCTCGTCACCACGTGCGGTCCAGCTGCGACGACGCTCGGCCCGAGCGCAACGCCGTCGCCGAGCGCCCCGTCAGCCCCCTCGTCGGCTCCGTCCGCGAGCGCGCAGGCGTCCATCACCCCGCTCGGTACGGTGCGACTCGCGCTGGATTGGACGCCAAACACCAACCACACCGGGTTCTACGCCGCCGCCGCAAATGGCTGGTACAAGGACGCAGGCGTCGACTTCAAGGTCCTTCCCTACGGCACGATCACCCCGGAGGCGCTGATCGCCGCCGGGCAGGCGGAATGCGGAATCAGCTTCCAGGACGCGCTCACGTTCGCGTCGGCCGCCGGGGCGCCCGTCGTCTCGGTCATGGCCATCCTCCAGCACACGGCGCAGGAGATCGCGGTCCTCGAGTCGTCGGACATCACGCGTCCGCGCGACCTCGATGGCCGGACATACGCCGGCTTTGGCTACCCCAACGAGGAGCCGACCCTGAAGTCCGTCATCAAAGCCGATGGCGGCAAGGGCACGTTCAAGAGCGTGACGCTCGACACCGCCGCGTACGAAGCGCTCTATGCCAAGCGCGCCGATTTCGTGATCACGTTTGCCGCGTGGGAGGGCATCGAGGCGACGGAACGAGGTATCGCGCTGCGGGCCTTCGCCTTCGGCGATTACGGCTTTCCGGACTTCTACCAGGTCGTGCTCGCCTGCGACAGCCGCTGGCTGGCCGCGGAGCCCGAACTCGCCCGTGCGTTCGTGGCCGCCACGGTGCGTGGTTTCCAGTTCGCGGCGGAGCACCCGGCGGAGGCGGCCGCCATCCTCGTGGCGCAGAACCCGGGCGTCTTCGACGGTGACCCGAAGCTGCCCGCCCTGAGCCAGCAGTACCTTGCCGACCAGCACCTGCTCACCGACGAGACGGGGGCCGTCGGCCGCCAGACGCTGGTGAAATGGCAGGGCTACTCCGGCTTCTTGTTCGACCAGGGCCTGCTGGCCGATGCCGCCGGTCATCCGCTCGCCACGGCTCCCGACTACCAGGCCCTGTTCACGAACGACTTCCTGCCGTGAATCCGGGTGTCCGCGACCGGACGATGCGATGGGGACCGCCACTGGCGCTGGTGGCCGTCCTTCTCCTCGTCTGGGAGGGCTACGTCCGCGTCGCGGGTCTCGACCCGATCACGCTGCCGGCTCCCTCGCGGGTGCTCACCGCGCTCTGGGACTTCCGTGGGGCCGCTCTCGGCCACCTGGTCCCCACCGTCGTCGAGGCGCTCCTCGGTTGCGCGCTGGCCGTGGTCGTGGCCATCGGGGTCGCGGTCGGGCTCGATCGCTGGGAGCCCGTCCGGCGAGCCGTCGAACCGCTGCTGGTGACCAGCCAGACCATCCCGGTAGTGGCCATCGCGCC
Organism: Candidatus Limnocylindrales bacterium; assembly: GCA_038211705.1. Lineage (GTDB taxonomy): Bacteria > Chloroflexota > Limnocylindria > Limnocylindrales > CSP1-4 > SPCO01. The sequence goes on along the minus strand of JBBQVJ010000044.1, from coordinate 2,334 downwards.
GTTGTTCGTGATCTGGTTCGGCTTCGGCCTGCTGCCAAAGGTCCTGATCGTCGTGCTGGTCACGTTCTTCCCGGTCGCCGTGGCCCTGCTCGATGGCTTCGGTCGGGTGGACGCGGAGGCGACGCTCCTCCTGCGGTCGATGGGCGCGAGCCGGGGACAGACGTTCCGCAAGCTGCGCTGGCCGACGGCCCTGCCGTCGCTCTTCACGGGGTTGCGGATCAGCGTCGTCTACGCGGTCATCGGCGCGATCTTCGGCGAGTACGTCGGGGCGACCGAGGGCCTCGGGATCTGGATGAAGCTCTCCCAGAACTCCTTCCGGACGGACCTCGTGTTCGGGGCGATCCTTCTCACCGCGCTCGTCTCGATCGCGCTGTACGTCGGCGTCGGGATCGTCGAGCGCATCGTGGTGCCGTGGTCGCCGACCCGTCGCCTGGCGGCCACCTCGAACGAGGACTGAACAGCCCCTTGGCGCGGCCGTCTTGCCGCGCTAGAGTGCCGGCATGCCAAGCCCGGGACCTGCCGAAATCGTCGTGATCCTGGTCATCATCGCCATCTTCGTGATCCCCATCGTCGCCATCCTGGTATGGCTGCGGCTTTCCCAGACCGCTCGGCTCGGCGCCCCCGAGCGCGACGCCGCCCTCGATACGCTGCGATCCCGGCTCGCCGCGGGCGAGATCGACGAGACCGAGTACCAGAGGCTGCGTTCCGTCCTGCAGGGCGACTGAGCGGATCCCGCACGTCGTCGGCGATGATCGGCGGGTGAGCCACGCGCGGACGATCGTCTTCTTCCCGGAGGGCGCCTTCGGGCCGACCAACAACTGCGTCGGCATCGGCCAAGTCCTGCGCTCGCGCGGCCACCGGGTCGTGTTCATCGTCGAGGAATCGTTCGCCGGAACGCTCGAGGCCAAGGGCTTCGAGGAGCGGCTGATGCGCCTCGGCCCCAAGCCCGAGGTCGACGAGGTCCCCGGCCAGTTCTGGATCGACTTCATCCGTGACACCGCGCCGGTCTTCCGCAAGCCGACCATCGAGCAGCTCGGTGAGTTCATGGCCCCGACCTGGAGGGCGCTGGTCGATGGGGCGATGTACGTTCACCCGCGGCTGACCGAGATCATCGATGACCTGGTGCCCGACGTGATCGTCGAGGACAACGTCGTGGGCTTCCCTGCGTTGGCCGCCTCGGGCCGGCCGTGGGTCCGGATCGTGTCGTGCAACCCGGCCGAGCTCAAGGATCCGGCCGTGCCGCCGTTCTCGTCAGGCTACCCGGCCAGCGACCGCGGCGACTGGCCGGCCTTCCTGGCCGAGACCGATCGGACCCACCGCGACATCTGGGCGGAGTTCGACGCCTTCTGCCGCGACCATGGCGATGCCGGCCCCCGCTACGGCCCGCTTGGCCCCGACTTCATCGGCGAATCGCCGTGGCTCAACCTGTATGTCTATCCGCCCGCCGCCGACTACGCCCGCGAGGTGGCGCTGGGTCCGACCTGGCGGCGTGTCGGCTCATCGGTGCGGGCCGCCGAAACGACGTGGGAGGTCCCCGCGCCTCTGCGCGGTCGCGATGGGGCGCTCATCTACCTCTCGCTGGGCAGCCTCGGCTCGGCCGATGTCGGGCTGATGCAGCGGCTGGTCGACCTGCTGGCGACCACCGAGCACCGGATCATCGTCTCGAAGGGTCCGCTGGCCGACCAGATCGCGCTCCACGACAACGAGGCCGGCGAGGGCTTCCTGCCGCAGCCGGCGATCCTGTCGCAGGTCGACCTGGTCATCACCCATGGCGGCAACAACACGGTCACCGAGGCGTTCCATCACGGAAAGCCGATGGTCGTCCTGCCGCTCTTCTGGGACCAGGTCGACAACGCCCAGCGGATCGATGAGACCGGTTTCGGTCGACGGCTGGCGACATACGACTTCCGCGACGAGGAGCTGACCGATGCCATCGACGAGCTGCTCGCGGACGCCCCGCTGGCCCGCCGACTCGCGGATATCGCTCGGGATCTCCAGGCGAGCTCCGGCACGGTCCGGGCGGCCGACCTCATCGAGCGCGTGGCGGTGACCGGCCAGCCGACTCACTGAACGGGACGCCGTACCGTCGCGCGGTACGATGGCAGGACCATCATGCAGACCGTACCGACACCACCCGGAGGGACTCCCCGATGACCGACGTCCTCGAAGCCGTCAAGACGTATCAGCAGTTCATCGGCGGCGAATGGGTCGACTCGGCGTCGGGCGAGACGCTCGATGTCGAGAACCCGGCCGACGCCAAGATCATCGCCAGGGTCCAGGCATCGAGCGCAGAGGATGTCGACCGGGCGGCCAATGCCGCGGCGACCGCTTTCG
>JBBQVJ010000043.1:0-15595 GCA_038211705.1 Candidatus Limnocylindrales bacterium | reverse complement strand
GCCGGCCGGTGGTCGTGGCCACCCATGCGACCCCTCGCGTGCGACACTGGCGCGTATGGACGATCCCCTGCTCGACGGCCTGCAGACGGCAAAGGCCGGCCTGGACGCGACGCGACGCGCCGTCGAGGCGGGCGTACCGTGGCGGTTGGCCACGACGTTCGACCACTCCGATGAGGCGCACTGGGAGCCACCCGAGGTGCTCGCCCACGTCGCGGAGATGGCCACGTACTGGCTCGGCGAGATGGAACGGGTCGTGAGCGGCGGACCGGAGCCGGTGCCGTTCGGCCGGGTGGCGACCGATCCGGTCCGACTGGGCATCCTCGAGCGCGACCGGACGCTCCCGCCGCGGGAGCTGTACGACCGGACCACGGAGGCCCTCGAACGGCTCGAGCGACGCTGGCGGACGCTGACTCCCGCCGAACGCGCCCGTCGCGGCCTACACCCGCGCCTCGGCGAGATGACCGTCGCCGAGATCCCGCCCCGGTTCATCGTCGGCCACCTTGCCGAGCACGTCGTCCAGCTCGAGCGGCTCGTCGACGGTCGCGCCGAGCCTACTTGACCCCTCCGGTTACCCAGACCTGAGGGCGAGCCCTAGCGCGAGTGCGCCGTCGCGTCCTCGGGCTCCTCGAGGACATGCGTCTTGAGGAAGGCCAGGATCCGCCCGTATGCGTCGCGCCGGTTTTCGCGGCGCTCCCAGCCGTGGCCCTCGTCGTCGTACCAATGGACGTCGAACGGCTTGCCCTCGATCTCCAGCGCCTCGACCATCCGCTCGGTCATCAGCGGGACGACCCGCTTGTCCTTGCGGCCGTGAAGGATGAGCAGCGGCGCCTGGATCCGCTCGGCGCGATAGACCGGCGAGCCGCGGCGATAGACCTCGGCTTGGGCGGGGTCGTCGGGCGAGCCCATCATCTTGTGCAGGTCGAGGCGACCGAGCCGATCGCCGTGCCGATAGCTCTCGGCGATCTCGGAGTCGCCGTAGAGGTCGACGCCGGCGGCCCACATCTCGGGCTCCTCGACCAGCGCGGACAGCACCATGTAGCCGCCGTACGAGCCGCCGAAGATGGCCAGCCGCCCATCCGACCAGGGCTGGGCCGTCGCCCATCGTGCGGCGTCGATCAGGTCGTGGACGTCGCCGTGGCCCCACTCCCCGTGGTTGGCGAGGCGGAACTCGCGGCCATATCCGGTCGAGCCTCGGAAGTCGACGTCGAGCAGGGCGAACCCCTCCGCCGTGAGCAGCTGCTTGAATGGCTGGAACGACCGGAGCGACTGACCGGTCGGGCCTCCGTGGGCGTACAGGACGGTCGGGACGCGCTTGCCACCGCGCTTGCCGGTCGCCGCCTGTGGTCGCCACAGCGTGCCTTCGACCCGCAGGCCATCGCGTGCCTTGACCGCGATCCGCTGCGCGGGGGCGACGCGGCTCGGGGAGAGGGCCGCCCGGAGGACGGCCGGCATCGAGTCGGTGATCTGGCGGGGCCGGGCATCGTCCGGCGCGACGCCCGGGACCGGTAGCAGCCACAGATCCTGCGGGCCGGTCTCGCGCTCGCCGATCGCGACGACCCACGCGCCGTCGGACAGCCAGCCGACCGAGCGCCAGACGCCGTCCCATGGGTTGATCCGGCTGCCGGCCGAGGCCGCCGAGACGGTCCGTGGCGTCTTGGGCGGCCGTCCTCGGCCGCGCTTCGGGACGGCGCCCCCCGCGAGCTCACCGACGAGCAGGTCCTGGAGGCCGTCGTGAACCTCGATGTGGACGAACCGGCTGCCATCGGGCGATGGGAGGGGGGCGTATCCCGCGCCACCACCGGGCTCGCCGTGTTCGCGTTCCCCCGCAGTCAGGACGATCCGGTCGTGGCCGTCCGCGGTCAGACGGACGACATGGAACCAGCCGTCCGCGTCGGAGACGAAGAGCAGCGACCCATCGGGCAGCCACCGGGCGCCGACATCGATGCTGTGCTGCCCGGCGACGACGTGGGTCGTCCCGGTCGCGACGTCGACGAGCGCGATCTGCGACGCCTCGCTGATATCTGGGCCGCGCGGCGCCATGACCGCGATCCGACTGCCATCGGGCGCCCACTCGAAGGCGTCCACATCGAGACCAGGCTCGGTCAGTGGCGTCGGGCGCGGCGGTTTGGGTTCGGTGGCCGGGCGACCGCGCCGCGGGACCGGGGCATCGATCAGCCAGATCTGCGTCCAGCCGCGGCGTCGCGACAGGAAGGCGAGCCGATGGCCGTCCGGCGACCAGCGCGCTTCGCGGCCGCCGCCCGGCTTGGCGACGACCTTGGTCAGGCGCGAGCCGTCCACTTCGACGACCCAGATCTCGTCGTCGCGCACGAACGCCAGGCGACGGCAGTCGGGCGACCACTGCGGATCCGAGACGGGTTTCTCCGATGCGGTCAGCTGGGCCGGATAGCCGCCTCGCAGCCCCAGGGTGAAGAGCTGGCGGGCACCAGCCGCCTCGGCCGTGAAGGCCACGAGCCGGTCGCGTGGATGGAGCCGGAACTCCCGCGGCGTATCGACCGCGACGATGGCCTCGATCGACAGGTTGGGCGACGGTGTGGTGGGTGCGGTGGGCATCAGCCGGCCGCTCCGTCACGAACCGAGGCCGAGGCCCACGGCCCGAGCATCGCCAGGTGCTTGCGGACATGGCCGTGGAGGCAGTCGTATGCCCAGCTCCAGCCATCGGGCGATCGGAGGTCGTCGACCGAGAGGCGCCCGATCGCGTCCAGCATCCCGGCCCTGGCCGCGTCATACCGGGCCAGGGTCGCCTCGACGCCCTGGCCGCGCCACGCCGCCACCATCCGTTCGTTCCAGGCGTCGATGCCTTCCTCGGGATCGGCCGGCCAGCCGCCCTCGCGCTCGAAGGTCGCCACGGCACGGATCCCCTCGGCCGCCCAGTCGGCGAGATGGCCGACGTGATCGATGAGCGTCCAGCCGGGCGTCAGATCGGTGGTTGCCCAGAGGCGCTCCGGGATGGGCCGGATCAGGCCGTCGAAGTCGGCTGCGATGGCCGCGTCCTGGGCCACGAACGCGGCGTGGTCCGCGGGGCGTGGGTCGGTCACGAACGGGTCGCCATCGGTCTGACGGAGGCGGAGGTCGGCGCACCACGGTTCGATGACGGCCAGGTGGTCGAGGTAGTGACCGTGCAAGGTCATGTACACCCAACCCCAGGCGTCGTCGCCTCGGAGCGTCTCGGGGTCGAGCCGCCGGTCGATCTCGAGCAGCCGCGGTCGGGCGGCCGCCAAGCGTTCCAGGATCGTGTCGCGCGGGAGCGATGCCCAGGGCTGGCGTCGACGCTCGTTGTAGGTGTCGAAGTCGCCGTCGTCGTAGTCCGTGTCCGACGGCCAGCGGCCGGTGCTGATGGCCCGCGCCGTGTACTCGATGGCGAGCTCCTGCCAGTCGGCGATGTGCCCGACGTGCTCGGCAAGCGACCAGGGTGGCCCGCCGGCGTCCGAGGCCGCAGCCCCCGGCAGGTGCCAGGCGGCCTGGTCGAGGCCGGCCCACGTGTCGTGCAGCCGATCCCAGGCGGCTGCCTCGTCCGCCCAGAAGTCGCGCTCCAACGCGCGCAGGTCGCGGCCCCGGATCGTGGTCAAGGGGCCGCGCCGGAGGTCCACCGGATAGCTCGGCTCGTCGCCGCGCCGGTCCGTCTCGAGGGCCGTCATCGACCCCCGGTCCGGCGTCCGGCGTCGGGCACGACCGACGCCTCGAGCTGGTCGCCGAGCTCGACCGTCCGGCGGTACGCCGCCCAGACCGCCTCGGACAGCACGGTCCGCAACCGGCCGGATTCGAGTTCGTGGAGCGCGGCGGCGGACGTGCCGCCGGGCGAGGTGACCATGTTGCGCAGCTCGGCCGGGTGCATCCCGGACTGCTTGGCGAAGAGGGTCGAGCCCTCGAGGGTCTCGATCACGAGGTCGTGCGCGATGCGGCGCGGGAAGCCGAGGTGGACGGCGGCATCGATCAGCGCCTCCATGACCAGGAAGACGTAGGTCGGCCCGGTCCCGGAGACCGCGGTCGCCATGGCGACCATCTTCTCGTCGTCGACCTCGAGCTGGTGGCCGAGGGCGCCGAGCAGCGCCGCCGCCTGCGCGCGCTGGACTTCGGTCGTCTCGGGCGTCGCGTACCAGACGGTCATCCCCTTGCCGAGCCGAGCCGGTGTGTTGGGCATGCTCCGGACGACCTGGTCATGGCCGAGGATCCCGGTCAGGGCCGCGGTGGTGGCTCCGGCCAGCACCGACAGGACCAGCTGGCCGCGCTTGAGATGGGGACCGATCTCGCCGCCCACCTTGGCCAGCATCTGGGGCTTGATCCCGAACAGGATGACGTCCGCGCCCTCGACCGCCTCGACATTGGCGGCGACCGTGCGGATGCCGTATTCGCGGGCGAGGTGCTCGCGACGCTCGAGACGCGGATGGCTCGCCACCACCTGGCCGGGCTCGACGAGCTTGCCGCGGAGCAGGCCGGCGATCATCGCCTCGGCCATGACGCCGGAACCGACGGTCGCGATCGTGGACTTGGCCAGGGGGGACATCGCGCGGAGTATAGCCGCGGGGGTGTCGTCGTCCGTGGTGGCTCGCGGCCTTGGCGGACCGTTGGTTACGACGCCGGCGCGAGCGCGACACCGGTCAGGAAGAAGCGCCCGGTCGTCGTCACGCGGGCGTCCGCGAACCCAGCGCGGGCGAGGGCCGTCTCGAGCTCGGATGGCGAGTAGTAGACCTTGACGATCGTGAACTCGCGGCCGTCGTCCAGCCGTCGCACCGAGGCGTCGCCAGCCGGCGCCGCGTGGTCGGCGGCGCTCGATTGCGGGTCGGCCAGCGAATCGATGAAGGCGAACGTCCCGCCCGGCTTGAGCCAGCGCCGGACGATGCCCAGGAAGGCATCGAGCCGGGCGCGCGGGACGTGGCTCAGCCAGAAGCCCGTGAAGACGGCGTCGATGGCGCGATCCGGTTCGGTCCATGCGTCGCGCACGTGCAGGTGCGCCCGCAGCCGATGCGCCACCAGCCGTTCGCGCGCCCGGTCGAGCGGCCCGGACGCGCCGTCATAGAGCGACAGCTCGCCCTTTGACGCGAGCAGCGGCGACCACCAGCCGGTCCCGGCGGCCAGCTCGACGATCTCGCCATGGATCGGCAACTCGTCAAGCCAGCGACCGGCCATGTCGAGCTCGGCGTGCCAGGCGGCGTCGTGGACAGGCCCGCGCTCGTAGCGCCCGCGGCGGAGATACCAGTCGTCGTACTCGGGCGCCCGGGCCTCGTAGTAGGCGAGCAGGGCCGCATCGGGATCGAGCGCCACGGCGGCGGGCGCGGGTCGGTCGTGGACGGCAACCACCCCGCCGGGCGTCCCGGCCGCCGCACCGCGTTCTGTCAGCGCCTGCCGCAGCCGCCCGCGGAGGAAGCCGTTGTCGCCAGCCTTGCCGACGCAATCGGGACAGAGCTGCGCCCAGCCTTCGAGATCGTCGGGCCCGCGGCAGGTGTGCGCGGTCCCGCACCACAGACAGTCGAACGAGGCGCGGAAGGGCACGGGCTGTCTGTCGCGACCTACGGCCCGACCGGCGTCCAGGACCCGAACGGGGCGATATCCACGAATGCGTCGGGGTCGAAGATCTCGGCCAGCAGCTCGATGCCGTCGATGACCCGCGGCCCCGGGCGGCTGAAATAGGCCGAGCCGTCGAGCGCGAAGACGCGACCCCGTCGGACCGCGGCGAGGTCGTCGTAGCCCGGCGGCCGCCGGGTCCGCTCCCAGGCCGCCAGGGTCTCCGGCAGGTGGAAGCCGCACGGCATCAGCAGGAGCATCTCCGGGTCGACCTCGGCCACCGCGTCCCAGGTCGTCTGTGCCGAGCGCTCCCCCGCCGCTCCGAGGAGCTCCCAGCCGCCAGCCCGTCCGATCTGCTCCGGGACCCAATGGCCCGCGGCGAACGGCGGGTCGAGCCACTCGAGACCGACAACCCGGGGCGAACGGCCACCGGCGTCGCGTCGGGCCTGGACCTTCTCCTCGACGGCGCTCAGGCGCTCGCGGAGCGATTCGACGAGATCGACCGCGTCATCCTCGTTCTCGGTCATCGCGCCGACGGTCGAGATGGTGTTGAAGATGCCCTCGATCGTGGTCGGCTCAAGCGAGACGACCGTGATGTCAGCGTCGATCGCCCGGACCGCGTCGTTGACCTCGCGATAGCTCACTGCGCAGACGGGGCACAGCTCCTGGGTCAGGATCAGGTCGGGCTTCGCCTCGGCCAGCGCCGCTTCATCGAGCGCGTAGAGCGACGACCCACCGTGGACCGAGGCCGTCACCAGCCGATGGATCTCGCGCGAAGACGCGGCCGAGAGGTCGTGGACACTGCGGGTCATGACCGGCACCCCGGCGATCTCGGGCGGGTAGTCACATTCGTGCGTGATCCCGACCAGCGAATCGCCAAGACCGATGGCGCACACGATCTCGGTCGCCGAGGGGAGAAGGGAGACGATCCGCATCGCGTGGCCGGGTCAATCCCGCCGGCCCGCCCCCTCGCGGACCGCGTCCGGGGTCAGCGCGGCTTCAGCTCGTCGATCGCCGCGCGCGCCGTGGCCTTGTCGGTGAACCAGGTGGCGTCGATGGCGGTGTAGTTCGCCCACTCCGGTGGCAGCGATTCTTCCGGGAAGATCGCGTTGACCGGGCATTCGGGCTCGCAAGCGCCGCAGTCGATGCACTCGTTCGGATCGATATACAGCTTGCGGTCCGTGCCCTCATCGAAATGGATGCAATCGACCGGACAGACAGACACGCACGATAGGTCGAGCACGTCGATGCATGGCTCGGCGATCACATACGCCATTCAGGAACCCTCCTCGAGGCTCACCGGTCTCGCGCACCTTGGCGCCGCTGCTCCAAGCGTACCATCCGCCGCGCTCAGGAGGCCGCGGCTGCGCCGACCCACTCGACGGGGATGCGCATGCCCCGATCCCAGTGGCCCGGGATATGGCAGCCCACGACCCAGGCGGAAGCCGGCGGGGCAGCCGGGACCGTCCAGACGAGGTCCACCCGCTCGCCGGAACGGACCACCATCCGGATGCCCGCGACGTCGGGCGGGACGCTGACGACGGGCGTCGGCCCGGGCGGTGCGCCAACGGTCGCGGCCTCGGCGGCCTCCCATGCGTCCTGGACCAGGGCGTCGCCGATGACCACCTCGTGGACCTCGAGACCGCCGTTGATGACATGGAGGAGGACGGTCTCGCCCGGCGCCAGGTCGAGCGCGTCCGGCAGGAACGTGTAGTCCTTGGCGATGATGTTGACCTCGCGCGGGGCGGCTGAGCCACCCGGCACGAGTGGCGGCGCGCTGACCCGCGAGCCGCCGTCGCAGCCGAGCGCGACGAGCGCGACGAGCCCCGCCACGACCGCGATCGAGCGACGTGCGGCGCGGTATGGCGGGCGCTGACGGATGGACACGGCGTGAAGTCTATGACGCACCGAACGGAACGCCATCCGATCACGCTTGACACGTCATCGAAGGGCGCGGCAAAGTGCGGCGACCCGAAACCGCCGCCTCGTGCGTGCCCGCCCCTCTGCGCAGTCTCGAGGTCTTGATTGGCGATCCCCACCCAGAGCCCCGACAGCCCGTCAGACCCGTCCGCGCAGGCGATCGCCGTCCGGCTGGAATCGGTCGAGAAGCGCTACGGCGACGTGGTCGCGGTCGATGGCGTCGACCTCGACGTCCGCGACGGGGAGTTCTTCTCGATGCTCGGTCCGTCCGGCTCGGGCAAGACCACGGTGCTCCGGATGATCGCCGGCTTCGAGCTCCCGACCGCCGGTCGGGTCCTCCTCCACGGCGCCGACGTCACCGAAGTCCCGCCATGCGATCGCGACGTCAATACGGTCTTCCAGGACTACGCGCTCTTCCCGCACATGAGCGTCGGCGACAACGTCGGGTACGGGCTGGTCGTGCGCAAGGTGGTCCGACACGTGGATGATCTCGTCCAAGGCGGCCCACCCGAATTGCATGCTCAAGTGGATGGACTACATCATCTCGCCCAAGGCGAACGCCGATGTGACCGTCTACTTCGGTGAGGCGCCGGTCAGCGCGGCCGCGTGCGCCGAGGCCGAGAAGCTGAGCCCGGGCCATTGCGACACGTTCCATGCGACCGACGAGACCTATTTCTCGGACGTCTACTACTGGAACACGCCGACAGTCACCTGCCTCGACGGTCGCGGCGACATCTGCACCGATTTCGACGCCTGGACCCAGTCCTGGACCGAGATCACCGGCAGCTGACCCGACGTCAAGTCGCCAACGTCTCCCAGGGAGACCGAAGTGACCACCCGCGACGCCGCCGCCCTCCCGCCCGCCAGTTTGGCGCGGCGGGTGGCGGCGGCGCTCTACCGGCGACCCCGGATCCAGCTGGCCGCGCTGCTGGCGGCCCCGATCGGCTGGCTGGTCATCGCCTACCTTGGGTCGCTCGCGCTCTTCTTCGTCTCGTCGTTCTGGTCGGTCGACTCGCTGTCCGGCAACATCGTCACCCAACCGACCCTGGCCAACTACCAACGGATCGCCACGGGCGAGGTCTACCCGGTGATCACCGCCCGGACGGTGATCATGGCGACGGTCGTCACCTTGACCTGCATCGCGGTGGCCTTTCCGATCGCCTTCTACATGGCCCGTGTGGCCTCGCCCCGAGTTCGCGGACTGCTGCTCGTCTCTATCCTTCTGCCGCTCTGGTCGGGCTACCTCGTCAAGGTCTACGCCTGGCGGCTGATCCTGTCCGAGAACGGGGTGCTCAACTGGGCCCTCGCGCCGTTCGGGTTACAGGGCCCGGGCTACTCCATCGAGGCGGTCTGGATCGTCGAGAGCTACCTGTGGCTGCCGTACATGATCATCCCGATCTTCGCCGGGCTTGAGCGGATCCCGGGATCGCTCCTCGAGGCCTCGGCGGATCTTGGCGGTGGCGCCGGCAACACGTTCCGCCGGGTCATCCTGCCGCTCGCCCTGCCGGCCGTCATCGCCGGCGCGATCTTCACGTTCAGCCTGACCCTTGGCGACTACATCACACCGACGCTCCTCGAACACGAAGTTCATCGGGAACGTGATCTACGACCTGGTCGGCGTCGCCGGCAACCAGCCGCTCGCGGCCGCCTACGCGATGGTCCCGGTCACCATCATGCTCGTCTTCCTGCTCGTGGCCAGGCGCCTCGGCGCCTTCGAGGCCGTCTGATGGCCCTGCCGCGCTGGCTGCGTATCGCATTGCGGTCGGCGACCGGGCTGGTGCTCGCGTTCATCTACCTGCCGATCGGTATCATCGTGCTGTATTCGTTCAACGCCGCGAAGGTCGCGACGTGGCCGATCACCTCGTTCACGCTCGAGTGGTACACCAAGGCGTTCAACGACGCCGGGGTCCGGTCGGCATTCGCCACCTCGGTCCAGGTGGCGATCGGTGCGACCATCGTGTCGATCATCCTCGGGTCGCTGCTGGCCTTGGCGGTCTCGCGCTACCGCTTCTTCGGCCGCGAGATGATCGCCTTCATCGTGATCCTGCCCCTGGCGCTGCCGGGTATCGTCACCGGTCTTGCGCTCAACACCGCCTTCCGGGTCATCGGTTTCGACTTCGGGGTCATGACGATCATCGTCGGCCACGCCACATTCTGCGTCGTGGTCATCTACAACAACGCGATCGCCCGGCTTCGACGCACGTCGCGTTCCTTCGAGGAGGCGTCCAAGGACCTCGGCGCCGATTCGTTCGCGACCTTCCGGCGCGTCACCTTCCCGGCCATCCGGAGCGCGCTCATGGCCGGCGCGCTGCTGGCGTTCGCACTGTCGTTCGACGAGATCATCGTCACGAACTTCCTGTCCGGCCCGGGCGTCCAGACGCTGCCGCTGTGGATCTTCAACAACTATCAGCGGCCGAATCAGCTGCCGCTGGTGAACGTGGCCGCCGTCCTCGTGCTCCTCCTGTCGATCGTGCCGGTCTACTTCGCGTCGAGGCTGACGGCCGACCCGGCGGCCGTCCCGGGGGCGCGGACCTAGACGGTCACCACTTCAGCCCGTCCGAGATCGTGGCGACCGCCGCCACTACAGCACTGCTGGCGAGGATGATGAACCGCTGCACGAGCTGACGCACGAGGCACCTCCGCCGGCCGGATGGCCGGACCCGCTTCCGACGGTCGATCCATTGGAGTGCCCGATCGGGATCCGTCAGCCCCAGTGTCGCGGGGGCCTCTTAGCTGCGACTTACCGCCCGCTTACCTGCGGGTCACGCCGTCGGCGGCGGGGGCATCGGGGGTGACCTATCGGGCGAGAGGAAGGCCGCCGGGTCGTCACGGAACTCGAGCAGACAGCCCTTCCCGCAGAACCAGTAGGTCCGGCCATCGTGCTCGAGCGAGAGCTGACTGGTGGTCGTGTCGACCGCCATCCCGCACACCGGATCGATCTCGATAGCCATGGGTCGCCTCCTCATTCCGTACTCCCGTGGAGTATACGGTTGGCCTACGATGCGCGGCATGGCCGCCCCCGCCACCGACCTCGCCGCCGCCCGCACGGCCCTCCTGGCCGAACGCGCCCGTCTGCTCGAGGAGATCGGCGAGGCGATCGTGGCCCCCGGGCAGATGACCTACGGCTCGCAGGCAGCCGCCGCGAGCCAGGTCTTCGCCCAGCAGCGCGACCTCGCCCTGCGCGACCGTTCCGACCATCAGCTGGTCCTGGTCGACGAGGCCCTCGCCAGGCTCGACGCCGGGACCTTCGGAACGTGCGTTCGGTGTGGGGGTCCGATCACGCCCGAACGCCTCGAGGCCCTGCCATGGGCCGCCCGCTGCATCGATTGCCAGCGCCTCGCGCCGCGCGAGCGATGACCGGCCGATGACGATCGAGGCCGCGCCCGCGCTGGTGACCCTGGCCGACATCCGCGCCGCGGCAGGGCGTCTGCGCGGCGTCGCCATTCGGACCCCGCTGGTGCCGTTCGGACCGCCAGAGGCACGACGGTTCCTCAAGGCCGAGTCGCTCCAGCCGATCGGCGCGTTCAAGCTCCGTGGCGCCTACGCCACGCTCACCACGCTCTCGCCCGAGGCCCTGGCCCGCGGCGTCATCACGTACTCGTCGGGCAACCACGCACAGGGGGTCGCGCGGGCGGCGCGGCTGCTGGGTGCCCGGGCCGTCGTGGTCATGCCGTCGGACGCGCCCACGATCAAGCGGGAGCGGGTAGCCGCAGACGGCGCCGAGATCATCGTGGTCGGGACGGCCAGCGACGAACGCCAGCGGGTCGCCGAGGCGATCGCCGCGGAACGTGGTCTGACGATCATCCCGCCGTTCGACGACGACCGGATCATCGCCGGCCAGGGGACGATCGGGCTCGAGCTGATCGAGGATCTGCCCGACCTGGCCGCAGTTTTCGTCCCGGTGGGTGGTGGCGGGCTGGCCAGTGGCGTCGCCGTTGCGGTCCGCGGGTTGCGACCGGACGCCCGGGTCATCGGCGTCGAGCCCGAGCTGGCGGCCGACGCGCACGAGTCGCTCGCCCGTGGCGAGATCGTCGGGTGGCCCGCCGAGCTGGTGTCGCGGACGATCGCCGACGGGACGCGGACCCAGGCGCTCGGGACGCGGACGTTCGCCCACCTGCGCGCGCTGCTCGACTCGATCGTGACCGTCTCGGAGGCGGAGATCGCGGCCGGTGTCCGGCTCGCGGCGGAACGCAGCCGCCTCGTCGTCGAGCCTTCGGGTGCACTTGGCATCGCGGCCCTGGCGTTCCATGCCGGGGAGCTCGGGCTTGACCGGCTCGACGGTCCGGTGGTGGCCATCGTCAGTGGCGGGAACGTCGACCCGAACCGTTACCGAGCGTATCTCGAGGCGCCGATTCCGCCCGAAGGCTGACGTCCGGGCGAGGTCCGCCGGGCTACCGACCCTGGTCGGCCCGCTCGTCGGCCAGGCGCTCAGCCAGTCGCCGTTCGCGGACCCGGATCCCGACCCGATCCGTCTCAGACTGGCGATCGGCTCGAGCCTCATTCCGCGCTTCGGCCCGCATCCAGCCGGCGACGACCGCCAGGATCGCGGTCAGGAAGACCGCATCTCCGGCGATCCACATGATCCCGGCGGCCAGCCGCTGGTCGTCGATGGCCGCCATCCCCCACGGCCGGACGAGCGTGGCGTAATGCGCGTACAGCACTGCCGTGGTGTTGAGGATCACCACCGCCAGGAACGTGTTCTGGGTCATCTGGGTGAACAAGTAGCCGATCCGGGCGGGATGACTCATCCGCCACGGGGCCGGGTCGAGCGCGACGGCCGGCCACCAGAAGAGCAACGCACCGGTCAGGAACAGCAGGTGTTCGAAGTCGTGGATGACCGGGTCCTCGAGTGACGCGTTGAAGAGTGGCGAGAAGTGCGTCCCCCACATCATCGCGGCGAAGATCACCCAGGCCGAGACCGGATGCGCCAGGAACCGCACGACGCGCGAGTGCAGCACCGGCAGCAGCCAGCGCTGACGCGTCGCCGACGAGCTCAGGCGGAGCACGAGCGTGACCGGGGCCGCCAGCGCCAGCAACGGCGCGGCGACCAGCATCAGCAGCACGTGCTGGATCATGTGGACCGAGAAGAGCGCCGTGTCGTAGCGGGCGATGCCGGAGACCAGCGCGAAGGCAAGCGCCAGCATCCCGGCGAGGAAGGCCATCGTCCGCCGGCGTGGCACCGGGTTCGACGGATGGGCGGCGTCCACCCGGCGGACGGCCCACAGCCACCAGACGACGGTCAGCGCGATGCCGAGTGTCGGGATCGGCTCGAACGTCGAGCCGAACAGGAGCGATGCCGCAGTGGGCGGCTCGATCGGGACAGGGCCGTGGGCCAGCGCGGGACCGGCCAGGGCGACCGTTCCCAGTGCGGCACCGACCAGCGCGGGCGAGCGTCTGACCAAGCCTCGTCGAACCATCGGCGGCATGGTCGCACGAACGCCCCGGGTGGTCATCGCCCGACCGTCCGGTCCGTTCCCGACGCGCGAGACACTCGTGCGCCGGGTAGAATGGCCGCGGTTCGGCCCTCGTCGGTCGAACGCGCCTGCTGAGTCACTGGTCGTCGCGCCCCGTGCCGGCGCGCCGCCCCACCTCGAGGACGTTGATGTCGAGCTCCCCCAGGTCGCGGCCACCCCAGGTCGCGGTCTTCGCCCTCGCTCTCGGTGCCGCGATCATCGGCGTCAGCCTGATCCTGGTCGGCCTCGGCGTGAATGTCCTGGAGGCCGGTGACCAGTTCGTCGGCGGGCTGTTCCCGCCGATCGCGGTGACGACCCAGGGAGCCCAGATCCGCGAGCTGTACACCGTCATCTTCCTGATCGCGGTGGCCATCTTCCTGCTCGTAGAAGGGTTGATCCTCTGGACCGTCATCCGCTACCGGCGCAAGCCGGGTGACGACACGCTGCCGCCGCAGACCCACGGCAACAACATCGCCGAGTTCGTCTGGACGTTCGTGCCGACGATCCTGGTCATCTTCATGTTCGTCGTGTCGTGGCAGACCCTCAACGAGGTCGACAAGAGCTCGGGTGACGCGCAGACCAAGATCCGCGCCGTGGCCGGCCAGTTCCAGTGGCAGTTCGACTACCTGGGGCTCGACGGGACCACGGTCCTCTACACCGAGTTCCTGCCGCTCGTCAGCCAGGGTGGCGGGATGAACGTGCCGGCGGGCCGGACCGTCCAGCTCTCGTTGGTGAGCCACGACGTCATCCATGCCTTCTACGTGCCGCAGTTCCTGTTCAAGCGCGATGTCGTCCCGGGTCGGACCAACCAGTTCGACTTCAAGGTGAACGAGTCGGACGTCGGCCAGGTGTTCCGTGGCCAGTGCGCCGAACTGTGCGGGACGGGTCACAACATCATGCTCTTCGAGGTGAAGGCGATGTCGGCGACCGAGTTCGACACCTGGCTCGCCGAAAAGGCCAAGGCCGCCCCGTCGCCCGCCCCGAGCGGCGCCCCGGTCCCCAGTGGCGCACCCGAGCCAAGCGGCGCTCCCGCACCCAGCGGGGCACCGGCCCCGAGCGGCGGCCCGATCGGTGGGGGTGAGACCCTCGCGATCACCGCCCAGAACATCGCCTACGACCAGAGCTCGCTGAGCGCCAAGGCCGACACACCCTTCCAGATCGATTTCAAGAACGAGGACCCCTCGACACCCCACAACGTGGCCATCCACAAGGATTCACCGACCGGCCAGGAGGTCTTCAAGGGCGAGGTCTTCCCCGGCGTTGCCGAGAAGGTCTACGACGTCCCCGCGCTCCCAGCCGGTGCCTATGCCTTTGTCTGTACCGTGCATCCGACGATGACCGGTACGCTGACGGTCCAGTAAGGAGCACGCATGGCGACGACCACGCTGACGCCTGCCGGCACGGCCTCCCGTAGCACGCTGTACGAGTGGGTCACGACCACCGATCACAAGAAGATCGGGATCCTGTACCTCATCAACTCGTTCCTGTTCTTCTTCATCGGCGGGCTGCTGGCCCTTGGCGTGCGGACCGAGCTCGCCCAGCCCGGTCTCCAGTTCGTGAGCGACTCGGCCTACAACGAGCTGTTCACGATGCACGCGACGTTCATGATCTTCCTGTTCATCATCCCGATCCTTGCCGGGTTCGCGAACTACGTGGTGCCGCTCCAGATCGGCGCACCGGACATGGCCTTCCCGCGGATCAATGCGTTGTCGCTGTGGATGTTGCCGCTCGCCGGGATCCTGCTCCTGATGGGCTTCGTGACCGGCGGCACCGCGGCCGCCGGCTGGACCAGCTACGCCCCGCTGTCCGAGGATCACGCGCTGGCCGCGACCGGGACCGGTCAGGACCTGTGGATCGTGGCCATCGTCCTCATCGGCACGAGCTCGATCCTGGGCGCCATCAACTTCCTGGTGACGATCTTCAAGATGCGCGCGCCCGGGATGACCCTCTTCCGGATGCCGATCCTGGTCTGGACCGTGCTGGTGACGGCGGTCCTCACCCTGATGGCGACGCCGGTCATCACCAGCGCCCTGATCATGCTCTTCATCGACCGCAACTACGGCGGCTCGTTCTTCGACCCACGGTCCGGCGGTGACGCGATCCTGTACCAGAACATCTTCTGGTTCTATTCGCATCCGGCGGTCTACGTGATGATCCTGCCCGCAATGGGCATGATCAGCGAGATCCTGCCGGTCTTCTCGCGCAAACCGTTGTTCGGCTACAAGGCGTTCGTCTTCGCGACCGCGGCCATCGGTGCGCTGGGCTTCTCCGTCTGGGCCCACCACATGTTCACGACCGGCGCGGTCTACCTGCCGTTCTTCAGCATCATGACCTTCCTGATCGCGGTCCCGACCGGGGTCAAGATGTTCAACTGGGTGTTCACCATGTGGCGCGGCCAGCTGATGCTCAAGACGCCGCTGCTGTTCGCCATCGGCTTCCTGTCGATGTTCCTCATCGGTGGCATCAACGGCGCGTTCAGCGCCTCGGTGCCGGTCGACTTCGCGTTGCACGACACGTACTGGGTGGTCGCCCACCTGCACTACGTCCTGTTCGGCGGGTCTGTGTTCGGGGTGATGGGCGGGCTGTACTACTGGTTCCCCAAGATGACCGGGCGGATGCTGAACGAGACGATCGGCAAGACCCAGTTCGTGCTGATGTTCGTCGGCTTCAACCTGACCTTCTTCCCGATGCACGAGCTCGGC
>JBBQVJ010000042.1:0-15890 GCA_038211705.1 Candidatus Limnocylindrales bacterium | reverse complement strand
AGAACGACCCGGGTCGACTGACGACCCGGGTCGAGATCACGCTGGTTCAGGCGGGTCCTCGTGGACCCACACCGAGAGGATGAGGTTGGTCAGCCGCCGCGCTGGCTTCGGAAGCAGTCGCTGCAGTAGACGGGCTTGCCGCTGGTCGGGCGGAACGGGACCTGGGCTTCCTTGCCGCAGGACGAGCAAGTCGCCGCGAACATCTCGCGGGGGCCGCGCTCGTACCCGCCGCCGCCGCCACCACCACCACCGCCGCCATAGCTGCCGGCGCCGCTGGAATAGCCGCCGGAGCTGTAGCCGCCGCCGGAGCTGTACGAGCTGCCGCCGCCTTCGCTGTTGCGGGCAGCCTTGCGGCTGGCTCGACAGGAAGGGCAGCGGCGGGGCTCGGTGAAGCCACGCTGCGAGTAGAAATCCTGCTCGGAGGCGGTGAAGACGAATTCCTGTCCACAGTCCGCGCAGGCCAGATTCTTGTCGTTGTACACGAAAACGAAAACTCCTCTCGATAGCCAACGCGATCCCATCGGGTTCTCGCGTCAGTCGTGAGAGGAGTCCGAGTATGCGTCGAGCTACGTTCCTGACCATGGACGATTCCATGGCCTTTACCTCGCCTATGGTAGGACATCTCGCGAGGTCTGACTAGTCCTGAACTTTCGGCAGTGGCGCCCGACCGCACAGGACCACTGCCGACCCGGCCAGCCGACCGAGTACGATGCCGGCATGGGCGATGATCTTCCGGGGTTTCGTCTCCGCGAGCTCACGCCCGGCGATGGTCCAGCGGTCGGCCGGCTGTACGCGGCCAGTCCGGACACGGGGATGATCCGGTTCCGACCGACCTTCCAGGTCGATCCTTACGTAGCGCTCATGTTCGACGGGCTGCAGACCGGTGTCGTCGTCGAGCGGACCGATTCGGCGGAGGTGGTCGGCATCGGCCTGTTCGAGCTCGGCGACATCGTCGTGCGTGACCGGCCGAGCCGCTACGCCCTGCTCCATTCGCTCGTCGTCCACCCCGATGCCCGACGGCGTGGCGTCGCTCGCTCGATCGTGGACTGGCGGCTGGCGCGCGTTCGCGAGACCCTGGGCGACGATGCCGTGATCGTGGCCACGATCCAGAAGGACAACGCGGGCTCGTTCGCCGCGGCCTCGCGCTGGGCGACGGCCTTCTCGAGTCCGATCTCGTCGGTGGCGATCGGTCTGCCGTCGAAGCCACCGAAGGCGCCCGACGCCGGACTCCGCATCAGGCGGACCGGCCCCGGCGACCTCGAGGCATACGCCGCGGCCTACACGGCCATGCACACCGCCGAGTTCGACCTGTGGCCGCCCGCTGACGCCGCCGAGCTGAGCCGATGGCTCGAGACGTCGCCCGTACCCGACGCGCGGACGAACGGCCTGTGGGTGGTCGAGGACGCTGGCGGACAGCTGCTGGCGGGCCTGGGCACGACCGAGGTGCGGCGGATGACGGTCCTCCAGGTCGACGCCCTGCCGATGTCGATGCGGCTCCTCGATTCGGTCCTGCACGTCATCCCGAGGGGTGGCTCGATGGAGATGGTCCGCATCAGCCGGATGTGGTTCCGTCCGGGTGCGGAGCCGGCGGCCCGGGCGCTCTTCGGGGCGGTGCGCTGGGAGGCCCGGACACAAGGCAACGTGATGATCGCCACCTTCGATCCGCGTGGGCCGCTCGGCCGCATGGTCGCGCCGCCGCGCTGGCTGCCGCGGACCGCCTTCAGCCTCGCCATCTGCGGCCCCGCCGAACTCCGTCCGGATCACCCGATCGAGCCGGTCCAGTAGGTTCGACCGTGCTCGAGATCTCCGCGCTCACCGCGCGCCGCTACGTGATGGGCCGGAGCGGGCTGTGGCCGGGCCGGCGCTGGCGCGGTCTCGAGGGAGCGGGCACCGCCATGCGGACGATGGAGGACCTCCAGCTCGATCCGCTGGTGGTCGTCGCCCGAGCGCACGACCTGATGCTCCACAGCCGGGTCGCGGACTACCCGATCGACGGATGGGCGACGCTGACCTACGAGCGCCGCGAGTTCTTCGAATGGGGCGGCTGGCTGGCCGTCCGGCCGATGGAGGAGTTGCCCTATTTCCGGGTCGTCATGGAGCGCGAGCGCGAGCTCGGCCGATGGCGCGACCTCGAGCGCGACCACGCCGAGACCATTGACAAGATGCGGGCCGTCCTGCGCGAGCGGGGCGAGGTCAGCAACCGCGACTTCGCGATGCACGAGCGAACGCGCGTCGACGACTACCGGGGGCGCAAGGACAGCGCCCTGGTGCTCCACTACCTGTGGCGCGTCGGCGAGGTGATGGTCAGCCGACGCGAGCGGTTCGAACGGGTCTACGCGCTCACCGAGGCGGTCGCCCCGGCGGCGGCGCTGCGCGAGGTCGACCCGGAGGAGGCCGACGACGTCCTGCTCCGCAAGACGATCGCGGCCGATGGACTGAGCCGCCAGACCCTGGGCGCCATCGGCGGCCTGCTCCGACGGGTGGTCTCCGCCGCCGAGTTGGCCGAGCGGCGCGCCCGGTGGCTGGCCGCCGGCGACGTCGTCGAGGTGCGGGTCGAGGGCTGGCGGGCGACCCAGCTGGCGGTCGGGTCGGAGGCCGGGTTGATCGCCGAGCTCGAGGGCGGCACGGTCCCGGCGGCCTGGCAGCCGATCGATACGACCACGGACGAGGAAGCGACGTTCCTGTCGCCACTCGATCCGGTCAGCGCCCGAGGTCGGGCCAAGCCCTTGTTCGGGTTCGACTACGTCTGGGAGGTCTACAAGCCGGTCGAGAAGCGCCGGTTCGGCTACTACACGCTGCCGATCCTGTGGGGCGATCGGCTGGTCGGCCGGTTCGACCCGAAGCTCGACCGGGCGACCGGCACGCTCGTCCTCAACGGGCTGTGGCTGGAGGACCCGGCGCTCGCCAGGGACGAGGCGTTCGGGAACGCCCTCGGGCAAGGGATGACGCGCTTCGTCCGGTTCCTCGGCGCGAAGCGGGTCGATGCCAGGCTCGTGCCGCAGGCGCCGCTCAGGAAACGGCTCGCGGCGGTCAAGACGGGCAGGTAGTCTGGCCGACGTGGCCCTCCCGATCGCCCGTCGAGCGACGCGTGTCTCGCTCCCGCTGGTGGGTGCGTTCATGGTCGGCGCCATCGCGTACGGCGGGCTGTACACGTTCCCGGCGCTGTCGATCGCGTTCGCCGACGAGTTCGGCATCAGCCGGACGGTGGCGGTGACGCCGTGGACCATGTTCCTGCTCGTGACGGCCCTGGCCAGCCCGCTCCTTGGTCGTGCCTACGACGAGTTCGCCGATCGGGACCTGCTGACCGCGTCGATGGTGTTGCTGGCGGCCGGCTGGTTGAGCGTCTACCTGGCCGGCGACATCTCACTGGTCATCCTGGCCTACGCCGGGTTCATGGCGATCGGGCTCCAGCTGGCGTTCATCGGGACCTCGACCGCGATCGCCCGACGCTACGAGGGGATGTCCGGGCTGGCGCTCGGCATCGCCTACGCCGGCCCAGGCATCGGCGTCGCGGTCGGTCTGCCGATCGCGGCCGGGCTGATCCAGTCGGCGGGCTGGCGCTCGACAGCGCTGGTCTTCATGGCCGCCTCGCTGATCGGCGTGGCGTTCGTCTGGATCATGACCAGTGGGCCGGCCATCGTCGTGCCAGGGCCGGGCTCGAAACGCCTCGGGACGGGCGATCCACGCGCGTCCGCGCGGCCCACGACGACGAGATCGGGCAAGACGTTCGGCGAGCCGTTGAGCGCGGGCCAGAGCGCTGTCCGTCAGGCGGAGGCCGGGGCCGCCGCGCGCGCCAGCGGTCTGCACGAGACGTCGGCACCGGGTGCTGTCTCGGCGGCCCACGAGATCCCACCGGCCGGCAGCACCGATCGGCGACGGGGCCTGCGGCGGACGATCCGCACTCGCCGGTTCTGGATCCTGTTCGCCGGGGCAGCGGCGATCGGCGTCTTTGACGAGGGCGTGCTCCAGGCCTTCCTTCCGGCCGCGGTCACGTCCGGGGTCCGGGCGGAGGCCGCCGCCGCGGCGCTTGGGCTCCAGGCCCTGGCGTACGTCGGTGGCCAGGTGGTCGGCGGCTGGCTCTCCGACCGGTTCGGGCGGCGCGTCGTCGGGCTGGCTGCGGCCGTCCTGGTCGGCGGCGGTGTGGTGGCCGCGATCGGGCTGATCGCCTCGCAACCGGCGCTCGCCATCTTTGGCATCGTCGTCCACGGGCTGGGCACTGGCGCGACGATCGCCGTCCGGTCGGCGGCGTTCAGCGATGTCTTTGGCGGGCCCAACTTCGGGACGATCTTCGGGCTGCTGGCGGTGGCCTATCCGATCGGCGGTGCGCTCGCGGTGTACGCCGGCGCCGCCGCGTTCGACGCGACCGGGTCGTACGCGGCGCTGGTCCCGTTCGTGCTCGTGGCGGTCGCGGTCTGGGCGTTGTCACTGTCGGTCGCCGGCCCGCGACGCCCGCGGGCGCTCGCCATCGGGCGCTAGGGCTGGCCGATCAGGCCTTCTTGGGCGGCTTGAGGTGCGGCTCGAGTCGCGCCCAGAGCGCCGGCTGCGGCATGGCACCGACGATCCGGTCGGCGACCTGCCCGTCGCGCAGGACGACCATCGTCGGGATGCTCATGGCATCGAATCGGATCGCGAGTCGCTGGTTGTCGTCCACGTTGACCTTCACGACCTTGACCCGACCGGCGTGCTGGCGGGCGAACGCGTCGAGCATCGGGCTGACGATCCGGCACGGTCCGCACCATGGCGCCCAGAGGTCGACGATGACGGTCGGCGACGCTTTGGCCTCCACCGCGAACGTGCGCTCGTCGGCATCGACGACCCAGGGGAGGGGCTTGCCGCACGTGCCGCAATGCGGGGCACCGCGCTCGCTCGCTCCGATGCGGTTGAGGGCCCCGCAATCGGGACACTTGATGTTGGAGATCGGCCGCGACCCAGTGGGCTCGCCGGGTCGGTCGTCTGTCGTCATGGCTGGGACCAGCTACCGGGGTGAGACGGCACTCAGCCTACCCCCTCGCGGGAACGGCTCGACGAGCCACTCCGAACAGGACCAATGCGCAGGCGAACGACAACCCCGCCGCCCCGAGCATCGCCGCGCCCAGCCCGTACCCGACCGAGATGAAACCCATGACCGGTGGGTAGACGATCGCCCCGATCACCGCGCAACCCGACAGGAAGCCGCTGACCGCGGCCGATCGCTCCGGGAACCGATCGCCGCCGACCGCCATGATCAACGGGTAGACCGGCCCGTAGGCGAAGCCGACGACGCCGAACAGGACGATCGAGGCCGGCAGCGACGGAACGAGGGTCGCGCCAACAAGGGCGATCGCGGCGACCAATGCGGCCGTCGCGGCAAACCGGGCGTGGTCGAACCGGTCACCGACTTTCGCGCTGACGATGCGGCCAAGGGCGAGGCAGCCCCAGAACAGGGCCAGTGCCGACGTCGCGAGGCCGACCGAGGCCGTCTCGAGGAAGCGAACGAGCCAGTTGGAGACGCCCACCTCGGAGGCGACGTAGCAGCCGAGGGCGATGGCCAGCGCCAGGAGTGGCAGGGCAAGGCCGATCCGCGCGGAAGCGGCGGCGGCGGTCCGGTGGTGCCGGCCAGACGGCAGGGGAGCCAGTGCCAGGAGGACGGCCAGGGGAACCGCCGCGACGGCCGTGGCGCCGATGATGGTCTGCCAGACGGTGCCGGCCTCTACCAGCCGGCCCACTACCAGCGGGGAGGCGAGGGCTCCAAGACTGAAGAACAGGTGCAGGAGGTTGAGCGCGCGGCCGCGGTTGGTGGGATACAGGTCGAGGATCAGGCCGTTGGACCCGCCGTCGATGGCCCCTGACCCGAACCCGAACGGAACGCCGACCGCCAGGAAGAGGCCCCAAGTCGGCACGGTCGCCATGCCCGCGAGCCCGAGGACGACCAGCCCTACGGCCAGTGGCAACACGATCCGGCGCCCGATCCGCTCGGTCAGCAGACCGCCGAGCATCGAGCCGGCCACATACGCGACCGAGTTGACGAAGAAGAACACGCCGATCCCGGCATCCGACTGGCCGAAGCCGTCCTCGATCGAGCGGATGAGCGACGGCACCAGGAGGCTCGTCCAGCCCACGAGCGCAAGGCCGGCACAACCAAGCGCGGCGACGGCCGCGGTGCGCGTCAGGGGCAAGGGCATGACGAGATGCTAGCGTCCCGGGAGGCCGAACCGCTCCCGCTACACTCAGGCCGATGGCTCGACCGACGACCACGGCCGCCGCATCCAGGCCGGCTGGCATCCTCTTCTTCGTCCACGGCGCCAACGAAACGTCCGAGGGCCTGGCCCGGAACCTGACGCGCATCGAGGACCAGGTCCGTGACCGCGGTTGGGACGTGACGGTCGTCGCGCCCGAGTGGCGCCGCCGGTCGGATCTGCGGCTCGGCAACTGGAAGAAGGCGATCCATCGGCGTGGCCGGCCGTCGCCGATGCCGGTCCCCATCCTGCGCGGGGGTGTCCGCAAGGACGCGGTCATGAAGATCGCCACGAACTATTTCGAGAACCGGCGCGAGGCGCTGATCGACACGCTCGGCGCCCAGATGATGGCCGACGTGATCGGCTATCACGCCCACCGCGACTCGATCCAGCGCGTTCTGAAAACCGAGCTGACGAAGGCGGCCGTGGCCGCCCGCGGCCGGCCGGTCCTGCCGGTCGCGCTGAGTCTCGGCGGGATCGCCCTGGTCGATCTGCTGGCGAGCTGGCCCGAGGCGCCGGTCGAGGCGTGTGTCACGGTCGGGTCGCAGGCCCCGCTGCTGTACACTTTCGATGCGATCCCGTCGATGCCCTATGACGAGGCGGACCCGCCGTACCTGCCGGTGTCGTGGCTGAACATCTACGACAGTCGCGATTTCCTGTCATTCCTGGCCGAGCCGCTCTTCCGTCGGTCGGACGGGCTGGCCAGCGTCGTCGACCTGCGCGTCCACTCGGGGGCGGATTTCCCAAAGTCGCACGGCGCGTACTGGGAACTCGGGCCAGTGTGGGACGCGATCGGGACGGCGTTCAGCTGGAAGCGCGTCGAGCCGCTGACCGTGCGCGAGGCCCGACGGCTCGGGTTCGAGGCGCGACGGGCACACGCCGATCGAGGCGACGAGTCCTAGCCGCGCCGAGGCAGGGCGATCGGAGTTCGGAACGGGTTGCGGCCGCCGGCCAATGTGTGATCCGACGGCCGCGGGTTTCCCTAGCGGTGGAAGTTCGCCGCTGCTGAAAGCAGCACGGCGAGCGTCGCGCCAAGGGTCAAGGCCGCATGCATGGCGATCCGTGCACGCGGGAAGCGTTGGACCTCCACGGTCCACCTCCTGTTCGGCAACCCGGCTACCTGCGAGAGGCCCGTGGCTTTGCGTCCCCGCCTCGCGACGGGTTTGCCGTTATCGCTCGATCCCCACCGGGACGGTGTTGACCGATCGCAACAGGCTATCCCACGGCGCACCACCGGCGCGAGAGGGATAAGTGGCTGGAGCAGGACCGTACCAACGGCGACCGCCACCCCGGTGGGGCCGACCGGTCGGCTCCATCGGCCCGATCGGCGTCGCGGTGCCCGACATCGAGGCTGCGCGAGGCTTCTACGGCACGACTCTGGGACTCGATGTCCGTGATGGACGTGAGTCCGGGCTGCTGGAGCTCCATGTCGGTGGCGGGACGCCGATCATGGTCTACCCCAAACCCGATCACGTCCCAGCGACCTACACGATCCTGAACTTCGTGGTCGACGACATCGAAGCCGCCGTAGACGAGCTAGTCGCAGCGGGGATCTCGATGGAGCGTTACCCGGACGCGTCACAGGATGAGCGGGGGATCGCTCGCGACGACCGCGGCCCTGCCATCGGCTGGTTCCGCGATCCGGCCGGGAACATCCTGTCGGTCCTCAAGACCCGCTGATCCGGCACACGAGCATCGCGCAGGAGGGAACGCCGTGCGATTCCGGACGACCATCCTCGACGGCCGACGGCCCGCACTACTCGGCGAACTCGACCCCGGCCGCCCGGGCGTCCTCGACCAGTGACTCGAGCGCTTCATCGGTTTCGGCGGATCTGCGGAGCAGACCCATTACCCGGCTGACCCCGGCCTCGCGATAGGCGGCCAGCCGGTCGATCCGGGCGGGCCCGGCCTCGACGATGTCCTCGCCCCAGAGGTGGACCGAGATGGGCAGCGTCGCCGGGTCGCGCCCGATCTCCTCGCACCGGGCGCGGACGACGGGGAGTGCTTCGACCACCTCGGCCGGTGACAGCCCGTCGAGGTTGAGCTCGTCGGCGTGCCGTGCCGCGAGCCGCCAGGTCACGTTCGGCCCGTTGCCGCCGACCATGATCGGGACGCGCGGCTGCTGGACCGGTTTGGGGACGTTGACTGCGTCGTGGACCTTGGCGTAGCGACCCTCGTAGGTGGCGTGCTGGCGTTTGTCGCCGTCGAGCCTCCGGGTGATGACCTCGAGGTCATCACCGAGCCGCGCCAGCCGTTCAGCGGTCTCGGGGTAGCCGTAGCCATAGGCCAGCCACTCGTCGCGCTTCCAGCCGGCCCCGATCCCGAGCTCCATCCGGCCGCCGCTGATCGAATCCATGGTCGAGATCATCTTGGCCGTCAGCGCCGGATTGCGGAACGCGGTGCAGACGACGATGTGACCGACGCGGACGCGTTCGGTCAGTGCCGCCAGTGCGGACAGGCTGGTGAACGCCTCGAAGGTGATCTCGTCGGTCGGTCGCGGGATCGTGTGGAAATGGTCGAACAGCCAGATCGACTCGAACCCGAGCCGCTCGGCCTGCCTGGCGACCTCCGTCGTCCGCCGCCACGCTTCGAGCGGATCCCAGCCGTTGTACTCACCGACCCAGCCTTGCGGCACGACCGCACCGATCTTCACCCGCGCATCTCCTCTACTCCGGAAACGGTACGCCGACGGCCGTCTGGTGGTCGAGCGGCCGAACCCCGGTGATGCTTGATTCCAAGGTTTCGACGCAAGTTCTGGGTCGTATGCGAATGGACGGCATACGCCCGCTGGCCCGGCGAAACGAACGAAGCTGAGTATGTCGTCCATGGGCATCGAGGATCCAAGGGTGCTCCCATTGCCTCAGATCAAGCATCAACCGCGCATGGTCAGCGCGCGCTTGCCAGGTTCCCGATCCGCTCGCGCAGCTCGGAATCGAGTGGCGGCCGAGACGCCGCCTCGATGTTCGCCAGCGCATGCTCGGGTCGCGCCGTCGCCGGGATCGCGACGGTGACCCGCGCGTCGGCGAGACACCAACGCAACAGGGCCTCGGGCCAGCTTGTGAGCCCCGCCGCGGACAGCTCGGCCGGGAATGGGCGGCCCAGGAGGCCACCCTCACCGAACGGTCGCATCACCAGAACGCCGAGACCGAGCTCGGCGGCGAGCGGCAGCACACGATCCTCGGCGGTGCGCTCGCGCGGGTTGAGCGGCACCTGGATGGCGTGGATCCGGCCGGTCCGCATCACCTTCTCGAGCTCGACAAAGGCGGCCGACTCGTAGATCGTCGCGCCGAGGAACCGGATGTTGCCGACGCCACGCTCGCGCTCCATCCAGCCGAGGTGCCCGCGCCAGCCGACGAGATTGTGGACCTGGAGGAGGTCGATCCGGCCCCCGAACCAGCCGAGCTGACGCGAGAAATGCCCGCGGCCTTCCGCGACCGAGCTCGTCCAGACCTTCGTCGCCACGAACGCATCGCGTCGCCGCGCGGCAACGGCATGCGAGAGTACCGACTCCGCCCGGCCGTACATCGGCGAGCTGTCCACGACCCGCACTCCGGCATCGAAGGCGGTCGTGACCACCGCGTCGGCGTCGGACTGGCGGTCCGGCGGCAGATCGAAGACTCGCCACGTCCCGAGCCCGACGACGGGGAGCTCGATGCCGGTTCGACCGAGCGGTCGCAGTTCCACGCGCACACCCTAGCGCTCGCTGGCAAGCGCGGTCGGGTTCTGGACGCATGGGGCACACTCGTCGCGAGATGGACGATCCGCCGCGCCCCGAGCCGATCGACAAGCCGGCGGCCGAGCCGCCCGCTCGGACCGAGTCGCCCGCCGGGACCGAGGCCGGTCCCGCGCGGCGGGCGCTCGAGCGCATCCGTTCGGGCGTCGCGGCGGCCAGCGAGCCGTTCGTCGATCGGGTCGGTCATGCCAGGGACGATGTCGAACGAAGCTGGCATGAGCGCCCAGGCGCGCGCGTCCGACGGGTGCGGCGGATGGCGTCGCAGCCGCTCACCTACCTGTACGACGATCATCCCGAGGCGCGCTCCGCCCGCCCTGTCGATGTCGGGACGCAGACCATCGATGTCGACGAGATCGCCGGGTCGGCGGTCGGTGGCCGCCAGCGCGGCGGCGACTTCCTGCCCCTCAAGTCATCCCGCAGCAAGAACTGGGTCGGCCGCTGGCAGCGCCTGCGCCGGGCCCAGGACAGGCTCGAGGTCCTGCCGCCCATCGACGTCGTGAAATCCGCGGGCCGCTACTGGGTCGTCGATGGCCACAATCGGGTGGCACTCGCCCTGTACAACGGGCAGGTCGCCATCGATGCCGATGTCGTCGAGCTGGTCCCGCTCGGCGGCCGACGGACCGAGCCGATCAACTCGCTGGCGCCGTCGGTGGCGGGTTCACGCGCGCTCCGGACGGCCGGCAGCGGTCGGCGGCCGAGCCACGCCTTGACCAAGGAAGACACGGTCGGCACCGACGGCCCGGACGACGGCGCATGACCCGCCGGCTGACCATCGAGTGGCCCGATCCACGTCTTTTCGAAGGGCGGAACGGCGAGCCGATCCGCCTGCTGGCAGTCTCGGATGCGGTCGACCCGGCGCTCGACCACGCGATCAACCGGGACGCCATCGGGCGGCTCGACGCGATCGTCGGTTGCGGCGATCTCGAGCCCGGCTACCTCGGGTTCCTGGGCGACGCGTTCGCAGTGCCGGTCGCCTTCGTGCGAGGCAACCACGATCGCGGCGGCCAATGGGCCGAGAAGACCGTCGTCGCGCCGAGCCACCTCACCAGCGGCCGCCTCATCGAGCTCGAGGGCCTGACGGTCGCGCCATTCGAGTGGCCCGGGATGGACCGAGATCCAGCGATCCGCGACGAGCGGCGCGCCTGGTTCGACGTCCTCCGGATCGCCCGGGCGCTCCTGTTCCGCCGCTTGCGGGGCCGGCGGTCACCCGTCCTGGTGCTCAGCCACGCGCCGCCGCGCGGGGTGGGGGACACCGCCTCGGATCCGTACCACGTCGGCTATGCAGGCTACCGCTGGCTGCTCGATCGGATCCGGCCGCCGCTCTGGTTGCATGGCCACACCACGATCGCGAGCATCGTCGACTGGCGCGAGGGCCACGGGCAGAGCATGGTGGCCAACGTCACCGGCTCGGTCATCATCGAGCTCGTGCCACCGTCCGCCGCGGCCTGACCGCGCCGACGGATCAGAGCGAGGCGGTTACGGACACGGATATCGCGCTTCGGCGACGTCTGACCCACAATAGCGGCCGCAACCTCCCGAACGCACTGGGGTAGACATGCAGTTTCTCGGTCCACGAGCACGGGCCGCCGTCATGATCCTGATCGGGCTGCTGGCCGGCGGCGGTCTCGCGCCGACCGCGCTCGCCCCGGCTGCCCGCGCCGCGGTCCCGGACCGCTCCGAGGTCGTCCTCGTCTTCGATTTCTCGGCGTCGATCCTGAACGATTCCGCCAACCGCAATCGATTCGGCGCGGCGCTGGAAGGGATCGCCGATCGCGTCGAGGCCACCTCGGCCGACCTGGCCGGCGGCGACGCCACGGTCAGCATCGTCCAGTTCGCGGCCAAGGCGATCGATTACCCGGGCTGCGCCGACCTGCGCCTGCTCGACAGCCCTGAGACGGTCACCCAGTTCGCGGGCTGCCTGCGCTCGCTCGCCGGCGCCTACCGCAAGGGCCTCGACCCGACCCTCACCCGCAGGATCGGCATCGACACCAACTATGTCGCGGCCATGGAGCAGGCGGCCAGCCACCTGCCGGCCGACGCCGCCCGACCGGTCATGATCCTGTTCTCCGACGGCAAGCACGACGTCAAGGGCGTGCCCGTCAGCCAGGTCCAGGTCGTCCACGACCGTCTGTTCGGGACGCGCGCGCCGCTGGCCCTGCTCCCGGTCGGGATGGGCCTGGCGGCCAAGGACCGGGCGGCGCTCGAAGCCGGGCTGACCCGGCTGCGGATCATCCGGGACATGCCGCCATGCATCAGGGGGACTGCCTTCGACTGGCCGCAGGTCGTGTTCCAGACCGCCGATGAGGCCGGCAGTGCGGTCGCCGTCGCCCTCCAGGACGCGACCTGCACGTTCACCGTCGCGCCAGCCCCGAGCTCGACGCCGAAACCGATCCCCGGCGCCGTCCGGGCGATCCGGGCGTCGACCCACGACGGCATCGTCGAACTGACCTGGGCCGCGCCGCCCAGTGCCGAACTGATCGTGGACTACATCGCGCGCTGCCGGGTCGGTGAGGGTGACTGGGTCGAATCCACGGAGGGCGTCTCGCTGCTGACGCGGACCAGGGTCGAGGGCCTGCCTGCGGCGAGCGCCTACGACTGCGAGGTCGCGGCAGTGGGGGCGTCCGGTCCCGGCCCATGGACGCCCGCGACGGCCACCCCGCTGGTTCCGCCGGATGGGCTCGCCAAACCGACCGTCGACGCGCTCGACAAGGGCGTCCAGATCACGGTCGCGCCGGCCGAGGGCGCCGTGATCTCCGGGTTCCACTACGAATGCTCGAGTGACAAGGGACAGACCTGGCCAGCCGACTTCGACGTGACCACGCCGTCCACGACGACCGTCCTGATGGGCGGTCTCACCAATGGCGTCGACTACGTCTGCCGGGCGTTCGCCGAGA
This sequence comes from Candidatus Limnocylindrales bacterium, assembly GCA_038211705.1. GTDB lineage: Bacteria > Chloroflexota > Limnocylindria > Limnocylindrales > CSP1-4 > SPCO01. The sequence goes on along the minus strand of JBBQVJ010000042.1, from coordinate 3,048 downwards.
ACGCCAGCGGGCGCGGCGTCGCGTCGCCCGTGTCCGATGCCGTCCGCCCATGCGGCGGGCTGCTCGACTGCAATCCGATCTTCGTGCCGATCCTCGGCGTCCTTGGGGCGATGCTGCTGATCGGATTCGCCCTGGTCTTGCTGACGATCCTGCGAGGCCGCAGTCGTGGCTACGTCCTGGCGGTCATGGACGTCGTCCACAACGCCAACCTCGGCCATGGATCGACACTCGGCATCAAGTTCGTCCGCGATCCGGGCACGAAGCGGGTTACCGGGCTCATCGCCGCCCGGCCCCGCGACGCGGATGTCCGGATCCGCAACCTCGGGCGCGGGCGGTTCGTGGTCAGCGACACCCGCGGTCGGCACGAGACGGCGGCCGGCGCCACCCTGATCATCGTGGACTCGCTTGGCGTGCGGCACGACCTCGTCCTGTGGGCCTTCGCCACCAAGTCGGCGACGCCGGTGTCGATCAGCCGCTGACCGTGCCCCGAATCCCTCTGAGTTACCGCCAGGTCAGAACCGCAGGGCACGGCGACGATCAGGGTCGCAGCCGCGACGAGTGCCGGCAGGAGGTTCCGTACGGTCAGCTGTCGCAGGGTCCACCCGGCGAAGCGCCGGCGGTAATCGAGGTCGCAGGCCAGCATGTCCGCCAGCGTCCGGACTTGACGCGGGCGTGCATCGACAGGCACGAGGCGCGCGAGTCCGGCGCGATGCTCCGGCGACGGTCGCATCCAGGCTGGTTGGTACGACCCGGATCTGAAGGCCGCCACGATCGATCGGCATACCGCGCGGATGTACGTGCCAAGCCACGTCCCATCTGACCAGGCCGAGTAGACCCGGTCATCGCGACGCCGCCGAGACCGCCGACCAGCATCCCGTACGACTCGCCGTCATCGGCCGCGACGATCCAGGCGAACCGTTCGCCCACCGGCAGGTCAACACGGGTGACACCGATCGGCCGGTATCCGGAGGCTGCCAGCACCCTCATCCGATCCTCGATCCCGGACGGGGTCATCGGTGCCCGATCGCCGGCGTCCTCCTGGTGGCGGTGCCCCGTGCCCGAGTAGATCTGCCAGCTCCGGACGGCGCTCGGCGCGAGCCGGACGAGGAGGACCAGCGACAGCACGCAGAGCCCTAGCGCGAGGACCGATTCGATCGACATCGCGTGGATGGTACGGTGCGCGTGTGCTGCCGACCGTCGCGATCGTGCGACACGCCGAATAGGAGCTCGGCGACGTCCCGCCGCTCGGCGTCGCCTCCGATGGCAGTCGCGATCGCGAGTCCCTGACGGTCCGTGGCTGGCAGCGCGCCGGCGCTCTCGTCAGCCTCTTCTCGCTCACGGGGGATCGCGCCGAGCCGAGCCGAGCCGATCTGACGCGTGCGCTGGTCAGTCGCGATCCCGCGCTGGTCAGTCGCGACCCCGCGCAAGATCCTGCCACCTACCCACAGGGCGTGGTTCTGGCAGGAACCGACCCGGGAATCCGTCAGATATGTGTCCCGGGACTGGTAGTCAGGCATTCCAGCGTCCGTGGAGATCCTCGTGCTCGGATCCACGCTCAGCGGTGGTCCTCGGGGGGCTGCCGAGTCGTCAGATCGGCCTGAAACACGGCCTAAGAGTCCGTCCATCCATATTTGACAACCGGGCTGGCGGCCGGGCTGGACAACCGGGCTGGGCGACCGGGCTCGACAACGGGACTGGGAAGTCGGGACCTGGGCGGCCGGGACCCCGACGGGCCTGCACACGCCGCCGTCCGCCGACCACCAACCTGGCGCGATCCTCCGAATCGGGCAACCATAGGCCCATGCCCGGATCCAGCCAGCGCCGACCGATGTTCCGCCTCGGACTCGCCGCGATCATCGCCGCGATCCTCGTCACCGGCCGCCTTGCGGTGCCCGGCGCCGACGTGTCCGCCCTGTCGCGTTGGACCGGCGGCGTGGATCTCTATCGATCCGGCGTGTTCACGACGCAGAAGTCTTGGCTGTGGTGCACCGCCGCCGATATCCAGATCATCCGCAACATCGTCGATCATCAGGCCGACCACACGAAGGCGAGCCAGGCCCGCTACTTCGACTACATGCGGGCGCACAACCGCTATCGCATCCCCGTCTCGGACGGCGTCGACCCCGCCGGCTGGACAGCCGGATTGCGGCACTACGTCGACAGCCGCTATCGGCTGGTCCAGAGCCGGAGCTTCGATTCGGCGCTGCGCTCGGCGGTCACGAACCTGCGGGTGACGAACCTGCCGGTCGCCATCACCGTCTCGAGAGGCAACCACGCATGGGTCCTGACCGGTTTCACGGCCACTGCCGACCCGGCCCGGACCAATGCCTTCAAGGTCACCAGCGTCCGTGTCGTCGGGCCGCTGTGGGGACTCCAGAGCCGGACCTATGGCTACGACATGCGACCCGACAGGAAGCTCACGCCGAGCCAGCTCAAGGGCTTCTTCACGCCGTGGCACTACGCCAAGGTGCGAATGGCCTGGGAGGGGCGATGGGTCTCGGTGCAACCGGTGGTCGTCGCAGCCAAAGCGGTCGTCTCAACACCGAAGCCGACCGCGAAGCCGACACCGACACCGACCCCGACGCCGACTCCGACGCCATCCCCGACCCCGATTCCGACCCCGAGCCTCGAGCCGCCGACACCAGGTCCTTCGAATGGCCCTGTGGCTGTCGCGGCGCCCGTGGCCAGCACCCCGGGCCGCGCCGCGTCCGGCAATGAGCAGTCGACATCAGCTACTGGCACCATCGATGCGATCCCGATCGGGGCAGCCGGCCTGCTCCTCGTCCTGGCGGTGGCGATCGCGGTCGGCGTCGCCTTCCGGATGCGCTCGGGCCGTCAGCCGCGCATTGGCCTACGTTGACGACCAGGCTCGAGCCGAGGTACCTCGCCCTCGTCGTGTGCCCGGCCTGACCGGACGCCGGGACCGATCGCCGACTCGCGAGCCCGAAGCTGTCGCGCCCTTGTACCCGTCCCGCCGCCCGTTGTGGCACGAACGCGTTGACGTCGCGGGCATCCTTGGTCATCAGGAGGCTCATGCCATGCAGAACA
>JBBQVJ010000041.1:0-15918 GCA_038211705.1 Candidatus Limnocylindrales bacterium | reverse complement strand
CCGCGACCATCCGAGTGGAGGACCTGGCCGGTCAGCCCGACCGAGCCGATCGGGCCGTCCGGGCGTCGATTCCCGACGCCGAAGCGGCGGATCTCGATGGGCACCCCGGTCCAGGCCCTAGCGCCGTCGTCGCTTCGGGCGCTGCTGTTGGCGGCCGCCGCGCTTTCGGATGGTCGCCTCCGGGTCGGCGTACTTCTGCTTGGTGAAGTAGCGCTCCTTGGCGAGGCGCTGCTCGTGAGCGGCGAAGAACGGCGGGAACCGCAGGAACCGGATCCAGACCAGCGCCCCCAGGCCGATGATCTCGGTCAACAGGACCAGCAGGTAGTCGAAGACGAAGAGCGACTCGATGATGATCATGCTGAAGGTGATCAGCCCGGTCCACCACAGCCACTCCCACATCTCGATGTAGACGTCATGGCGGTGGAGCGCTCGCGTCCGGACGTTGTACAGGACGATCAGGACGACCAGCAGGACGAGCGACGCGATCCAGGTCGGGTGGAAGACGTCCGGGAAGTTATCGCTGTTGAACGGGACGAAGAGATACTCCCAGGGGAGGAGCGTCACGTGCCGACCTCGTGTTCGCGTGTGGATGGGCCACCGGAGTATGCCATGTCAGGCGGTATACTCGGCTCGAATGGTGCGGCGCGGTCGCGACCGTCTGGGGACCTCGCGACCCGCCCCTGACGCGACCGCAGACCACCCCGATCGGAGGAGCCCACGGGTGCGAGCCCTGCTGTCAGTCGCGAACCGGGACGGCATCGTCGAACTCGCCCGCGACCTGCTCGGGTTCGGGATCGAGGTCTACGCCACCGACGGCACCCGCGATGCCCTTGCGGCCGAGGGTGTGGAGGTCAATTCCGTCAGCGCCTTGACCCAGGGCGAGCCCGACGTCGGCGGCCAGGTCAAGACCTTCCATCACGCGGTCTACGCCGGTATCCTGGCCCGCCGTGACGTCCCGGCCCAGATCGAGGAGCTGCGGGCGCAGGGCATCGGCCTGATCGATCTCGTGGTCGTCAATGTCAAGCCGTTCGCACCGGCCATCGGCGTCAAGCTGGTCGGCATCGACGAGGCGATCGAGATGATCGATGTCGCGGGTGCCGCTCTCCTGGGCGCCGCGGCGCGCAACGCGGCCGGGGTGGCGGCGATCGCCGATCCTGGTCACTACAAGCAGGTCACGGCCGAGCTGCGCGAGCTCGGCGTGGTCAGTCCCGAGCTGCGGGCCAAGCTCGCGGCCGAAGCGTTCAGCACGGTCGCCGCCTACCACGCGGAGATCGCGGCCTACCTCAACCAGATCTCAGGCAACACCTTCCCGCGCCACCTGGCCCTCGTCCTCCAGAAGGTCGACGACCTGCGCTATGGCGAGAACCCGCACCAGCGCGCCGCGTTCTACCGCGAGACGACGCACCGCAGCGGGACCCTCGCCGACGCGACCCGGCTCCAGGGCGAGATGCCCTCGTTCAACAACCTGCTCGACCCCGATGCCGCGTACCGGATCGCCCGCGACTACACGGCGCCGACCGTGGCCATCGTCAAGCACACCGACCCGGTCGGGTTGGCGTCGCACGACGAGCTGGTCGAGGCCTACCGGCATGCCCTCGAGACCGACCCGGTGGCGGCCTTTGGCGGGATCGTCGGGGTCAATCGCGAGCTTGACGGGGCGACCGCGCGCGAGATCGCCGCCAACTCGTACGAGGCCGTCGTCGCGCCCGGCTTCAGCCAGTCGGCCATCGGCATCCTGCGCGGCAAACCCGGGCTCGAGCTGCTGGCCATCCCGCCCGATCCGACCGACGGGATGCGCGACTACGGCATCGCCAGCCTCGATTTCAAGCGGGTGGCCGGCGGCCTGCTGGTCGAGAGCCTGGACGAGCTCGGTCTCGACCGCGGCCGGCTCCAGGTCGTCACGGTGCGGCGACCCACGCTCGAGGAGCTGACCGATCTCCTGTTCGCCTGGCGCGCGGTGCGCCACGTGCGCTCGAACGCGATCGTCCTCGCCCGCAATGGCGCGACGGTCGGGATCGGGGCGGGCCAGGCCAGTCGCCAGGTGTCGGTCGAGATCGCGGTCCGGCGGGCGGGCGATCGGGCTCGGCTGTCGGTCCTCGCCTCGGATGCCTACTTCCCGTTCCCAGACGGCATCCAGGCCGCGGCGGGCGCCGGCGTGACGGCGATCATCCAGCCGGGGGGCTCCATCCGGGACGAGATGGCGATCGAAGTCGCCGATCGCCACCACCTGGCGATGGTGTTCACGGGTCGCCGGCATTTCAGGCACTGATGCGCGCCTCGCAGCCCCGGAGACTGACCTGATGGAACAGCTTCTTGCGCTCGAGATGATCCGCGTGACGGAGGCGGCCGCGATCGAATCGGCCCGGTTCATGGGCCGGGGAGAGAAGGACGCGGCCGATGCCGCCGCCACCGAGGCGATGCGCCGGACCATGGACGAGATCGACTTCGCCGGTCGGATCGTCATCGGCGAGGGTGAGCGCGACGAGGCCCCGATGCTCTACATCGGTGAGCGGGTGGGCCGGACCGGGGCCGATCGCGAGGATGTGCCCCGGGTCGACATCGCGGTCGACCCACTGGAAGGCACCAACCTCGTCGCCCACGGGCAGGCCGGGGCGATCACGGTCCTCGCCGCGTCAGAGGCCGGCGGGCTGACCCACGCGCCGGACACCTACATGGACAAGCTGTGCGTCGGGCCTGTCGCGGCCGGCCAGGTCGACATCCGGCTGACCCCGACCGAAAACCTCGGACGCATCGCCAAGGCCCTCGGCCGGAAGGTCGGTGATATCACCGTGGTCATCCTCGAGCGGCCGCGCCACGACGCGTTGATCGGTGAGGTCCGCCAGGCCGGCGCCCGGATCAAGCTCATCGGCGACGGCGACCTCTCGGCGGCGATCTCGTGCGCGGTCTCGGGCACCGGCGTCCACGCGGTGATGGGCATCGGTGGCGCGCCCGAGGGCGTCATCACCGCGGCCGCCCTGCGCTGTCTCGGTGGCGAGATCCAGGCCCGCTTCCGGTACCGCAGCGACGAGGAGCGCGAGCGTGGCTCGCGGATGGGCCACGGCGACGAGGAACGTGTCTATCTGACGGAGGACCTGGCCCCCGGCGAGAACCTCGTCTTCGCCGCCACCGGGGTGACCGCCGGCGACCTGCTCCAGGGCGTCCGCTTCTTCGGTGGCGGCGCGCGGACCCATTCGCTGGTCATGGCCTACCAGGCCAAGCAGGTCCGCTTCGTCGACACCGTCCACATGTTCGATCGCGACAGCCCGCCGCGCGTCAGACTCTAGGGGAGACGATGGGCCTGACCCTCGGCTACAAGGACTCGGCCGAACAGTTCCCGCCGCGGCGGCTGCTCGACCTCGCCGTCGCCGCCGAGCGGGCCGGCTTCGAGTCGGTCTGGACGAGCGATCACTTCCAGCCCTGGCGACACACCGACGGGCACGCCCCGAACGCCCTGGTCTGGCTCGGCGCGGCCGCCCAGGCGACCGAACGCGTGACGCTCGGCACGAGCGTCCTGACGCCATCGTTCCGCTACAACCCGGCGGTCGTCGCCCAGGCTTTTGCGACGCTCGGCTGCCTCGCACCCGGCCGGGTCATCCTGGGGGTGGGGACCGGCGAATCGTTGAACGAGATCCCGGTCGGCATCGAGTGGCCGGAGCAGAGCGAGCGCTTCGCGCGGCTCAGGGAATCGGTGACGCTGATCGGGCAGCTCTTCCGCGAGGACTTCGTGACGTTCGAGGGCGAGTATTACCGGACCCGCAACGCCACCATCTACGACCGCCCCGGGACGCCCGTCCCGGTCTACATCGCGGCCTCCGGTCCGGCCGCGGCGCGCCTCGCCGGGCGCATCGGGGACGGGCTCATCTGCACCTCGGGGAAGGGTTCCGAGCTTTACACCGACACGCTCCTGCCGGCCGTCGTCGAAGGTGCCGAGAAGGCCGGCCGCGACCCGTCCGCGCTGGGCCGGATGATCGAGATGAAGGTCAGCTTCGACACCGATCGCGAGCGGGCGATGGAGGACACCAAGATCTGGGCGGCCCTGGCACTGTCCGGCGACCAGAAGGTGGGCGTCGAGGATCCGCGCGAGATGGAACGGCTGGCCAAGACCGTCGAGGATGTCGCCTACCGCCGCTGGCTCGTGTCGTCCGACCCCGACGAGCACGTCGAGCAGATCGCAACGTACGTCGACTACGGCTTTGACCACCTCGTCTTCCACTTCCCGGGCAATGACCAGGAAGCCGCGATCGCCCGCTACGCCGAGCTGATCCTGCCGCGGCTGCGGGCCCGCTTCGGCTGACGGTTCCCTCGCCAGTCGGCCGGCGCCGCGCCGCCTGACGGCTCCCTTCGATCGTCAGTCCCGCGCCCCGACCTCGCGCAGGAGTTCGGCCAGGCGCCAAGCGTCCTCGAAGGTGTTGTAGAGCGGGATCGGCGCGACGCGGATGATGTCGGGCGCCCGGTAGTCCGCGAAGACGCCATTCGCCGCCAACCACTCGAGCGTGGATCCGGCGTCCGCGAACCGGAGTGACAACTGCGCACCCCGGGCCAGGGGTTCGCGCGGGGTGATGACCTCGATCGCGAGGTCGTCGAGCAGGCCCTCGAGATATCCGGTCAACGCCACCGAGCGCGCCCGGAGCGCCGGCATCCCGACCTCGTCGAAGATCGCCAGCGAGGCGGCGACCGGCGCGAGGGCCAGGATCGACGTGGTTGAGGTCGCCCAGCCGGCCGCGCCGCGAGCCGGGACGAACGGCCCGACGGGATCGAAGCGGCCCTCCGGATCGATCCCCCACCAGCCGGCCAGCCGCGGTCGCGACGGATCGTCGCCATGGCGCTCGTTGACGAAGATCGAACCGACGGCGCCCGGACCGCCGTTCAAGTACTTGTAGGTGCACCACGCCGCGAAGTCGACGTCGTCATCGTGGAGCGCGAGCTCGATGTTGCCGGCCGCATGGGCGAGATCCCAGCCGACCATCGCGCCGGCCTCGTGACCGCCCGCGGTCAGTCGCCCGATGTCCAACGCCTGGCCAGTCGCGTAGTTGACGCCATCGAGAAAGACGACGGCGATCTCGTCCCGGCGATCGGCGATGGCGGACTCGAGGTCCTCGATCCGGAGCGTGGCCTCGCCGGCCCGAGGCCCGACGACGATCAGGTGCCGCTCGGGATCCAGACCGCGTGCGGCGAGATGGCTCGTCAGTGCATGCCGGTCCGACGGGAACAGCGGGCCATCGGTCAGGATCGCCGACCGCCGCGCCGTAGGACGATAGAACGAGGTCAGCAGCAGGTGGATGTCGACGGTCAGGCTGTGCATCAACCCGATCTCCTCGGGGCGGGCACCCACGATCCGTGCCATCGGCTCGCGCAGCGTCGCATCGAGCGTGAACCACGGCAGGGCCGGATCGAACCAGGCCTCGATGCCGAGGCGCTCCCAGGCCTCGAGCTCGCGCTCGATCGCCGCGCGGACGGTCCGCGGCTGGAGCCCGAGCGACTGCCCGGCGAGATAGACGGCCGGGGTCCCATCGGGCGCGGTCGGGATCAGGAACCGATCACGCAGGGGGGTCAGCGGGTCGGCGGCATCGCGGGCCTGGGCGTCGGCGAGATCCGGTCGGTCGGCGGGGCGGCGGGCGTCCCCGGCACGGCCGTTCGAGGTCATGGGCGCCTCCGCGGCTGGTTGGTCCGGGCGAGCGGAGGGTAGCATCTGCCGATGCACGAGTTCCGACCCCGCCCGCTCCGTCGCCTTGGCGCGATGATCGTCCTGGCCGTTTCGGTCGTCGCCTGTGGCGACGATGGCTCGGCGACCGCGCCGATCCCGTCGGTCGGCGGCATCGCGTCACCGACCGCCGGCGCGTCGGCGGTCGCCTCGGACGTACCGAGTCCGTTCGCGTCCGTGGCACCGACCTCGGTCGCATCGAATGGTCAGGCGGCCGGCGAAACCCGAGTCGACACCTTCGGGATCGACCAGGTCTGGGTGCCGCCCGGCACCTTCACGATGGGCACCGACAAGACCGACGTCGCGGCACTCAGGGCGGCCGGACCGCCTCCGTGGGTCGCCGGCGAGTTCCCCAGCGAGGTCCCGGCCCACCAGGTCCGAATCGACAAGGGCTACTGGATCGACACCAACGAGGTCACCAACGCCGATTTCGCCGCATTCGTCGACGTTGGCGGGTACACGACCCAGGCCCTCTGGTCCGAGGCCGGCTGGGCCTGGCTCGCCGGCGAGGACGCCGCCCAGCTGCCGCTCCACTGCCAGGGCGATGTCCCCGAGCACCCGCGCATGTGCATCACCTGGTACGAGGCGGAGGCCCACGCGGCGTGGCGAGCGGGCCGCCTCCCGACCGAGGCCGAGTGGGAGTTCGCGGCGCGCGGGCCCGACTCGCGGGTCTATCCGTGGGGCGACGTCTACGACGTCGAGCGGGCCAACGTCATCAACAGCGTCGGACCCAAGCTGGTCGGGAGCTATCCGGACGGCGCGAGCTGGGTCGGCGCGCAGGACATGGCCGGCAACGCCATGGAATGGGTCTCGGACTGGCTCGGGGTCGACTACTACGCCAGCAGCCCGACCGACGACCCGAACGGGCCGGCCAGCGGCGAGGTCAAGGTCGAGAAGGGCGGCTGGTGGGGCAGCAACGAGTTCGTCGCGCGTTCAGCCTATCGGCACTACGAGGACCCGCCGACCTACGGCGACAAGCACATCGGCTTCCGGGTCGCCTCGCAGTGACCGACCGGATCATCGTGGCGATGGGCGGCGGCGGCTTCTCGATGGAACCCGAGGTCCCGCTCCTCGACGATCACGTCCTGGACCTGGCACGGACAGCGCGCGGTCGTGAGCGGCCGCGCGTCTGCTTCCTGCCGACGGCCAGCGGCGATTCGCCGGGCTACATGGCGTCGTTCTACGCGGCCTTCGCCCGACGCGCAGAGGCGAGCCATCTCGCGCTCTTCATCCGCACGGAACCGGACCTCGAGACGTTCCTGCTCGACCAGGACGTCATCTATGTCGGCGGCGGCAACACGGAGAACATGCTCGCGATCTGGCGCGTCCACGGCGTCGATCGCGTCCTGCGACGGGCCTGGGAGTCGGGCATCGTGCTGACCGGGCTGTCGGCCCGGTCGTTGTGCTGGTTCGAGACCGGGACGACCGATTCGTTCGGGCCTCTGGCGGCCCTGTCGGCGGGGTTGGGCTTCCTGCCCGGCAGCCATTCACCGCATTACGACGGCGAGCCGACGCGCCGGCCGACCTACCAGCGGATGGTCGCCGAGGGCGCGCTGCCGGCCGGGTACGCGGCGGACGACGGTGCGGCACTGGTCTTCCGGGACACGGAGCTCGCCGAGGTCGTTGCGTCGAGACCCGAGGCGCGCGGCTACCGCATCGAGCGAGGAGCCGCCGGCGACGCCGTGGAGACGGAGCTGCCGACGCGGTATCTCGGCTGAGGTCCCCGGTCAGTGGTGCCCTCGGCACTGTCAGATATGCGTGCAGGGACTGGTAGTCAACGAAACGGGCCCCGATCTCGTCAGATGACTCGCTCGTGAATATCTGGCAAACCGCCGACGCTCATCATCGGCTCGGAGCCGCGTTGGTCCTTGACTACCAGTCCTCCCAGGAATATCTGACGGTGGCTGGGCGGCTGCGACTAGGTCACGTCTCCCCCGCCTTCGGCCGTCTTGACCGGCCGCCAGCGCCCGGCGGCCGGATCCCAGGTCCCGATCGGCCGGACGGCGCTCTCCCCCTCGATCCGGGCCTGCCGCCGACGGGTGGTCTCCACGGCCTCGTGCCAACCGGGCGGCACAAGTCGTGGCGCGAGGTCGGCCAATGGCGCCAGCACGAACAGGCGCGTCGCGGCCGCCGGGTGCGGGACCTCGAGCAGCTTCGATGCCTTGGCGGGATCCGTCTCGGCATCGATCGACCGTGCGGCCGGCGGTCGCTCGACCGAGATCCGGGCTCGTCCGAATACCAGCAGGTCGAGATCGAGCTCGCGCGGACCCCAGCGCCGCCCCGCCCGCCGACCGAACTCGCGTTCGAGCCCCTTGAGCGCAGCCAGCAGGGCCACGGCTCCCCTTTCGAGTTCGGGGCCGGCCGGGGCTTCGATGGCGACCACGGCGTTACGGAACTCGGGCTGATCCGTCACCCCGACCGGATCGGTCGCATAGAGCCGGGAGACGCCGCGAAGCCGCACACCGGGGACGGCTGCGACGGCGGCCACCGCCTCGGACAGCGTCGCCTCGGCCTCGCCGAGGTTGGCCCCCAGCCCGAGATACGCCCGGACGCGTCGGTCGGTCATCGCCCCAGTATCGGTGCAAGCACGGACGGCCGGACGAGCCCGGCTAGACTCGACCGATGCCGCCGGTCGCCGTCCGAATCCTCCATCCGTCGTCGGCACCGGACGCCGGACCGATCGCGCGCTGGGTCACCGAGGCTCGGTCCAGCCTGGCCGAGCGACATCGGCGCGGTTTCCTCGCCGCCGGCGCCGACGACGTGACCATCGTCGGGGGTCCGCCCGACGATCGATCGTTCGGGGCCCGACTCCGTGACCTCGTGGCGCATCGATCGTCCGGTGGCCTCGTCGTCGTCGGTTCCGGCTCGATCCCGCTTGCGACGGTGGCCGATCGCCGCGCGTTCGTGGCGGCCGCCGCCCGCACGGACCGCCTGGCGCTCACCAACAACCGCTTCTCGGCCGACATCGTGGCGATCGCGCGGATCGAGACGTTGCCGGCCATCCCCGACCTCAGCGGTGACAACGGGCTGCCGCGCTGGCTCCAGGACGTGGCCGGCTACGCCGTCTCGGACCTGCGGCGCCGCTGGCGGCTCGCCATCGACGTCGACGGGCCGATCGATCTCGTCCTTATCGGCCCAGTCGGCGGGTCGGGACGGGCCGAGGCCGCCGCAGAGCGCGGGATCGACCTCGGCCCGGTCGCCACTGCCATCGCCGCGATCCGGGGCATCGCCGCGGACCCGCGCGCCGAGCTCATCATCGCCGGCCGCACCTCGGCGTCGACCCTCGCCTGGCTCGAACGCTCGACCACGTCGCGGACACGGGCGATCGTCGAGGAGCGTGGTCTGCGCACGAGTGCCGCGGGCCAGCGGCCGCCGGCGTCGGTCATCGGGGCAATGCTCGATCGCGACGGCCCGGGGTCCCTCGGCGACCATCTCGCGCGCCTCGGCGACGCCGCCATCGTCGACAGCCGCGTCCTGATGGCGCACCGCGCCGGCGCCGACGAGCGTGGCTGGCCGGCGGCCGAGGACCGCTTCGCGTCCGACCTGCTGCTCGCCGACCGGATCGCCGACCCTTGGCTGCGCGAGCTCACGGCCTCGGTCGTGGCCGCGCCGACCCCGATCCTGCTCGGCGGTCACACGCTCGTCGGCCCGGGCGTCCGGCTGGTCGTTGGCCGACCGCCGCGGGCCGCGCGATGGACGTGACCCCGGGGCTTCGCCGGGATCCCGCACCCGACCTCGAAGCCGTCGGCCAGGACGAGCATCTCGTCGCCCGCATCCGGGCCGAGATCGAGCGCGACGGCCCAATCACCTTCGCCCGATTCATGGACCTCGCGCTCTACGACCCGGCCGGTGGCTACTATCGGGCCGAGGCGGCGCGACCCGGCCGCGAGGGCGATTTCCTGACCGCCCCTGAAGCCCACCCGATCTTCGGTGCCGCGCTGGGGCGGGCCGTCGCCGATGCGTGGGACCGGCTCGACCACCCGGATCCGTTCGTCCTGCGCGAGTACGGCGCGGGCACCGGCGCGCTCGCCAGCGCGATCCTCGACGGCGTCGCCGATGAGCGACCCGACCTCCGGACGGTGCTGCGCTATCAGCCGATCGAGATCGAGTCACGCCGTCTCGACACCATCGCGGAGCGGCTCGCGGCGGGCGGCCACGACGGCGCCCTCCGACCGCCACCCGACCCCGGCGATCCCGCGATCACCGGACTGATCCTCGGCAACGAGGTCATCGATGCCCTGCCGACCCACCGGGTGGTCGCACGCGACGGCGTCCTGCGCGAGGTGATGGTCGGCTGGCGCGACGACGCGTTCGTCGACATCGAGGCGGCACCGTCCACCCCCGACCTGGCGGCTCGACTCGCGGCCGAGGAGGTCGCCCTGGTCGACGGCCAGCGCGGCGAGATCTGCCTGGCCGTCGATGGCTGGCTGGCTGAGGCGGCGGCCGGCCTCGGTCGTGGCGTCCTGCTGCTCATCGACTACGGCTATGCGGCGCGCGAGCTGTACGACCCGGGCCGCCGCCCCGTGGGCACCCTGCGCGCCTACCTGCGCCATCGCGTCCACGACGATCCGTATCGCCACGTCGGTCGGCAGGACCTGACCGCCCACGTCGATGTCACGGCGGTCGAACGGGCGGCGGCGGCGGCCGGTCTCGACCACCTCGGGACCACGACCCAGGCGGAGTACCTGGTCGGCCTCGGGACCGAGGGTCTCCTCCAGGCGATCCAGGCCGACCCGACGACGACGATCGAAGCGTACCTCGCGGTCCGGTCCGCCCTCATGCGGCTGCTCGACCCGGCCGCCATGGGCCGGTTCCGGGTCGTGGCCTTCGGGCGCGGCTGGCCGGCCGGCCAGAGCCCGCTCGGCCTGGGATACCGTCTCGCCCGATCGCGCCGACGACCCGTCCAAGAACCGCACCAGACCGCACCGGACCGGACCGCTGGATAGGGCGATGCACCTATTGCCGCTCGAGGGGGCGGCACCGCACGATTCGCCATGGTCGGGCACGACCTGACGGGGAGTGGCGCGCGAACCTGCACGCGCGCTCGGCGCGCGCCGCTCCCCGACATCACCTCGGCAGGACCCCCTCGGTCCGCCCGCCCGCTGCGCTCCCACTGCTAGAATGCCCTCAGGGTCAGACGCCCGTTTCGGGTACGTCTGCGCGCTCCACAGGGATCCTCGGACCAGCGGCGCCGGCCCAGGCGCGCCGCTCGAAGGGAGTTCGATTGACCGGCATCTGGTATGTCGTGGGGTTCGCCTTCGCGGGCGTGTCGTTCGTCTTTCTGACGATCGGCGCCGCATGGCTCATCTCGCACCGCCATCGCGGTGACGAGCACAAGGGCCTGCCCTACGAATCCGGCATCGACACCTTCGGCGACACCCACGGCCGGTTCGGGCTGTCGTTCTACATCTACGCGCTCCTGTTCGTGGCCTTCGACATCGAGGTCGTGTTCATCTATCTGTGGGCGCTCGCCTTCGACAGCCTGCTGCTGGGCGGCCTGGTGAGCATGTTCATCTTTGTGGCCATCCTCCTGCTCGGTCTCGCCTACGCATGGCGCAAGGGAGCCCTGACATGGCGGTGAAGGCCGACGTGGCCAAGGGCGCGATGCCTGCCCCCGGCAGGGACCTGCCAGCCGTGGCGAACGAAGCGACCGAGCTCATCAGCCCGATCATCGTCCCCAACACGCTCTGGCAGGCAGCCGACCCGGAAGCCTACGACGGCGGCCGACCGACCGAGATCGACCACCTGCGCGAGTTCGAGGCGAGCGGACTGGGACGGCGCGACGACGCGCGCTGGGGCGGCGTGCTCGAGGTCATCCCGACCCGCGCCGACTACGTCCTGGATCTGATCCGGATGAACAGCCTGTGGCCGCTCCTGTCGGGGCTGGCCTGTTGCGCCATCGAGATGATGTCGGCGGCGACCTCCAAGAACGACATGGACCGGTTCGGGATGTTCCCATTCCGGGCCAGCCCACGCCAGGCCGACGTGCTGATCGTGGCCGGCACGCTGACGACCAAGATGGCCGGACCGCTGGTCCGCCTGTGGGAGCAGATGCCGGAGCCGAAGTGGTGCGTGGCGCTGGGCGATTGCACGTGTTCTGGCGGTCGTTACAAGCGCAGCTATTCCACGGTGGAGGGGATCGACCGCGTGATGCCGGTCGACGTCTACGTCCCGGGCTGCCCGCCCCGGCCGGAGGGCCTCATCTACGGGATGCTCAAGCTCCAGCAGCTGATCAAGGACCGGCGCGGCCATTGGCCGGACCGGGCGATCGGCCCGACCGTGCCCGAGGACGTCTAGGCGTGGATCGCCAATTCAAGGAGCGCCTCGAGGGTCGCTTCGCCGCGCAGCTGACCGGTCCGGTCCGCCAGCGGTACGACGAGACCGAGATCCGGATCGCTGCCGGCGACGTGGTCTCCGTGCTCAGCGCGCTCCATGACGAGCCCGCCTTCCACTTCCAGTTCCTGAGCGATCTGGCCGGTGTCGATACCGGCGAGGTCATGCAGGTCGTGTACCACCTGTGGAGCGAGACGACACCAGACTGGCTGCGTGTCACCGCGGTGGACCTGTCGCGCGACGACCCGCGCGCCCCGTCGGTCACCTTCCTGTGGAAGGGTGCCGAGTGGATGGAGCGCGAGGCGTACGACATGTTCGGCATCATCTTCGAGGGCAACCGCGACCTGCGCCGGATCTACATGCCGCCCGACTACCGGAGCTTCCCGCTGCGCAAGGACTTCTACCTGGCCGACGACGCCGCGCGCTCGCCCGGCGGCGGCGTCCGGCCGATGGAACGCACCCAGTCCCCGACGAACGCCCCGACGACGGCGCTGGTGCGCCGCACGCCGGGCTGATCCGGAGCCCGAGACCCATGCCCGTCAGCGAAGCCCACCAGTCCACCGACGATCCCAGGGTCACGCTCGACCGCGAGCTCGGCGTCTTCGAGCCGGTCCCGCCCTACCCACCGCGGACCGAGCGCGAGGCGGAGTTCTACACGCTCGGTGACGGCGAGATGTTCATCAACATGGGGCCGCAGCACCCCTCGACCCACGGCGTCCTGCGCGTCGTCCTCAAGCTCGACGGCGAGAAGGTCGTCGACCTCGATCCGGTCCTGGGCTATCTCCACCGCGGCGTCGAGAAGCTGTGCGAGAACGCCGACTACCACCAGGCCATCTGCTACACGGACCCGCTCGAGTACGTCAGCTCGCTGTTCAACGAGTGGGCGCCAGTGCTCGCGTTCGAGAAGCTGATGGATGTCGAGGTGCCGCGCCGGGCCGAATACATCCGGGTCCTCTCGTCGGAGCTCAACCGCATCGCCAGCCACGCCCTGTTCCTCGGCTGGATGGCGCTCGACCTCGGCGGGCTGACGCCGATCCTGTGGTCGTTCATCGAGCGCGACGAGATCGTCGACATGCTGGCGGCGCTGACCGGACAGCGGATGCTGTTCAACTACTTCCGGATCGGTGGCGTCAACGGCGACCTCAACCACGAGTTCATGAGTCGGCTCGGCGACTGGATGAGCAAGGCCACCGAACAGATCGATTCGGGCAACGCGCTGCTCAACGAGAACGAGATCTTCGTCCGGCGGATGCGGGGGCTGGGCACGATCGACACCGCGACCGCGCTGCGGATGGTGATGACCGGCCCGAACCTGCGGGCGACGGGCGTCCCATTCGACATCCGTCGGGCACACCCCTACAGCGTCTTCCCGGAGCTCGAGTTCGACATCCCGACCCGCTCCGAGGGCGACTGCCTGGCCCGCTACCTGCTGCGCATGGACGAGATCAAGCAGAGCCTGCGAATCATCGACCAGTGCCTGCACAACATGCCCGATGGACCGGTCATCGCCAAGTTGCCGCGGCTCATGCGCCCGCGCCCGGGCCGAGCCTACGGTGCGGTCGAGGGCCCGCGCGGCCAGTACTCGACCTACGTCATCAGCGACGGCACCGACCAGCCGTTCCGGATGCGGATCCACGACCCGTCGTTCATCCACCTCCAGGCGGTTGGGCTGATGACACCCGGCCATCTGATCGCCGACACGATGGCCATCATGGCCAGTCTCGATCCGATCATGGGCGGCGTGGACAAATGACCGTCGTCGGAAAGACCTGGAACCGGCTGACGCTGCCCGGGAAGGTCATCTTCACGGCCATCCCGATCCTGATCGCGCTGACGATCGGACTCATCGCCTTCGTGGCGATCCTTGGCGGGCCGATCGTCGACATCCTGGCCAACAACCTGCCGATCGTCCGGTTCGTGGTCGCGGTGACGATCGTGCTGCTGATGACCATCCCGACCGCCTTCCTGATCATATAAATGGAGATGAAGGTCATCGCCCTGATGAACCTGCGGATCGGGCCCGACGTGGTCGGTCCCTTCGGATCGCTGCTGTCGGTCGTGCACGGCCTGAAGGTCCTGATGAAGGAAGACTTCACCCCGACCGGCGCCGACCCGATCGTCTTCACCTGGGCGCCGGTCGTGACCTACCTCGCCAGCGTCATGACTCTGCTGGTCATCCCGTTCGCGCCGGGGCTGTTCGGCCAGGACCTCAACCTCGGGTTGCTCTACTTCTTCGCGATCGGCGGACTGTCGGTGGTCGGGCTGTTGATGGCCGGCTGGTCGAGCTACAACAAGTACTCGCTGCTCGGCGGCCTTCGCGCCGCGGCACAGGTCATCAGCTACGAGATCCCGCTGACCCTTTCGGTCGTCGGGCTGATCCTGCTGGCGGGCACGATGAGCCTCAACCAGATCGTCCAGCAGCAGTCCGGCTGGTTCACCGACTGGTACGTCTTCCAGCAGCCACTCGCGGTCCTCATCTTCTTCATCACCGCGACGGCCGAGGCGAACCGGACGCCATTCGACCTGACCGAGGCCGACTCGGAGATCGTGGCCGGCTTCGCGACCGAGTACTCGGGCATGCGCTTCGGGTTCTTCTTCTTCGCCGAGTACGTCAACGTGTTCATCATCTCGGCCCTCACGGTCACGCTCTTCTTCGGCGGCTGGAATGCGCCGTTCCCGTGGCCGTGGCCGGTCGCGCTCACCTTCGATCCGGGCAGCCTCGGCATCGGGGTGCTTCTCGGCGTCGCCATCATCCCGGTCCTCCTGACCCTGGCGTTCGCCGCGCCGATCTGGATCGCAAGCTCGCGGATCAAGGGCTGGCAGGCGCTCATCGGCGGTTTCGTCCTCGCCAACCTATTCATCGGGGCCATCATCTTCGCGTGGGTGTACATCGGCCTTGACTGGGTCGCCGGTCTGCTCTGGTTCCTGGGCAAGACCTATGTCTTCGTGTTCACGTTCGTCTGGATGCGCGGCACGCTGCCGCGCGTACGGATCGACCAGCTGATGGACTTCGCCTGGAAGTGGATGCTGCCGGCGTCGCTGCTCAACCTGTTCGTGACCGCCACCGCCATCGTCGTCGTCAAGAGCGTACGGCCCTGATGAGCCTCGTCCCGGGTCTCGGCATCGCCAAGGGGATGGCGCTGACCCTGCGCCGGTTCTTCGAGCCCAAGGTCACCATCAAGTACCCCGACGTGCGGAACGACGTCCCGCACAAGTTCCGCGGCCGTCTCCAGCTGCTCTACGACGAGTGGGGCACGCTCAAGTGCGAGACCTGCTTCCAGTGCGCCCAGGCCTGTCCGATCGAGTGCATCGACATGGGCGGCATCGACACCCGCGGCCGCTTCCATGTCCATTGGGGCCCGCCCGAGACGTACGGCGAGCGGCGCGAGGAATCGGCGCTGCGGCGCTCGGGCCGGACGGTGCCCGACCCGGCCTACCGGCCGTTCGCCGCGGTCGACCTCCGCGAGCTCGACCGGATCCTCGATGACTTCGATCACGACCCGGCCGAGATGCTCAGGATCCTCGAGGCGACCCAGGCCGCCTATGGCTATCTGCCGGTCGCAGCGCTCAAGCGGATCAGCCAACGCACGGGCGCCTGGTACGCCATGATCTACGGCACCGCCACCTACTACAGCCATCTCCGCTTCGAGCCCGCGAGCGCGACCGCGCAGGCCGCCGCGGTGGACCGCGAACGCCCGTCCGAGACGACCTACCTGGCCGCCTTCGACGCCGCGCTGGCCGGCGCGCCCAAGCGCGGCCGCAAGCCCACGGCCCAGGCGTGACCCCATCGTGACGCTACTCAAGACCCCGAAGACCTGGCCCCGGATCCTGCTGGAACGAGCCGGGGCCCCCGATCCGACCGACCTCGACGCCGCGGTCAAGGC
>JBBQVJ010000040.1:0-16661 GCA_038211705.1 Candidatus Limnocylindrales bacterium | reverse complement strand
GTGATGGTCGCCTACCACGACGATGAGTGGGGCCAGCCGTGCCACGACGACGTCGAGCTGTTCGAGCGGCTCGTGCTCGAGTCGTTCCAGGCGGGGCTGTCGTGGTCGACGATCCTGCGCAAGCGGCCGGCCTTCCGGGCGGCCTTCCTGGGCTTCGACCCGCGCGTCGTGGCCGCCTTCGACCCGGACGACCGCGGACGCCTGATGGCGAACGCCGGCATCGTCCGGAACGCCGCCAAGATCGAGGCGACGATCGGCAACGCTGCGGCATCGCTCGCGACCTCGGCCGAGTTCGGCTCGTTCGATGCCTATCTCGCGGACCGCGTCCCGCCGCCCCCGGCCCGCCTGCCGCCCGACGCCGTCCCGGGCTCGATCCCGGCGACCACACTGGTCTCGGACGCGCTCTCGAAGGATCTCAAGCGGCGCGGGTTCCGCTTCGTCGGCTCGACCATCGTGTACGCGTTCATGCAGAGCGTCGGGCTGGTCGACGATCACCTCCCGGGCTGCTTCCGCTACCGCGGCTGAGCTCCCCCGGTCACAGGTCGCGGCGTTCGAACCACCACGTCGCGCCGCCGAGCACCAGCGCCATCCACAGCACCGACCAGATGACGAAGCCGAGCGGCGGCGGCGAAGCGGCGTAGAACGGGTTGGCCTCGATGAGACCCGGCGCCCGGCCGGCGGCGATGAGCACGACCAGCGGTGGCTCGAGCCCGTAGACGACGCCACGCCACAGCCCGTCGGTCGGCAGCAGCCAGCGGCTCGCCTGGGCGACCGAATCGAGCGCCTCGACGCCGAGCGCGGCGCCGACCCCGGCCAGCACGCCCGCCATCCAGGCCAGCCCGAACCCGACCACGGCGATCGCGCCGGCGGCGATGGAGGGCAGCACCGACCCGAGGGCGAGGGTCAGCGTCAGCAGGACGAGCGACTCACCGGCCAGGAAGGCGACCGCCAGCGGCGGATCGGGCGGGCCGTAGCCCGAGACCAGCCGCGCGGCCGCGATGGCCAGCAGGCCCGAGGCGACCGCGTAGGCGACGACCACGACCGCCGAACCGAGCCATCGACCCAGCAGCACGTCCGCCCGCCGCAGCGGCCGGGCCAGGATCGCGTAGGCCACGCCGCTCTCGAGGTCGCCGCCGATCGCAGGCGCGCCGACGAAGGCGGCCGTCATCGCCAGCACGAAGCTGAACATGAAGGCGATGAGGATGAGGACCTGTGAGACACCGATCTGGATCTCGAGGTCGTTCGAGCCATTCTCGCGGGCCAGCGAGACCAGTCGATCCAGCCCCCAGGCGACCAGGGCCACCGACAGGATCGTCAGGAGCGTCAGCACCCACACGACGCGGCGCCGAACGAGCTCGCGGACCGTGAGCCGGGCGATGACGATCATCGCTCGTCGCCAGGCTGTTCGGTGATCAGCTCGAGAAACCGGGCCTCGAGCGAGCCACGACCGGGCTCGACGGCGTGGATCCGTCCGCCCGTTGCGACGATGGCCGAGATGAGGTCCGGGACGCGGTCCGCGGCGAGCGGCCGGATCGTGAGCCAGTCGCCGTCGACGACGACCGGGCCGAAGGCGGCGGCGGCGGTCCGCCCCGCAGCGTCGAGGTCGGTCACCTGGAGTCGGACTCCGTCGGCGGCGACCACCTCATCGAGCGAGCCGGCCGCGACGACGCGGCCGTGGTGGAGGATGACGACCCGGTCGCAGACCCGTTCGACCTCGGTGAGCAGGTGCGAGTTGAGGATGACGGTCGCACCGCGATCGCGGGCCGATCGGACGATGGCCCGGACATCGGTCCGGCCGACGGGGTCGAGCGCCGAGGTCGGCTCGTCGAGCATGATCAGCTCGGGCTCCCCGAGCAGGGCGACGCCCAGGCCGAGACGCTGTTGCATCCCCTTGGAGAAGCCGCTGACCGCGTCGTCGGCACGGTCGGCCAACCCGACCCGGTCGAGCGCCTCATCGATCGCTTGGCGGCGAGCGGCGGCGGGGATCCGAGCGAGCTCGGCATGAAGCGCCAGGACCTCGCGGGCGTGGAGCCAGGGTTGGTATCGGAAGAGCTCGGGCAGATAGCCGATGGCCCCCCGGGTCGCCCGATCGCCGAGCGGTGCGCCGAGGACCCGGCCCGTGCCCGCGGTGGGCCGGGCGAGCCCGAGCAGGAGCTTCACCGTCGTCGTCTTGCCCGCGCCGTTGGGTCCCAGCAGACCGACGAGCTCGCCTCGGCCGACGGTCAGGTCGAGGCCGTCGAGGGCCGTCGTCCGGCCGTACGTCTTGACCACGCCGGCGAGCTCGATCGCGGGGTTTGACACGCTAGCTGTCACGAGCGGCCGCCAAGGTTCGGGACATCGATCCCCCACACGTCAGGTTGGAGTCGCAGCGATGATGCATGTCGAGTGTCCATGGTGCGCCGGAGCGGCCACCGTCGAGGTCGCCGATCGCGACGTGTTCCAGTGCCCGGCCTGCTCGGTCGAGGTGGAGTTCGCGCCGGAGCCGGTCGCCGCACCGATCGCCGTCGCCGCCTAGGGACGGACTCAGCGCGGCAGGAGTGACGCCCGCCGGATGGCCGCGATCGGCGCGAAGACCAGACTGACCGCCACGACCGCCAGCCCGATCAGCCCGATCGTCGCCGAGCCGCTCGTGGCGTCGATGAGGGCACCGCCGACCAGCAGGCCGACCGGCTGGAGCCCGAGCGAGATCGTCCGGGCCGTACTGCCGATCCGCCCCAGGAGCTCATCCGGCGAGTACGCGGTGCGCAACGTGATGTACGTGACGAGCACCATCGACTGCGCGACGCCGGCCACCAGCGCAGCACCGATCTGGACCGGGATCTCGACCGAGACCGCGATGGTGATCAGGGCGAGGCCCATGACGAAACTCCCGCCGAGCAGGATCTCGGCGATCCGGCCGCGCCCGATGCGTCGCGCCGTGACGAGCGAGCCGGCGACGGTCCCCATGCCGTAGGCCGCCAGGATCAGCCCGAGGATCGATGGCGGTCGGGCGAGGTCGCGGGTCACGTGGACGGCCAGGGCCGTCACGAGCGACGCAGTCAGGATCGAGATCGCGCCCCAGAACAGGATGACCGTCCGGAGCGTCGGGATGCCCACGATGAAGTCGATCCCTTCGCGGATCTCGGTCAGCAGATGCTGGCGTGGGCGATCGACCGGGGCACGCAGTTCGCGACGCACGAAGAACAGCCCGACCGCGGAGAGCGCGAACGAGAGCGCGTCGATCGCCAGCGTCGGGCCCGGCCCGATGGTCGACGCGAGGACGCCGGCGATCGCCGGGCCGACGATGTAGCCGGCCGAGTAGACCGCCTCGAAATAGGAGTTGGCGCGCCCCACCTGGCTCCGCCCGACGAGCGCCGGGACCGAGGCCGTATAGCCGGCCAGGAAGAACGAGCGGAGGATGCTGGTCGGGGCCGCAACGAGCAGGATGACGGCCATCGTCGGGCCGCCGAGGGCGACCGAGATGGGGATGAGGGCCGTGAGCACCGCCCGGCCGAGGTCGGCCAGGAACATCATCTGCTTGCGGTCGCTCCGGTCGGCAATGGCCCCGGCGACCATGCCGAGGAAGAGATCGGGCAGCGTCTGGAGCGCACCGACGAACCCCATCGCGAGGCCCGACCCGGTCAGGGCCAGGACGAGCAGCGGCAGGGCCGTGAAGCTGACCGCGTCGCCGAGCGACGAGACGCCCTGACTCGTCAGCAGGACCTTGAAATCGCGGTTCTGGGCGAGTGAGCGGTCGGTTGGCTCGACGAGCGGCTGGGCGGCCGCCTCCGGGGGCATCCGGCGATGGTACGTGAGGCGGCCGTGCCGCATACCATGCGCGGGTGGATGCCCCCGCCGACGCTGCCGAGCGACTGATCCGTGCCGGTCGCCGGCTTGGCGCTCGGGGTCTCATCTCGGCTGGCGAGGGCAACCTATCGATCAGGCTCGATGCCGATCGGCTGCTGGTCACCCCAGCCGGGCTGCGCAAGGACGAGCTCGAGCCCGACGACCTCGTCGTCATCTGGTTCGACCACTTGGAGCGTGAGGCCGCCTCCCGGTCGGGTCGCGGTCCGACCTCGGACCTGGCCATCCACCTGGCGGTCCACGCCGCGCGCCCGGACGTCTCGGCCGTCGCCCACGCCCACCTGCCAGCGGGCATGGGTCTGACCCTCGCCGGCGAGGTGCCGGATCCTGCCGCGCTGCCCGAGACGGCCCTGCTCCTGCCCCGACTCCCGTACCTGACGCTGGGCGTCCCGGGCAGCGCCGAGCTCGCCGGTCGGGTCGCGGCGGCCCTGTCCGAGCCACCCGAGCCGCTGGCGTCGGCGGTGCTGCTCGAGCGTCACGGCGCGGTCGCCGTCGGGCGCGATCCGGCGCATGCCGTCGATCGGCTCGAGCTGGTCGAGGTGCTTTGCCGGTCGTGGCGCGATGCGCTGCTGGTCCGCGCGGCACGGGCCGCGCTGGGTATCGTTGGCGATGCCAGCCCAGGGTCGCAGTCGGAGGGATGATGAACGCGCGGAAGTACCTTGCCGAGTTGCTCGGCACGTTCCTGTTCATGATGATCGGCTACTCGTCGGTGGCCGCCTTCAACGCCGCGACGCCACCGATCGCCGGGCTCCTGGTCGTGCCGTTCTCGTTCGGTTTCGGCCTGCTCGCGGCCATCTTCGCGTTCGGCCACATCTCGGGCGCCCACTACAACCCGGCCGTGTCGGTGGCCATGGCGATCGACCGGCGGCTGCCCGCCGCCGAGGCCGTCGGCTATATCGTCGCCCAGATCATCGGTGCGATCGCGGCGGCCGCGGTCGTGTACGCCACCGTCAGCCAGCAGGCCGTGGTGGCCGGCATCACCAAGCCCGGCGAGGGCATCAGCGATGTCAGCGCACTCGCCATCGAGACCGTCTTCACGGCCATCTTCGTCGTCGTCATCCTGACCTCGACCAAACGCGCGCCGGCCCTGGCGCCGCTGGCCATCCCGCTGACCCTGGTGGCGATCCATTTCGCGATCGCGACCCTCAGCGGCTCATCGGTCAATCCGGCGCGCTCGATCGGGTCGGCACTGATCGGTGGCGACCTGACCGGCCTGTGGATCTATATCGTCGGGCCGACCATCGGCGGGGTCATCGGCTGGGCCGTGTACCGCGGCGCCAATCACCCGGCCGACGACCCGGAGCTGGTCGCCGCGGTCTGAGCACGTGTTGGGCGGCGGCCGCGCCGGCGGCCCGCGGGGGTCCGACCCGGCCCGCTACAGGTCCTCGAGGCTGAACCGGCGGGCGTTGCCCATCTGGCTCCAGACCCGGGCCTGGGTGACCGCGAGCATCTGGCGGATGTGGTTGCGGTCGTGGTGGACCCATTCGCCGAGCAACTCGTCGACGCGCAACGGTCCGACATCGGGATGGACGCCGACCCGGCTCATGTCGGCCGGCGTGAGACCGCGGACGAGGGCCACGCCGTCGGTCCGAAGCGCATCGAACTCGGCTGCCAGCTCGGTGGCCGCACGAAGGTGATCGCGCCGCGCTGCGGCGACGGCCGGCGGGTCCCACGCCTCGAGATCGGCCGGGATCTCGGGGCGATCGGCGGCGAGGATGCGCCGGATCCGCCCGGCAAACCCGCGCCGCTCAGTCTCGATCATGTGGCCGACGGATTCATTGGCGCTCCACTCGCCGGGCTCCGGCCGCCAGCCGCCGTCCCGTCGTCGGTGGACAGGATCATCGTCTCGGGATCGGGGCATTCGGCCTTGGTGACCCGGGCGTCCTTGAGTGACGGATCGATATAGCCGTTGCCGACGTTGGTGTCGTTGTTGATGGCGTCGATATCGAGTCCGTAGCTGAAGCACGCATCGGCCGACGTCGCCGGCTGGCCGTCCGACCACTTGCGGTCGGCCGGGATGTGGAAGACCCACGACTTGCCGTCGGCGGCGCGCTCCCACGTGTCGGCGAAGGCCGGGATCGGCTCGAGGGTCGGCCCGAAGTCGACCAGCAGCTGGTAGTTGAGCTGGAAGGTCTCGTAGTCCGGGAAATAGGCGGACTGGTAGGGGTTGAGCGAGCGGAGGTCCTCGATCGTCCCGACGCGCAGGACGACCGGGTCGGCGGCGGCCACCGGGACCGCGCGGGGAGCACGAGCACCGAGATCAGGCCGAGCGACGCAGCGGCTCGGGTCATCCGGCCGCGCAGGGACAAACGCATTCGAAGTCTCCTCCTCGTGGGGGGCCCTCCGCGCCCGAATTGGCGGTACGTTTGCACAGCGACCGGGTTACCGCAAACGGTGACCCGCCCTGTGCGCCGAACCGCCGGTCAGACCATCCAGGACGTTGGCGGATCGCGCTCGAGCAGGATCGGGCGATCGATCCGGAACCGGTCGAGCTCGCCCGCCGACGGCGTCGCCCCATCAAGACTCAGCTCGGCCAGGATCCGGCCGATGGCCGAGGCGTACTTGAACCCATGGGCGGCACCCAGCGCGACGGCGACGCCCGGCTGGTCCGGCAGGCGGTCGACCACGAAGTCGCGGTCCGGGGTGAGCGTATAGAGACAGGTCTTGGTGTAGATCGGCGGGCCGAGCGCGCCGGGCAGGTTGACGGCCATGAAGTCGATCAGCCGGGCGAACGCCGTCTCGTCCCGGTCGAAGGTGCGTCGGTCCGGCTCGGCCGGTTCGCCGCCACAGTCCTGAGCCGCCTTCGGGCCTGCCTCGCCGTAGGTCGGGAAGCCGTAGAAGCACGGATCGTCCATCCAGATCCAGACCGGGAAGCGCTCCGGCGCGAAGGCGGCCGGATCGGGGCAAGCGAAGTAGGTGACCTGTTCCTTGGTCACGGTCAGCGGCAGGCGACGATCGAATGCGGCGAGCAGGTCGTTGGTCCACGCGTCGGTGGCCAGGACGACCCGCCGGGTCCGGTACGCGCCGTCAGGTGTCATGACCTCCAGGTCGCCGCCCCCGGCATCGCGGATGGCGGTGACCGGCGCCCGATCGAGGAGGGTCGCGCCTCGTTCGCGGGCGAGCCGCCGGTGTGCGGCGTTGCCTTTGAACGGATCGGCCAGCCCGCCCTGCGCCTGCCACATCGCGGTCACGTCGTCGGCGATGTGCCACTGCGGCCAGCAGCGGCGGATCTCGGGCGCGTCGAGCAGCTCGAAGGCGACGCCCCCGGCCGCCAGGCTGTCGGTATAGTCGGTCTTCGGGATGAGCGCATCGGCCGGCCACAGGTCGAGGCCGCCGGTCGTCGTGATGACCTGCTCGCCGGCCTCGGCCTCGACCTCGGCCCAGGTCGCGTAGGCTCGCTTGGCGAGGCGGACGTAATCAGGCCGGTGGTAGGACAGCCGGATGATCCGGCTGTGATCGGCCGAGGCGCCATTGACGTGGTCCATCGGGAAGCGCTCGAGGCCGAGGACCCGGTCGCCAAGCGACCGGCTCAACCAGTAGGCCGCGCCCGAGCCGATCCCGCCCAGCCCGACGACGATCGCGTCCCAGTCGCGGCGCGTGGCCGCGGCGTCGGTCATCCGCTCAGCCGCCCATCGCCGCGAGCGTCCGGATGAGGGCCAGCCGTTCGACCGCGATGACGGTCATCGCGTCGCTGATCCGCCCGTCGAGGGTCATCTCGAGGACCTCGGTGAAGGGCACCCAGCGTGGCTCGAGCTCCTCGGTCCCGTCGGGCGTCGCGATCCCCTCGGTCAGCCCGGTCGCCACGAACAGGACCGCGATCTCGTCGGTCACCGAGTTGGACAGGTGGGCGCGGGCCAGCTCGCGCCACTCGGTCGCCTCCAGCCCGGTCTCCTCGCGAAGCTCACGCCGCGCCCCATCGAGCGCGCTCTCACCGGCCGGGACACCGCCCTCGGGGATCTCCCACGAGTATGCATCGAGGGTGTAGCGGTGCTGCCCGACCAGCAGCACCCGATCGGCATCGTCGATCGCGAGGACGCCGGCCGCCAGGTTGGCGAAGTGGACGATGCCGTAGATGCCCGGGTCGCCGTCGGGCCGGATCACCTCGTCGTGCCAGATCGTGATCCATGCGTTCTCGTAGGCGACCCGTCGCGACCGACGCGTCCATGGACCGTTCGCGACCTTCGAGTCCTCCTCCATCGCGGCATCGTCGCACGAGGCGAGCGCCCGCGTCCGGCGCCCGCGACCGCCTCGTAGACTCAGGCCATGCCCACCCCCGATGCCAACCGGGACCGCCCGGCCAGCGAGCCGCGTCACGAGGTCGAGACCGTGCTGGGTACCCGGATCGCGGCCCGCGACGGCATCGAGCTCTCGGCGAACCTGTGGCTGCCGCGCACGCTCCCCGGCGACGCCGACGCCCGCTTTCCGGCGATTCTCGAGATGATCCCCTACGGCAAGGACAACTGGCGCCGCAACGCCGACATCGCGCGCGGGACCTACCTGGCCCGGCGCGGGTATGCCCTGTGCCGGGTCGACGTGCGCGGGACCGGTTCGTCGGGCGGCGTGGCCCTCGACGAGTACACCTCCGCCGAGACACTCGACGGGTTCGACGCGGTGGAGTGGCTGGCGGCCCAACCGTGGTGCGATGGGGCGATCGGGATGTGGGGGATCAGCTATGGCGCGTTCACCTCGATCCAGGTCGCGAAGCTGCGGCCACCGCATCTGCGGGCGATCGTCCCGGTCCAGGGCACCGACGACCGATACATGTCCGACGTCCACTACATCGGCGGCTGCGTCACGGTCAGCGAGCTCAGCCAGTACGCGGTCAGCCAGGTCGGGATGAACGCCATGCCACCCGACCCGGCGCTGGTCGGCGAGGGATGGCGTGAGGCCTGGCTGGCGCGACTCGAGGCGACGCCGCCCTGGCTCATCGAGTGGCTCCGCCAGCAGCATGACGGGCCGTACTGGCGGCAGGGATCGCTGGCGCCAGACTACGACGCCATCGAGGCGGCGATCCTCCACGTCGGCGGCTGGATGGATTCGTATGTGGACGCAGCGCTCCGGATGCAGGCGGCCCGTTCCACGCGGTCCCGGACGATCGTCGGCAACTGGGTCCACGGGCTGCCGTCGTCGGCGACACCGGGACCCAACCTCGACGAGCTCCACGAGATCGTCCGGTTCTTCGACCGATGGCTGAAGGGGATCGCCAACGGCGCCGATGACGAGCCGGCCGTGGTCTGGTTCGAGCGGGAGTACGCGGAGCCGGAGCCGTTCCCGGCGTCGCTTCCGGGTCGGTGGAGGGCCGCGAGCGCGTATCCGCATCCGGACGTGGCGCCGCGCGAGTGGCGGTTCGCCGGTGGGTCGCTGCCGCTGGTCGGTGGGTTGGTGGGGTCGGACGCTGATGTGGCGGGCGATGCGGCCACTCCGGGCGCCCCGGGCCCTGCGGGCACTCTGGGGGCTGCGGACGCGCCCGGCGCTCCCGACGCTCCCGACGCTCCCGACGGCCCCGGCGGCATCGACCGATACCGTCACCGACCGACCGTCGGGACCCGGGCCGCCCTCTCGTGGGGCGCCGGCGGACCACCCAACGGCCTCGCTCGCGACCTGCGACCCGACGAGGCGCTCGGGCCGACGTACACGTCCCCGCCGCTGGAGGCGGCGCTTGCGATCCTGGGCGTGCCCGAGGTCGTCCTCCACCTGTCGGTCTCGGCGCCGGTCGCGACGGCCGTCGTTCGGCTGATGGACGTGGCGCCTGACGGGACCTCCGCCCATGTCAGTGCCGCGATCCTCAACCTGACCCACCGCGCGTCGCACGTGTCGCCGGAACCCCTCGAGCCCAGCCGGGTGGAGGCGATCCGCCTCCCGATGCGACCGGCCGGCTATCGCTTCCTGCCCGGCCACCGCATCCGCGTCTCGGTCGCATCGTCGTCATGGCCGGTCGTCTGGCCGTCGCCGTTCCCGGCTGAGTTCGAGCTCCATCGGGGAGGGGCGACGCCGTCGCGGCTCATCCTGCCGGTCGTGCCGCCGGCCGGTGGACCCGGCGATCTGCCGGTCCCGGTGTTCAAGACGACGCCACCGGCCCTCCCCGAGATCGGCGCTGCGGGCGCCGCCGACGAGCCGGTCTGGCAGGTCACCACCGATGTCCTGGCCGGCGGCGTCACGGTCACTGTTCACGACGGTGGCGGGGACGTCCTCGAAGACGGCCGGCATCTGTACGCCGCCGAGACCCTGACGATGACCGCCTTTGACGACGACCCGGCACGGGCGGTCCTGGATGCGGATGTCGTCTACCGCTGGCACGAGCACGCCTTCGAGACCGAGATCCGCGCCCGATCCACCCAGACCAGCGACGCCGAGGCCTTCCACCTCACCGTCGACCTCGAGGTCGATGTCGATGGCGCGCCGTTCTTCCGGCGAGCCTGGCACGAGACGATCGAGCGGCGCCTCGTCTGATCGTCGAGCTGTGGTCATCCTCGCGGCCCGGGCTGGCGGCCCCGGCTAGACTGCGGCCCATGACGCGCCCCCGGATCTCGGCCAAGGCCGCGCGGTTCAGTGAATCGGTCATCCGCGAGATGAACCGACTGGCGGTCGCGGCCGGCGCGGTCAGCCTCGCCCAAGGCTTCCCCGACTTCCCGTGCCCGCCCGAGCTCAAGGCTGCGGCCGCGGCCGCCGTCGCCGATGACATCAACCAGTACGCGATCACCTGGGGCAGCAAGCCGCTGCGCGACGCGATCGCCGAGTCGACGCCCCGCCACTTCCCGGCCTGGGGCGAGATCGACCCCGAGACGCAGGTCACCGTCACCTGCGGCGCGACCGAGGCGATGATCGCTGCGATGCTCGGCCTGCTCGACCCAGGCGACGAGATCGTCGTCTTCGAGCCGTACTACGAGAACTACGGGCCCGACGCGATCCTGGCCGGCGCCGTCCCGCGCTACGTCACGCTCCACGAGCCGGACTGGTCGATCGACCCCGACGAGTTGCGCGCCGCGTTCGGCCAGGGGACCCGGGCGATCGTCGTCAACTCCCCGCACAACCCGACCGGCAAGGTCTATTCGCGGGCCGAGCTTGAGCTGATCGCCGCGCTTTGCATCGAGTTCGATGCGCTCGCCTTCACCGACGACATCTACGAGCACATCGTCTTCGAGGGCGAGCACATCCCACTCGCGTCACTCCCCGGCATGGCCGAGCGGACCGTCTCCATCCACTCGATGTCGAAGTCGTATTCGGTCACCGGCTGGCGGATCGGCTGGACGATCGCCCCACCCGACCTGTCGGTCGGGATCCGGCGCGTCCACGACTTTCTGACGGTCGGGGCCGCCGCGCCGCTCCAGGCCGCGGCGGTCGTCGCGCTCGGCTTCCCGGATTCGTATTACACGGACCTCGTCGAGGGCTACCGCGGCCGGCGCGACCTCCTCGTCCCGGCCCTTCGCTCCGCCGGCTTCCGGGTCCACGAGCCGGCTGGGGCCTATTACGTCATGACCGACATCCGCGACCTGGCGACCGACGGCGAGGACGACGTCGCCTTCGCGATGCGGCTGATCCAAGAGGTCGGTGTGGCGGGCGTGCCCGGTTCGTCGTTCTTCTCCCGACCCGAGCTTGGGCGGAGCAAGCTCCGGTTTGCCTTCCCGAAGCGTGCCGAGACGCTGGCCGCGGCCGCCGAGCGACTGGCACGGCTGGGCGCCAGGGCCTGAGTCCGGTCCCTGGCCGGGACGCGCCGGAGATCAGGTTCCGCGCCGCACGTGCCGAGGATGATGTCCCGAGCCAAAGGCGTGATCCCCGGCCCGTCCCGCTACTGGCCGGCGGCCACCCTGTCAGTGATGCGTGGAGGGACTGGAAGGCAAGGTTCGAGGCTCGAATCGGGCCGAATCGCGAGCTTGCCGGGCGCGGTCAAGCGTGAACCGAGCCGATCCTGGCTCGACCGGCCCCAAAGTTCTGCCTACGAGTCCCTGGGCACATTTCTGTCCGTGTTCAACGGCCAACGCAGTCAGATGCCCGTGGCACGCATGGCTGGCATGGTTCGGCCGGGCCGCGACGGCGCGTGACGGCCAGGGCTCCCGCGCCGCTCCCGCGCCGCTCGTGACGGCCAGCCGCTCCCGCGCCGCTCCCCTACCGCCCGATCCGCCCCACCAGATCCGCTACCGCCCGCCGCGCGTCGGTCGTGTCGAAGCGCATCAGCGGGTCGGGGGCGATGGGGTGCTCGACGACCTTGCCGCCGATCCTCGTGTAGATCACGGGATAGATCGCCCCGGAGCCGTCCGACTCCAGGGTGGCCGCCAGCGCATCGGGCCCGCCCGCGTCAAGGACGTGGGCCAGCGGTTGCACGCCGTCGTCGCGCAGGCCACCAGCCGCGTCCGCCGTCCACACCCGGGCCAGGTACCCGCGCTGGTGGAAGAGCTCGGGCGCCTCCGCCAATTCCCCGGCGATGAAGCCAGCCACGGCGTCGGGGTCGATCAGCGGCCGCTCCGGCTCCAGCCCGAACGGCGTTCGGGCGATCTGCCCGGCCAGGACGCGGGCGTTGTAGCGCGCGCCGTGGACCGCCCCCGAGTTGGACGGCACACCGTGCTTCTGGAGACCCTTCGAACCCTGGCCGATCGTCCCGGCGAAGAAGATGCCCGGCACCCCGACGCTCTCCCACCATGGCGTCTGGACCGGCAGTCGGCTCGCCCCGAAAGTCCCCACGCCAAGCTCGGGTAGATCCACCAGCGGCGTGACGAAGCCGGTCGCGGAGATCGCGTCGTCGACCTCGATCGCGAGGTCCGCCCCGCCGTCGGTCCGCCGCAGATGGACGGTCAGCCGGCCGCCCGCGCCCCGTTCGATGCGGTCGATCGCGGCATCGAGGACGCTGACCCCGCCGCCCAGCACGTGGTCCTCGTATGGCTGCACGTAGCGCGCCCGGACGCCGACCAGTGTCCGGGTCTCGACCGAGAGGCGCGCCGTCGACGGCGAGACGAGGACCAGCTGGCGGGCCCACGGCAGCATCCCGGTCGCGAGCTCGAAGCCCGAATTCTGCTTGCCGATGATGAGCACCCGACGGTCGGCGTAGGTCTCGACCGGCCGGACGTCCGCGTAATGGTCGGTGTGCTCCATCCCAGGCCCGGGCGGGGTATATGGCTCGGCGACACCGACCGCGATCACCAGCACCCGGCAGCGATACACGCCATCCGTGGTCTCGAGCTCGAACCGATCGCCGTCGTGGCCTTCGACCCGGCGTGTCGCGGTCCAGCGACAGCCGTACCGCACCGCGACCCCGGCCCGCTCGGCGAAGGCGGCGAGGTTGGCCTCCATCTCGGGCCGCGACGGGAAGTACGAGCTGCCGTCCATCAGCTCCGGCTGGATCGCCCGGCTGGCCGGCTCGTCGCCGAGCAGGCTGTTCCAGTCGTAGCGCTCATAGGCCCGCGTGCCGCGCGCCGCCGGGGCATGTGGCTTGGTCCACGACAGCAGCCGCTGGAAGAACGGCCAGCGCCGGAACATCCCACCGGGCGACGGGTCGGCCGAGACGACGGCATGGTCGACGCCCAGCCGGCGCAGCGAGTAGCTGACCTGGAGCGCCCCCGGTCCGCTGCCGACGACGACGACCGGGTACTCGCCCGGCGGGAACGGCGCGCTCAGCTCCGCCATCGGTTCGCGGCACGCAATCGGCGGGCCTGCGCCTGGAGCATCCGGTACATGACCCGTGGGTGATCGATCAGGAACGACTCCACCCGCGGTCCCGGCAACACGAGACAGCGCAGTGGTCGGGTCGCGACGACGTCCGCGATCGGCGATTCGCCGAGGATGATCGAGACCTCGCCGAAGAACTCGCCGCGACCCAGTCGCGCCCGTTCCGAGCCGTCGACGACGATCGCCGCCTCACCGTCGAGGATGACGTAGAACCCGGAGCCGGTGAGCCCCTGGCGAAGGATCTTGTCGCCCTCCGCGAAGACCGCCTCCTCGAAGATATGAACGATGCCCTCGAGACGCGGATTCGGCAGGTCGGCGAACAGCGCGAAGCTCGCGATCGTGTCGACCAGCTCCTCTCGCTCCGCCATGCTGCGCATCGTCGCAGATGCACCGCATCGATGCGAGGTCCGAACGGTTGACGCGTCGTGACGGGCGGCGCAGCATGACCGCCGAAATCGCTGGAGGACCCATGACCGTCACGCGCGACCGGAAGTCGGAGCTGCTGTCGGGTGCCCCGCTGTTCGACGGCATCGATTCCGAGGGGATGGACCGCATCGCCGCGGTCGCCGTCGAGGTCGACTTCCCGGCCGACCACGTGATCGCCCGCCAGGGCGAGATCGGGACTGGGTTCTTCGTCATCGTCGATGGGTCCGTCCGGGTGATCCGCGACGGCGAACCGATCGCGACCCTTGGCGCCGGCGACTTCTTCGGTGAGCTCTCGGTCCTCGACGGACGGCCGCGCATCGCCCAGGTCGTGGCCGACGGCCCGGTCAGCTGCCTGGCGCTCAGCAGCTGGGACGTCGAGGCGATCCTGCTCGGGGAGCCACGGCTCGCCTTGGCGATCCTGCGCGGTCTGGCCGGTCGCCTGCGCGACCTCACCGAAGCCGACCGGCACTGACCGGCGAGCCCGGGATCACCACGCCGCCGATGACCGCGACCGAGCCGCTCACGCGCGGGACCTATACTTTCCTGTTCACCGACATCGAGGGCTCGACGCGTCTCGAAGGCGCCATCGGACGCGACCGATACAGCGACCTGCGCGAACGGCATCGGGCGATCCTGCGAGCCATCTGGAACGCCACCGGCGGCCGCGAGCAGGGTACCGAGGGCGACTCGTTCTTCGTCGTCTTTCCCGAGGCATCCGCTGCGGTCGAGGCCGCGGTCGCCGGCCAGCTCGCGCTGGGGTCCGAGCCCTGGCCGGACGATGCCCCGATCCGTGTCCGGATGGGCCTCCACTCGGGCGGCGCCGAGCTGAGCGGGGAGAGCTACGTCGGGTTGAGCATCAACCGAACGGCCCGCATCGCGGCGGTCGCCCACGGCGGCCAGATCCTGGCGTCCGGCCTCGTCCACGACCTGCTCATCGACCATCCCGTCCACGGGGTGAGCCTCCGTGACCTCGGCGATCATCGCCTCAGGGACCTGGGCTCCTCGGTCCGCATCTTCCAGGTCGTGGCCGACGGCCTGCCGGCCGAGTTCCCGCCGATCCGAACGCTCGATGCGCGGCCCAACAACCTGCCCACCCAGCTGACGACGTTCATCGGGCGTGATGCCGAGCTTGACGAGGCGGCCGGGCTGCTGGCCACGACCCGGCTGCTCACTCTGACCGGCCCGGGCGGGACGGGCAAGACCCGGCTCTCGCTCCAGCTCGCCGCGCGGGCAGCCGAGGACTTCCCGGACGGCGTCTTCTTCGTCCCGCTGGAACCGATCCGCGACCCGCAGCTCGTCGCGCCGCGGATCGCCGGCGCGGTCGGCGTGGCCGAGGGCGGCGCCCGGCCGATCACCGAGCTCCTGGCTGAGTGGCTGCGCGACAAGCGGCTGCTGCTCGTGCTCGACAACTTCGAACAGGTCATCGCCGCGGCGCCGATCGTCGCCGACCTGCTGCGGGCCGCTCCGGACATCAAGGCCATCGTCACCAGCCGCGCCGTCCTCCACGTCTCGGGCGAGCAGGAGTACCCGGTGCCGGGCCTGCCGACGCCGCCCGACCCGGACGAGGGGGGCGGGCTCGACCGGATGGACATCGGCGGCGAGACCCACCCGATCGACCCGGTCGCCCTGGGTCAGTACGCCGCGGTACGGCTGTTCATCGAACGGGCGGTCGCGGTCCGACCCGGCTTCAGCGTCACCAACGAGAACGCGCCGGCGGTCGCCGCCATCAGCGCCCGGCTCCACGGCATGCCGCTGGCCATCGAGCTGGCCGCGGCCCGGATCAAGATCCTCTCGCCCGACGCGATCCTCGCCCGTTTAGACAAGCAGCTCGACGTCCTGGCCGCCGGCTCGCGTGACCTGCCGGCCCGCCAGCAGACGCTGCGTGGCGCCATCGCCTGGAGCTACGACCTGCTCGACGCGGGTGGGCAGAAGCTGCTCGATCGGGTCTCGGTCTTTCGGAGCGGCTGCGACCTGGCCGCGGCGGAGGCGGTCTGTGGCCCGGCCGACGAGGTCGGCGGGGAGATCCTCGATGGCTTGATGGCGCTGGCCGACCAGAGTCTGATCAAGGTCGAGGAGATGACCGACCGCGAGCCTCGCTTCCGGTTGCTCGATACGATCCGCGATTTCGCGGCGGAACGGCTCGAGGTCAACGGCGAGGGCGAGGGCATCAGGGCCCGGCATCGGGACTGGTTCATCGCCCTGGTCGACGAGGCGGCCGGCAAGCTGTCGAGCGTCGACCAGCGGCGCTGGCTCGAGCGGTTGGAGCTCATCCATGACGACATCCGGGCGGTCCTCGACCGGGCGGTCGCGGCGCCCGACCCGCCGACGGCGATCGGACTGGCCTTCTCGACATGGCGGTTCTGGCAGAAGCACGGGCACCTTGCCGAGGCCCGACGGCGTCTCGAGTCGATGGCCGGAGCCTCGTGGTCGCGCGACGACCCCCGACTCCGGGCGAAGCTGATGGAGGCACTGGGTGGCGTCTACTGGTGGCAGGGCGAGATCGACTTGATGAGCCCGTGTTACGAGGAAGCGCTGCAACTGTGGCTGGCGATCGGCGACGAGCGGGAGATCGCCAACGCCTACTACAACGCCTCGTTCCAGTACGCCGTCCCGGATGAGCTCGGCGGGAAGGTGGCGGTCGACACGGAGGGTCTCGGTCTCACCTACCTCGGCCACGCCCGCGATCTCTTCCAGAAGCTGGGGGACCGTCACGGCGAGGCCAACGCACTGTGGGG
>JBBQVJ010000039.1:0-16986 GCA_038211705.1 Candidatus Limnocylindrales bacterium | reverse complement strand
CCTCTTCAAGAAGGGGATCGTCGACGCGGCCAAGGTGACCCGCTCG
Organism: Candidatus Limnocylindrales bacterium; assembly: GCA_038211705.1. GTDB lineage: Bacteria > Chloroflexota > Limnocylindria > Limnocylindrales > CSP1-4 > SPCO01. Next base: position 16,940 of record JBBQVJ010000039.1, on the reverse strand, counting down.
GCGCTGCAGAACGCGGCCTCCATCGCGGCCATGGTCCTGACGACGGAGACGTTGATCTCGGACCTGCCCGAGAAGGACAAGGGCGGCGCCGGTGGTGGGCACGGCCACGACGGCGGAGGGATGGACTTCTAGCCCGTCGCTCGCTCAGCGAACAACGTCAAGACCCCCGGTTCCGCCGGGGGTCTTGCGATTCGGGGCGTGGTGCCGGGATGCTGGGCCACGAGCCGCCCGTCGCGGCTTGCGATGCTGCCATCACCGCATTCCTGTCACACGTTCCTCACGCGATCGTTCGGCAGGGCGTTTCCGCCATCTGCTCGCCTGAAGGTGGCTTTGGCTCCGCGGCACGCTGATACGGCCGTTGCTTCTGCCAAATGCTCATCTGGAGGCCGTTCGCGGTGCCCATGTTCGCCGCGTGTTCACGTGGCGCGCATTTGGCAGAAACTCACGGATGGGCTACCGATCGGCCGGGCGGTTCACGCTCGCTCGCGCCGAACCGCCCGGTCCGAGTCCGTGTCAAGGGCACGGTGTCGTTGACGAACGCTCGTCTGGTGGTCATCTGGCAGGAATCGAGCGCAGACGGGGCCGGGACACCGGTCCGCCGCGCGCATACTCGGGCCGACTTGGTGGACAGCACGGAAGGGGTCAGGATGTACAGGATCCGTCGGTTCGGGGTGATGAAGACCGCGACGGCCGTTGCGCTGATGTACGTGGTGATCGTCGCGATCCTCATCGTGCCGTTCGCGGTCCTGACGGTCGCCTTCAGGGGCGATGGCGGCGGCGGAGCCGCGGTCCTGGCGTTCGGGCTGTTCGCCGCGCTCATCTACGGTGTCGTCGGTTGGGTCTTCACCGCGATCGGGTGCGCCCTCTACAACGTCGTGGCCGGCTTCGTCGGTGGCATCGAGGTCCAGGTCGAAATGGTCGCTCCGCCCCTGCCGACACAAACCTGGAGCCCGACCGGCGGCACGCCCACGACACCCACCTCGCCCGCCACGCCCCCGTACCCAAGCTGACGGAGCCGGCCGGTCAGTGCCGGCCCCGGCCTTGTGCGCCGCACGTTTGACAGGTCGCGCGCGTCACCGCGACCCTGTCGGGGGCCGTCGTACCGGGCGACTCACGCTTCCGCGACCCCCAAGGAGCCCCATGACCCGCCGATCTCCTGCCCTGTTCCTGCTCGCGGCGACCGTCGCGATCCTGGTCGTGGCCTGCGGCGGCACGACCGAGGGTCCGGCCCTCACCGACCCGACGGCCATCATCACCGCCGCGCTCAAGTCGACCGAAGGTGCCAAGAGCGTCCATCTCGATGTCGCCGTCGATGGCAAGGCGACCGTCGCCATGCCACTCGGTGGTGGGATCGGAACGCCGGTCGACCTGACCGGGACGACCGCCGCCGCGGACATCGACTTCGTGAAGCCCGCGGCCAAGGCGACGTTCTCCATCCAGGCCGGGCTCACCCTCAAGGGCGAGGCCATCGCCGTCGACGGCAAGACCTACCTCAAGACGCCGCTGACCGGCCCGCTCTACCAGGTCTCGGACTCGGGTGCCCTGCCGGTCGACCCATCGAACACGAAGGGGATGATCGACAACCTGGGCGACCTGCTGCTCGGGTCCGGTGTCACCCTCGTCAATGGCGACGACGTCGCCTGCGGCGCGCAGCAGTGCTACACGGTGACGACCGCGCTGACCGCTGAGCAGCTCGGCACCGCAGTCGGGGGCGCCGCGGCCGGTCTGCCGGTCGATCTCACCGGGGCGACGCTCAAGCTGACCGTCCGCGTCGAGAAGGCCCTGCCATACCATCTCGCCGGCGTCACGGCCGTCCTGACGGCTCCCAACGGGACCGCCGTGACCGCGGACCTCACCGCCTCGAAATGGGATCAGCCCGTCACCATCACCGCCCCGGCCGCCGACCAGATCGGCGCGTAGGAAGCCGGGCAACCGCTCCGACCTACAATGGCGGAGTGAGCCCCTCCAGACGTCGCCGGACCGGCGATCCGACGCTCGACGATGCCGCGAACGCCGCCGCTGGGACGGTCTTCACCGACCTGTCCGATGCTCCGGCCCCGGTCCCCGACGAGCCGGCCTGGATGCGCGACGCCCCTTCGGAAACGCGCGACCCGGCCGTCCCGATCCCGGCGGCTGACCCGGCGGTGCGAGCCGCCAAGATCAAGGCCCGCGAGGCCGAGATCGTGCGCGCCCTCAACCCCGAGCAGGCGCGCGCCGTCACCACGACCGACGGGCCGCTGCTGATCCTGGCCGGCGCCGGCTCGGGCAAGACCCGCGTCCTCGCCCACCGCATCGCCTATCTGGTGAGCATCAAGGACGTCGCACCGTGGCGGATCCTTGCTGTCACATTCACGAACCGGGCCGCCGCCGAGCTGCGCGAGCGGATCATCAGCCTTGTCGGCGAGGGCGGGCGGGACGTGGTGGCGGGCACCTTCCACTCGCTCGCCGCGCGCGTCCTGCGCGCTGATGGCGAAGCGATCGGGATCGGCCGCCGGTTCGTCATCTACGACACGGACGACCAGACCTCGCTGATGAAGCAGATCCTGCGCGAGGAGGACATGCCGCTCACCGGGGAGTTCCGGCCGAGCATCGTCCTGGGTGCCATCAGCCGGGCCAAGAACGAGATGCTCGATCCGACGTTCCTGTCCGAGAACGCCGCGAACCACCGCGAACGGACGATCGCCCGCCTCGCGACGAAATACCAGGAGCGGCTGCGCAAGGCGAACGCGCTCGACTTCGACGACCTCCTGCTCGAGGCTGTGCGCCTCTTCGACGAGGGCCCCGATGTCCTCGCCAAGTACCAGGAGAAGTGGCGCTTTCTCCACGTCGACGAGTACCAGGACACCAACCGGGCGCAATACCTGTGGGTCCGAGCGCTGGCGGTCAAGCACCGCAACCTGTGCGTCGTCGGTGACGACGACCAGTCGATCTACTCGTGGCGCGGCGCCGACCTGCGCAACATCCTCGACTTCGAGCGCGACTGGCCGGACACCGCCGTCGTCAAGCTCGAGCAGAACTACCGCTCGACCCAGCTCATCCTCGACGCCGCCCACGCGGTCGTCTCGCGCAACAGCGCTCGCAAGGACAAGAAGCTGTGGACCGAGAACGGCGGCGGGATGCGGATCCAGCGCTTCGAGGCCTACAACGAGGAAGAGGAGGCGGAGTGGATCGCCCGCCAGGTCGAGGGCCTCGCCGGCGGGCGCTCGACGGCGCTGACGCGGCGCGCCGACGAGGAGGTCGAGCGCTTCCGGGCACGCGACATCGCGGTGATGTACCGGATGAACGCCCAATCCCGGGCCATCGAGGAATCGTTCCTGCGTTATGGCATCCGCTACCAGCTCGTCGGTGGGACACGGTTCTACTCCCGGCGTGAGGTCAAGGACGCCCTGGCGTACCTGCGGATCCTGCGCTCGGACACGGATAGCGTCAGCTTCGAGCGGATCATCAACGTGCCCGCCCGCGGTATCGGTGAGAAGACCATCGAGACGCTGCGTGCGGCGGCCGCCCGCGAGGGGGGCACGACCTGGGGCGCGATCGAGGCCGCGGTCGCCGGTGAACTGCCCACTCTCGCGCCGCGCACGCGCAACGCCTTGGCCGAGTTCGCGACGCTCGTCCGACGCCTCCGGACGCGGGTCGGTGTGTTGAGCCTCCCCGAACTGCTGGACGAGGCGCTCGAGGCGTCCGGCTACCGGGCGATGCTCGCCGACGGCTCCGAGGATGGCGAGGAGCGTTGGGCGAACCTGCTCGAACTGCGCGCGGTCACGACGCGATACGACGACCTGACGCCCGACGACGCCCTCGACCGGCTGCTCGAGGAGACCGCACTCGTCGCCGACCAGGACTCGTACGAGGGCGACGCCGACGCCGTGACCCTCATCACGCTCCACGCCGCCAAGGGGCTCGAGTTCCCGGTCGTATTCATCGCCGGCCTCGAGGAGGGGCTCTTCCCGCACAGCCGGGCGCTCGACGACGAGAAGGAGCTCGAGGAGGAGCGCCGCCTCGCCTACGTCGGCATCACCCGCGCCAAGCGCCGGCTCTACCTTTCGCACGCCTGGCGGCGCGCGACCTGGGGGATGGGCCAGGCCTCCGTGCCGTCGCGGTTCCTGATGGAGATCCCGGCCGAGCTGATGGACGGCCCGCAGCTCGGTGGCACCGACGACCGCGACCTCGATCTCGATCTGGTCTTCGGCGCGCGGCGGACCAGCCGGTTCGGGACGCCGGTCCGTGGCAATGGCAGCGGCCCGGCATTTCGGCAGGGGAGCGGTCGACCCGGCGCACCGGGGCCCGGTGAGACGTTCCGGCCCGGCCGGGATCTCGCCGCCAAACGCGATGCCTACACTGAGGGCGCGCCGTCGGGCTCGCTCAGGCGCCCGGTCCGCGCCTGGGACGACGACCTTGGCGCCCCGGGATCGGCCATACCGACGGCGGGGGCCGCGACGACGGGCGCCGGCCCGAAACCGCCCCGTACGGTCATCCCGGGCGAGCGCCATTTCCGTGACGGCGACCGGGTCCGCCACGCCCGCTGGGGCGACGGCATCGTGGTCACCAGCAAGCTGACCCGCAGCGACGAAGAGGTCACCGTCGCATTCAAGGATTCGTCGGTCGGGCGTAAGACGATGCTGGTCAGCCTCGCCAACCTCGACCTCATCTGATGCCCGAGCGGGACGACCGGCTCGCATCGATCGTCGGCCTGGCCGACTTCGAAACGTTGGCCCGCGAGGCGATGGATCCGGCCGCCTTCGACTACGTGGCGGGTGGCTCGTGGGACGAGGTCTCGCTCCGCGACAACGTGGCGGCCTGGCAGCGTCGGCGTCTCCGGCCGCGTGTGCTGGTCGACGTGTCGCGGGTCGATCCCTCGACGACGTTGCTGGGCCAGCCCGTCGCGCTGCCGCTGGCCATCGCCCCGATGGCGGTCCACGGGATCGCCCACCCCGACGGCGAGGTGGCCACGGCTCGCGCGGCGGGTGCGGCCGGTGTGCCATACATCCATTCGACCTCGTCGTCGCGTTCGATCGAGGAGGTGGCTGCCGCGGCGCCCGAGACCACCCGCTGGTTCCAGCTCTACGTCCAGGAGGACCGCGCCGTCACGCGATCGCTCGTCGAGCGGGCGGCCGCGGCCGACTACGGCGCGATCGTGCTGACCGTCGACCTGCCGGTGCTGGGGTATCGGGAGCGGGACCGTCGTACCGGATACGAGCTGCCGGCGTTCGGCAACTTCGCGGAGGTCCCGGCCACGCATGGCAGTCGGGGGACTGAGGCTGGCACCGAGCCGCGCGACCGCATCGGCGCCCTGACCTGGGCCGACCTCGCCACCATCCGAAGCTGGTCGGAGCTGCCGCTTGTGCTCAAGGGGATCCTCACCGCTGAAGACGCCCGGCTCGCTGTCGAGCATGGCGTCGATGCCATCGTCGTCAGCAACCACGGCGCGCGCCAGCTCGATCGGGTGCCCGCCCCCATCGACGTTCTTTCCGAGGTGGTGGCGGCGGTCGGCGACGGGACCGAGGTCTGGGTCGATGGCGGCGTCCGGCGCGGTCTCGACCTCGCGATCGCGCTCGCGCTGGGTGCTCGTGGCGTGCTCCTTGGCCGGCCCGTGCTGTGGGCGCTGGCGGCCGGTGGCCAGGCTGGTGTGGAGCGGGCGATCGCGATCGCCCGGGAGGAATTCGAGCTGACGTTACGCCTCCTCGGAACCCCGACCCCGGCCGACATCGGGCGCAGCCACCTCGCCGGCTGAGTCCTAAGCACCACCGATTCGTGACCTTTCGCCCATCGACGCGGTTCCGCGATCGGGCGCAGACTCGGACCCTCGAAAAGGAACCCTGACATGATTGACAACGCCAAGATGCTCGACCTCGTCGAGCGCGCCCTGGACGACGATCCGTTCTGTCCGCTGTGCGGTGCCCCCACGACCATCGAGGACGACGCGGGTCGTCTCGTGCTCGTCTGCTCCGCCACGTTGGCTGCGACGAACATCTTCGGCCGACTGAGCGCCGCAGTCCTGCCGCACGAACGCCACCTCGTCATCGACCTGCGCGAGTCCGTCGCCGCCTGAGGCGAACCCAGCCGGCGTCGCACGGCCCGGGATGCGCGGGACCGACTCGTTCGGTACCCTCGCATCCATGGCGATCCAGCTGCCGCCGGTCGACCCGGCGCTCGTCGATGCCGCCTCCAAGCTCGACATCGAGGCGGCGACCGCGCGCCACGGCGAGCTCGCCGCGCAGATCGACCGCGCCAACGAGCTGTATCACGAGCTGGACGCGCCGGACATCAGCGACGCCGACTACGACCAGCTCTTCCGTGAGCTCGTCGCGCTCGAGACCGCCTACCCGGAGCTGACGACGTCCGAGTCGCCCACGCAACGGGTCGGCGGAACGCCGACCGGCACCTTCGACGAGGTCCGCCACGCCCGGCCGATGCTCTCGCTCTCGAACGCGTTCAGCCACGACGAGCTGCGCGGGTTCGACGCGCGCGTGCGCAAGGGGCTGGGCGTGCCGCCCGCCCCGGAACCCGCGCCCGACCTGCGCTACGGCGCCGAGCTCAAGATCGACGGCTTGGCGATCAGCCTGCGCTACGACCGTGGCCGGTTCGTCCAGGGCGCGACGCGCGGCGATGGGACGACCGGCGAGGACGTGACCGCCAACCTGAAGACGATCGCCGTGGTCCCGGCGAGGCTGAGGGAGCCGGCCTCGCTCGAGGTACGCGGCGAAGTCTTCATGCCCAAGGCCGAGTTCAAGCGCATCAACGAGGAGCGCGAGGAGAGGGGCCTGCCGCTCTACGCCAACCCGCGCAACAGCGGCGCGGGCTCGCTCCGCCAGATCGATCCGGCAGTCACCGCCGGGCGCAAGCTGTCGGCCTGGTTCTACCAGCTGGTCGAGGACGGCGACACCGTCGCGACGCAGTCGGCGGCGCTCGAGCGGCTCGGGGCGCTGGGCTTCCCCGTCAATCCGGAGCACGCTGCCGATCTCGACATCGAAGGCGTCATCGACTTCACCGAGCGCTGGCGTGAGGCGCGCCACGACCTCCTATTCGAGACCGACGGCGTCGTCGTCAAGGTCGACCGGATCGATCAGCAGATCGAGCTCGGGATCGTCAGCCGGGCGCCGCGCTGGGCCATCGCGTTCAAGTTCCCGCCAGAGCAGGTCGAGGCGTTCATCGAGGACATCGTCCCGTACGTCGGCCGGACGGGGACCCTCACGCCGGTCGCCCACATGACGCCGGTCAAGGTGGCCGGGTCCACGGTCGCCCGGGCGACCCTCCACAACCTCGACGAGGTCCGGCGCAAGGACATTCGGATCGGCGATTGGGTCGTCCTCCAGAAGGCGGGCGACGTCATTCCGGAGGTCGTCCGGCCGATCGTCGACCGGCGGACCGGCCAGGAACGCGAATACGAGATGCCGGCGGTCTGCCCGGTCTGTGCGACGCCGGTCGTCCAGGACCAGGGCGCCGTCCGCGTCTATTGCCCGAACACGCTGTGTCCGGCGCGGCTGTCGCAGCAGTTCGGCCATTTCGTGAGCCGTGGCGGGATGGACATCGAAGGCGCCGGCTGGGCCGTCCTCTCGCAGCTCCTCGAGCGCGGGATGGTCAAATCCCTGGCCGATTTCTTCCGGCTGACGGCCGAGGACTTCGAGACGCTCGACCGCTACGCCAAGAAGAGCGCCGACAACCTGGCCGGGCGGATCGCGCGGGCTCGTGTCGGCCGGCCGCTTGCGCGCGTCCTCAACGGGCTCGGGATCCCACAGGTGGGCTGGCAGACCACGATCGACCTCGTCGACTGGCTGGCCCAGCGCATCCGACCCGATGACTACTCGCCGGCCGACGGCGATGTGGTGCCGGATCCCTGGTTCGCGGCGGTCGAGGCCGAGATGCGCCGGATCGGCACCAAGGAGTCCGAGACATTCACCGAGGTGCCCGGGATCGGCCCTACGGTGGCGGCGGCGATGGGTCGCTGGTTCGCCGACGAGGCGACACGGGATGTGTTGCGCGAGCTGGTCGAGGTCGGCGTCGTGCCGGAACGGCCGGTCGTGCGCCCGGCTGGGGAGGGGAGCGCCGGCGCCCTGGACGGCAAGACGCTCGTCGTCACCGGCACCCTCGAGGGCTTCAGCCGTACCGAGGCCGAGGAGGCGATCCGCGCCGCCGGTGGGAAACCCGGCGGGTCAGTCTCGAAGAAGACCGACTACCTCGTCGCGGGCGAGAGCGCAGGTTCCAAGCTGGCTAAAGCGCAAGAGCTCGGGGTGCCGATCCTTGACGAGAAGGGGTTTCTGCGCGTGCTGGCAGGCGAGGAGGCCTAGGCGACGCCGCCGATCAGCGTCGACCCCGCCCGTAGCGCTCCATCATCTCGACCACCGCGGCACGCGCTACCTTCCAGTCGGGGAGGTCGCCGAAGATATCGCCCTCTGCGCCCCAACGCTTGATCTGGGTCATGGCGGTGACGATGGCGTCGTGGGCGAGCTGCCGGTTTCGCCCGGCGTCGACCTGGCCGGTCACGAGGTAGCGGCGGACGGTGTCGAACGGGGCCGCCCAGCGACCGATCCGGATGCGGTCGCCCTCGCGGAGCGACTCGAGCCAATCGTCATCGCCGACGGGGTGGCGCTCGTGCTCGGCCTGGTGATGGACGAGGTCGACGCGGAGGCCGGGTTGCTCAAGGCTGGGCAGGCGCCCGTCATCCTCGACGGTCGTGTAGCAGATGGGGCACGGCGGGAGCTCGGCGGTGGCGCGTGGCGGCTGACCGTAGGGTAGACCGCATCGTCGACAGAAGGCCCCGCGACCCTCGGCGGACGGCGTCCCACACTGGAGACAGACGGTGCTGATCATGCGGCGAAGACGCCGGACCGGCCGGCCTCGCGGACGGCCCCGGCGGTCACCTGCTCGACCCCCTCTAGATGGATCTCCCAGGACTCGGGCGTCGAGATAGCGGCCGGGCGTCGCAGCACGCGCGGCTTGCCCTCGGCGCCGCGACGGGCCATGAGCAGCGACAGCGCTCGTTCGATCCGGGCGGGGGTGTCGGGCCGTTCGATGGCATCGCCGAGCACGAGTTCAAGCGCGACGCGGAGCTGATCGACCTCCACGGCGCCGAGCACGATGACGACGTCTTCGAGACGTCGCGCCTGCGCGTCAAGGGCGATCGCGGCTCCGGATGCTGGGGTTGCGACGACCGAATCGGCCGCTTCGTCGGGAGCCGATGCGCCGCTGCCGCTGAGGCGGCGACGTGCGCGGTCGATCGTGGGCCACATCGTGCGATTCAGGCTCCAGTGCGGGGGGCGGTGGTGGTGTGCTGGGATGAGGATGGTCGCCGGGGTCCGAGTCGTGCCATCACCCCTTCGGCGGCAACCGGCCGTACCGTTTGGACCATCCGCTCCCGGTCAAGGCCGCGCCGACTACCCGAGCGCGTGGTTGAACTGGCCCCAGATCGCCTCAGGTCGGCCGTGTGCTTGGTCGCCCCGGATGAACCGCGGCGCCTGCCAGGTCTCGATCCACCCCGTGGACAGGAGCCGTTCGAGTCCGGCCTCGTTCTCCGCGAGCAGACCGGCGCGAGTCCGCTGGGCGGGCCCGCGACCGACCCGCCGCGCGTGCAGGATCGCCTCGGCGTCCTCCAGCTGTGGCGCGTTCGTCGACCCGCCGCCCCACGGTGCCCGGACGACGAAGCCGCCGAGCATCCCGTCGTCAGTCGCGAGGACCTGCGCGGTCTCGGGTGTGGCGAAGGCGGCCAGCAGATGCGCACGGTCCTCGCCGGTGGCGGCCGCGGAGAGCTCGACCATCGCTGGCAGGTCGGTCGGGCGGAAGGCGCGGATCCGCGGGTCGATCGGTGCGGCGCCAAGGCCCGGCGCCTCGAGCATGCGATACCAGGTCTGGACCTCGAACCCGATCCGTTCGTACAGCGCGCGGCCGGCCTCGGTGGCGACCAGCAGGAGCGTCCGGCAACCGGCCGCTTCGGCGGTCTCGATAGCGGCCTTGGTCAGCGCCATCCCGACACCGTGGCGCCGCCAGGCCGGATCGACCCATACGGTGCCGATCCAGGCGACCGGCCCATTGAGGCTGACCACCGCAGTGCCCACGACCACGCCGTCCGCCTCGGCCACGAACGGCCGGGTCTCGGCGTGCCGGGTCACGAACTCGAGGTTGAGCCGGCGATCGCCCCAGTTCTCGCGCACGAACGCGGCGGCCACGTGGTCGATGTCGGCGGGGGTCATCGGGCGGATCAGCGGCAGCGCCATGCCGTCATCGTATCGAGCCACATGTTGGCGGTGCTATCGTGGCGACATCGAACGCCCGAAGGGAGCAGGGTTGTCGGACGCTGATGATCGATTCGTGGAAAAGCTGTCGGCAGTGCTCGCCTCGCTGGTGGGGCCTCGCCTGCGGATCGTCGCCATCGACACGGAGTCCATGGCAGCGGGCCGGGTGAGGATGACGGTGACGCTCGAGACAACGGCCAAGCCGTACCTGATGATCCAGGAGGGTGACTCCCTGACCGCGGTCGCCGCCAGTCTGCTCGCTCAGGCCCCCGAGGTACGACTGGCCGAAGGCTTCCGCGAGGTCCTGGACGGCGTCTCCCACGTGACCCGAGCGGACCTCTCACGTCAGGCGCGCCGGGTGGGTCGGCTATCATCGAGCCCATGGATACGCTGTCCCGAACCGATGTCGAGCACGTCGCGTACCTCGCCCGCCTTGGGCTGACCGACGCCGAGCTGACTCGCCTCGAGGGCGAGCTCAACCACATCCTCGACCAGTACGCGATCCTCGCCGAGCTGCCGACCGACGACATCCCGCCGACCGCCCAGACCATCGAGCTCGAGAACATCCTGCGCGACGACGTCGTCCGGCCCTCGCTCTCGGTCGAGGCGGTGCTCGCCAACGCCCCGGCGCGCGACGGCGACTTCATCGTCGTGCCGGCGATCCTCGACGAGCGCTGACCGACCCGTGAGCCTCGAATGACCCATCCGACGCGCCTCCTTGCCCACGAGATGGCCGGTCTCCTGCGCCGTGGTGAGACCACGTCGCGCGAGCTGACCGAGGCGCACCTCGCCGCCGCCGAACGCGACAACCACGCGCTCAACGACTGGCTGACGATCGATCGCGAGCGCGCGCTCGCCGAGGCCGACGCCGCCGACGCGCGACTCGCCGCCGCACGGACCGACCCCGACCGCGCCCTCGACCGACTGCGGCCGCTGCTCGGCATCCCGGTCGCGCTCAAGGATCTCGTCTCGGTGGCGGGCGGGCAGTGCACCGCGGGCTCGCGCATCCTCGAGGGCTACCGCGCGCCGTACGACGCGCACATCACCGAGCGGCTACGCGAGGCCGGTGCGGTCATCCTCGGGAAGACCAACATGGACGAGTTCGCGATGGGCTCCTCGACCGAGCACTCGGCCTACGGGCCGACCGCCAACCCATGGGCGCTCGATCGCGTCCCGGGCGGGAGCAGCGGCGGTTCGGCGGCGGCCGTGGCGGCCTACCACGCCCCGGTCTCCATCGGCACCGATACGGGCGGCTCGATCCGCCAACCGGCGGCGCTGTGCGGGATCGTCGGGATGAAGCCCACCTACGGACGGGTGAGCCGCTACGGGATCGTGGCCTTCGCGAGCTCGCTCGACCAGATCGGGCCCTTCGCGCGCGACGCGCGGGACGCGGCGGCGCTGCTCCACGCGGTCGCGGGGCGCGACGATCGCGACTCGACCTCCTCGCCCGAGCCGGTGCCCGCGACCCTGACGGCACTCCCCGCCGATGACGACGAGGCCGCGAGCTCGCTCCGTGGCGTGCGGCTTGGCCTGCCGCGCGAGTACTTCGTGGCCGGCATGGAGCCCGGCGTCGAGGCCCGGGTACGCGAGGCGGTCGCGGCGCTCGAGGCGGCCGGCGCGACGGTCGAGGAGGTCAGCCTGCCCCACACCGAATACGGCCTGGCGACCTACTACATCGTGGCCCCCGCCGAGGCGTCGGCCAACCTCGCGCGATACGACGGGATCCGCTACGGACCGCGGCTCGGCGATGGGGATGTGCTGGCCAACTACCTGGCAACCCGCGGTCAGCTGTTCGGGCCGGAGGTCAAGCGCCGGATCATGCTCGGCTCGTACGCGCTGTCGGCCGGCTACTACGACGCCTACTACCTGAAGGCGCAGAAGGTCCGGACGTTGATCAAGGGCGACTTCGACGCGCTCTGGGCGCAGGGCTTCGACGCGCTCGTCGCCCCGACCTCGCCGACCGTCGCCTTCCGCTTTGGCGCGCGATTGGCCGATCCGGTCTCGATGTACCTCTCGGACGCCTGCACCCTGCCGGTCAACATGGCGGGCTTGCCCGGGGTGTCCATCCCGTGCGGGCTGTCGGAGGGGCTGCCGGTCGGATTGCAGCTGATCGGGGCGGCGTGGTCGGAGGCGCAGCTCTTCGGGCTGGCGCGCGGGTACGAGGCGATCACCGCGGGCGCCGAGTGGCGCGGTCTCGAGCCAGCCGGCCTTGCCGGGGCCGCCGACCCGGCCGCGCCGACCCCGGCGGAACGGGCCGGCGCGGCCCACTGATGGACAAGGCCGATCGGCCCCCACTCGCCGACCGCGTTCTGTCCGAGCGCGTCGTGTCGGTGCCGCCATCGGGCATCCGGCGCTTCTTCGATATCGCCGCGACGATGGACGATGTCATCAGCCTCGGGGTGGGGGAGCCCGACTTCGACACCCCCCGGGTCATCGTCGAGGCTGGCGTCGAGAGCCTGCGCGAGCGTCGGACCCACTACACCTCGAACTTCGGCACGCTCGAGCTGCGCCGGGCGTTGTCGCGCCACCTCGAGGCGCGCTACGGCGTCCGGTACGACCCGGCGACCGAGATCCTGATCACGGTCGGTGCTTCGGAGGCGGTCGACCTGGCCCTTCGCGCGACCTGCGACCCGGGCGACGAGGTCATCCTCCACGAGCCGTCGTACGTGGCGTACGTACCGGCCATCGTCTTCGCGGGTGGCGTCGTTCGTCATGTCGCCACCCGCTTCGAGGACGACTTCGCGCTCGACCCGGCCGCGGTCGAGGCGGCCGTCACGCCGCGCACAAAGGCACTCTTCCTTGGCTATCCGTGCAACCCGACCGGCGCGGTGCTCCCCGACGAGGTCCAGGACGCGCTGGCCGAGATCGCCGTCCGCCACGACCTGCTGGTCTACAGCGACGAGATCTACGACCGGCTGGCCTACGGGACCTATCGCCACCGGGCGATGAGCTCGCTTTCCGGCATGCGCGACCGGACGATCCTGATGGGTGGCTTCTCCAAGGCGTACGCGATGACCGGCTGGCGGGTCGGCTACGTGGCGGGGCCGGCGCCGATCCTCGAGGGAATGGTCAAGGTCCACCAGTACACGATCATGTCAGCGCCGACGACGGCCCAGGACGCCGCCCTGGCCGCCGTCATCGAGGGCGAGTCCGAGGTCGAGCGGATGCTGGCCGAGTACGACCGGCGCCGCCGCCGCCTCGTCGACGGGCTCAACGACCTGGGTCTCGAGACGTTCGAGCCGCGCGGCGCATTCTACGCGTTCCCGCGGGTCACCTCGACCGGGCTCGTTGACGAGACCTTCGTCGAGCGCCTGCTCGTCGAGGAGCACGTCGCGGTCGTACCAGGCAGCGCCTTCGGACCATCGGGCGCCGGCCACGTCCGGATGTGTTACGCGACCTCGTACGAGCGACTGGAAGAGGCGCTGGTCAGGATCGGGCGGTTCGTGGCGCGGGCCCGCGCCGAGTCGGAGGCCGCGGTCCGCGCCTGACCGGCGTCAGCCCCCGGACGCTCGCCGCGCGAGCGCTTCTTCGATCGCCCAGATCGCGAGCGGCCGGACGTACATGCTCGCTCGGAAGTCGCCGTTCGCGTCGTAGGCCTCCGGCGTGCGGAACCACAGCCCGCGCCCGTAGGTCACGGCGGCCGCACCACGGGCCGTCTCCCAGCCCTCCTCGACGAGACCGCGGCCGATCATGAACGCCGCCAGTGCATACGTGGTGCCGACCCAGACTTCGGCCGACTGTTCGCTCGACTCGTCCACCGTGCCGTCCGGGCGGGTGCCGTTGACCGCGCCCATCCGCCCGCCCTCGAAGCCGCACACGTTCATCCGGTGGATCGTCCGCAGGGCGGTCTCGATCCGATCACGCGGCAGCAGGTCGCCGAGCCCGGTCGCATCCGCATACCACTGGCCCGCCAGCTGGTCGGCCATGATGCTGTCCGAGCTCATCCCGTCGCCGTCGTCGTAGGCGTAGTGGTCGCCGCGCCACAGCCGCCGATCGTAGGCGATCTGGCCGCGCTCGAGCCAGCCGGCCCAGCGGCGCTCCGAGACGGCGTCGCCCAGGCGACCGGCCATCGCCTCCGCGGCGGCCAAAGCGCCCAGCCACAGGGAGCCACCGTACGCCGACGGCCCCTGCATCGGCCAGGTGTCGTAGGTCTGATCGGGCAGGCCGTCGTGCTCGGGCAGGCCGTCTCCGTCGCGGTCACGGGTCGAGAGATGGCTCAGCAGCGTCTCGACCGTCGGCCACGCGTCGCGGATGAGGGCATTCCCGGCCGGACCCGCTGCCACAGCGTCGCGCCACGTCTGGAGCACGAACTTGGGGCCCAGGTCCTTCCAGTCGTTGACGTCCTGGAAGTGGTAGCGGTTGGGCCGCACGAACGGGTCGTCGTCGGGACCGCCGACATCGTGCGGCACGGTCCCGCCGACCTTGCGCGGCGCCGACCCGCCCGACGCCTCGATGGTCACGATCTCCGGGTCATCGACGGCGATGGCCGAGACGAGGTCGCGGATGCCCCGCGTCTCGAGCCCGGGGTAGAGCGCGAGGATCGCGAACGACGCATAGAAGTCGACGTCGACGCTGTCGTAGAACGGGTAGTCGTAGCACTCCATCAGTGCGAAGTGGCCGGGGTCGGCCGGATCGGGCTCGGGCCCATCGACCTGGCCGGCCTCCCAGAAGCTGCCGCCATCGACCAGGTAATAGAGCTCATTGAACAGCGCGGCCTTGTACCAGTCGGGACGGGTCGTCGAGTCAAGGACGGGTCGCTGCCAGGCCTCGATCGCCTCGCGCCAGCGCGGCGCGCGGTCGAGCGCGTGCCGCGCGAGGTCGAACGCCCGCTCGCCGGTGCGACCCCAGGCACGCGTGTATCGCTTCCACCAGCGCCGGCCGGCTCCGAACTCGACCATCGGCAGGTCCCAGGCGATCGCGAAGCGGATCGAGCGCCGCTCACCGGGTGCCAGCTCGACCGTCGCCGCGACGGCCGCCCCGATCGCCGCACCGGGCGCGCTGGGTCGAGGATCGGCGGCCGGGCCGAGCCGGCCGTCGGCCGCGAAGTCGGCCCACAGGTCGCGATCGGCCACCGCGTCGAAGCGGTCCCGAATGGTGACGGTCACGCCGGGCGCGCGGGACGCCGCGATGGCGAACGTCCCGCGCAGACCCGACGGAGCGCCGGCGGGGGCGTGGAGGACCGCCCCGCCGGCATCGGAGATGTCGATGGTCTCGTGCCACGCACCGGCGGGCGCGGGCTCGGTCGGATCGGCCGCGGGATCCGCGAAGGACAGCATGATCCCGACGGTCAGTGGCTCGGTGCCCGGGTTCTCGACCCACCATTCGAAGACGCCGACCGGCAGCGCGCTCGATTCGAGGTCGCCGGCGATGACCGGGCTCAGTTGCTCACCGATGAGCCGCACGCCCAGGACGTCGGGTTCGAACACCTGCCAGGCCCGCGGGAAGAGCGCATGGTACGTCCCCGCGCCCTCGGGCAGGGTCGGACCCCAGGCCGGCAACGCGTCGGGGCGCAGCGTGGACAGGACCGTGGCCGTGCCCCCGCCGTCGCCCGGCCGCCCGACGAACACCGAGAACGCGTCGGCCGCGACCGGCGCAAAGCGGTGCCGCCCGACTTCCAGGTGCCAGCGCGCGAAGTCGCCCCGATGCGTCCGCCCGATCGCCCCGGTCCCGAGGCCGCCGATCGGGATCCCGGCCCACGGGCCATCGTCGATCATCGGCTGGTCCACCCGCGGATGGCCGACGTCGGGGCAAGGCTGGCCCATCGGTCGTCGCCAGGCGACCGAGGGGATCTCGGGCCAGCCCTCTTCGGTCACTTGTCGACGCCGGTGACGACGACGCCGCGCATGAACGCCCGCTGGGCCAGGAAGAAGACGGCGACCGGCACGGCCATCGTCATCAGCGAGGTCGCCTGGATCAGCGTCGGCTGCGTCGAGTACAGCGCGTTGTACTGCTGGATCCCGACCGACAGCGGCTGGAGGTCGGGTTTGCTCGCCAGGTACAGCAGCGGCACGAAGAAGTCGTTCCACGCGAAGAAGAAGTGGAACAGGCTAACCGCGATGATGGCCGGGATCGAGAGTGGGACGATGACCGAGCGCAGGACCCGGAACGGACTGGCGCCGTCGATCATGGCCGCCTCATCGAGGTCGCGCGGCAGCGACATGAAGTACTGCCGCAGCAGGAAGACGTTGTAGGCGTTGGCGAAGAACGCCGGCACGATCAGTGGCAGCCACGTCCCGTTCCAGCCGATGTTGGTGAAGATCACGTACAGCGGCAGGAGGGTCACCTGGATCGGCAGGATGATCGTCGCCAAGAGGACGATGAACAGGAAGTTCTTGAACGGGAATCGGAAGCGGGCGAACCCGTAGGCGACGACGACGCCCGATGCCACCGCACCGATCGTGCTCAGGCCCGCGATCATCGCCGTGTTGAAGAGGAGCCGCGGGAAGTTCAGCTGCGACCAGGCGGTCGTGAAGTTGGCGAATTCGGGCGAGAAGGTCCATGCCTGCGTCAGCGTCCGCCAGCGACCCGTCCAGACGATCGGCGTCGCCGTCGGGTCAGCCGGGTCCACGACCGTGCTCGACTCTCGACCCTTCTCGATGAGCATCATCGGCTTGGTCGTGCCGTCGATCGGGACCGCGTAGATCGGGTACGGCTCGCCCTCGAAGATCCCAGTCAGTGGCGCTGCGGGATAGACCGGCGCGCCCGGCGTCGACG
>JBBQVJ010000038.1:0-17082 GCA_038211705.1 Candidatus Limnocylindrales bacterium | reverse complement strand
CCGCTGGGCCGAATCCGACACGGTCCTGGTCTTCACACCAAAGGCCAAGCTGCCCTACGGCGCCAGGATCGCGATGGATGTCGCGGCGACGGCCCTGAACCGGGCCGGGATCCCGCTCGGTGCCCCCAGCCATACCGTCTTCGCAACGGCGAAGAGGGGCACCGCGCCCACGACGACGACCACCCGGTCCACCACGTCGACCGGCGGCGGTTCGACCGGCGGTGGCGGGGTCGGCGGCGGCAGCTGGGCAGCCGTCGAGACCTACTACCTCAACCTCATGAACTGCACCCGGACCGGCGGATGGGTCACCGCATCGGGCGCCTGTAGCAGCCCGGGCGGGCGCAACGTCGCCCCGCTCACGCTCAGCAGCGGCATCAGTTCCAAGGTCAGCCGCCCGTACGCCAAGCGAATAGCGGTCGGGAACGACTGCAGCCACTTCCTCGGCGGCAACCCGGGCGACCGGCTCCGTCGGGCGGGCTACTCGAACTACACCTGGGCCGAGAACATCGGCTGTCGGTCGGGCGGTGCCAAGAGCGCGGTCCTGGCCTCGCACCTGTTCTACCAGAGCGAGAAGTCGTACTCGGGCGGACACTACGTCAACCTGATGAACGCCAAGTACGACCGCGTCGGGATCGGCGTCTGGGTGGCCAGCGGACGGGTCCGTCTGGTGATCGACTTCTACCACCCCTGACCGGACCTTCGGCGGGCTGACAACCGGGCGTCGCCGGGCGACGATCGGCCCGTGATCCGGAACGTCATCCTCCATCTCAACAGCGAGCAGCCGCTGCTGGCCGACCTGTATGAGGCGCCCTCGCCCGGCGACGTCGGCCTGCGCTGCACGAACCTGCGGATGATGAACGGCAAGCGGCCGGTCTTCGTCGACGAGATGAAGTCGATCTTCTTCTTCCCGTATCTGCACATCCGGTTCGTCGAGATCCCGCCCGGCGCGATGACCGGCAGTGACCCCTCGATGGCGCTCGAGACCGATGACGACGCCGAGCCCGTACCCGCCCCGGCGCTCCCCGAAGTCGAGCCCGACCTCGAGATCGACGAGGACTTCCTGCGCCGGATCCGCGAGGTCTGAGGGGGCCGCTCCGAGCGGGGGCCAAGCGTGGGATGAAGGGTCGGATAAGGACCCGGTGCTACACTCCCGCCCGTGCCAAAGAACCTCGTCATCGTCGAATCGCCCGCCAAGGCGCGCACCATCGAACGCTATCTCGGCCCCGACTACCGCGTCCTGGCTTCCTACGGCCACGTCCGCGACCTGCCCGAGAACCCGGGCAAGGGCAAGTTCGGCGTCGACGTCGACCACGACTTCGAACCCGAGTACGTGATCTCGGACGACCGGCGCAAGCAGGTCTCGGACATCGAGAAGGCCGCCAAGGGCTCGGACCAGGTCTTCCTCGCCACCGACCTCGACCGCGAGGGTGAGGCCATCGCCTGGCACGTCGCCGAGGCGGCCCACGTCCCGCCCGAGAAGACGTTGCGGGTCACCTTCAACGAGATCACCGAGTCGGCCATCCGCGAGGCGTTCGCCCATCCGCGCCAGATCGACATGGACCTCGTGGATGCGCAGCAGACCCGCCGGATCGTCGACCGCCTCGTCGGCTACACGCTGAGCCCGCTCCTGTCGCGCAAGGTCCGCGGCGGGTTGTCGGCCGGTCGCGTCCAGTCGGTCGCGGTCCGCCTCGTCGTCGAGCGCGAGCGCGAGATCACCGCGTTCACCGCCCGCGAGTACTGGACGATCCAGGCGCTTCTTGAAACCGCAGCCGGCGAACGCTTCCCGGCCGACGTCGTGCGCATCGACGGCGCCGCCCTCGACGTCGGCGACGAGGCAACGGCCGAGCGCCACCGGGCCGCTATCGAGGCGCTCCATCCGAAAGTGACCAAGGTCGGCACCCGGACCCAGAAGCGATCGCCCGCGGCGCCGTTCACGACCTCGACGCTCCAGCAGGAGGCGAGTCGCAAGCTCGGCTTCAGCCCGAAGCGGACGATGTCGGTCGCCCAGCGGCTGTACGAGGGCATCGAGACCGGCGAGGGCCAGGTCGGGCTCATCACCTACATGCGCACCGACTCGACGGCCATCGCCGGCGTCGCGATGGGCGAGGCGCGTGAGGTCATCGGCGAGCGCTACGGCGACGAATTCACCATGCCCAAGGGCCGCGTCTACAAGACGAAATCGAAGGGCGCCCAGGAGGCCCACGAGTCGATTCGCCCGACGAGCTTCCGGCGCGACCCCGATTCCGTGGCAGGCTCGCTGAAGAACGACGAGCTGCGGCTGTACCGGCTGATCTGGCAGCGCGCGCTCGCCTCGCAGATGGCGCCCAAGGAGCTCGAGACGACCACGATCGAGCTGGCCGACGACGTCTATGAGCTGCGCGCCTCGGCGACCAAGGTCCTGTTCGACGGTTTCGCCCGGGTCTACACCGAGGGCCGTGACGACGACGCGACCGATGACGACGAGGAGACCGGCAAGCTGCCGGCGATGGGCGAGGGCGACGCGACCACCGTCGACGAGGTCACCCCGACCCAGCACTTCACCGAGCCGCCCCCGCGCTTCACCGAGGCAACGCTGATCAAGGCCCTCGAGGAGCACGGCATCGGCCGGCCGTCGACGTACGCCGCGACGATCTCGACCATCACCGACCGGGGCTACGTCCGGGTCGAGGACCGCCGGTTGCATCCCGAGCTCGTCGCCGAGATCGTGACCGACCTCCTGGTCGAGCATTTCGGGGACTACGTCGATGTCGAGTTCACGGCCCGGATGGAGGAAGAGCTGGACGAGATCGCCCGCGGCGAGCGCGAGTGGGTGCCGCTCCTGCGAGCGTTCTACGGCCCGCTGCGCGACCGTGTCGACGAGAAGCGGCGCGAGCTCAAGCGCAGCGACTTCACGACGGAGGAGACGGACGAGGTCTGCTCCGAGGGCCACCCGATGGTCATCCGGCTCGGTCGCAACGGCCGCTTCCTGGCTTGCTCGAAGTACCCGGAGCACAAGGAGAGTCGGCCGCTGCCCGGTGACGAGCTGCCGCCCCAGGAGGGGACCGGTGAGGTCTGCCCCGAGTGCGGCGCGGGGACCCTGGTCAGCAAGACCGGCCGGTTCGGGCCGTTCGTGGGTTGCTCGCGCTACCCTGACTGCAAGTTCATCAAGAAGGACGGCCCGCCGCCGCCGGACCCGCTCCCGTTCGAGGTCATCTGCCCCAAGAACAAGGACGGCCACCTGGTCCCGCGTCGCGCGCGGCGGACCGGGAACGTCTTCTGGGGGTGCTCGAACTACCCGCGCTGCGACTTCACCACCAACCACGAGCCGCTGGGCGGCCTCCACGATGCCGACGACGGCCCGCTGGCGCGCAAGGACGAGGCGGCGCTCTGCCTGATCTGCGGCTCGACCAGCGACACGCCCGCCGCCGAGATCGTGCCGGGCGTCAAGTACGCCGGTGGCCCACCGAACCCCGAGGCGCTCGCCCGGCCGGCCCGTGGAGGCCGGCGTGGCAACGCGGCCGGGGCAGGTAAGAAGGCGCCTGCGAAGGGCCGCGGCAAACCACGCGCGGCCGGGCGAGGTACGGCAGCCGCCGAAACCGATGAGCAACGGCACACCCGAGTCGTCAAACGCACTCGCCCGGTCGAGCCGGCCCCCGACGCGTGAGCGGGGAGGCGGCCGGCAAAGCGACCGATCCCGTCCTCGCGCGGTTCCTCCGCTCTCTCGCCGCGCGTGACGCCTCGCCGCATACCCAGCGCGCATACAACACGGCCGTCGGGGCGTACCTTGACTGGCTTGCGGCCCGCGGCACCGACTGGCAACGACCATCGCGCGGGGACCTGCGCGCCTACCTGGGCGTGTTGGGTGACGGTCGTGCCCGGTCGTCGGTCGCGCAGCGGCTGGCGGCCATCCGCTCGTTCCACCGCTGGGCGACTCGGAGCGACCTCGCTCCGGGCGATCCGTGGGGCGCGATCGCGACGCCCCGCCTGCCACGACGGCTGCCGCGCGTGCTCGAGGTCGAGCAGGTCGGGGCGCTGCTCGCCGTCGTCGAGGCCGATCTCGACGCGGTGCCGGGTGACGATCCCGAGCGGGCCGCCCTGCGGCTGGCTCTGGCCTTGCGCGACCGGGCGCTCGTCGAGACGGCCTATGCGGCCGGTCTGCGGATCAGCGAGCTCGCCTCGGCGGATCTCGGGGCACTCGATCTGCGGCGGGGCGAGATCCGGGTCCTGGGCAAGGGGCGCAAGGAGCGGGTCGGCCTGCTCGGGCGGCCGGCCCGGGCGGCGCTGGCCGACTATCTCGAGGATGGCCGGCCGATCCTCCTCGAACGGCGAGCCGCCACCGAGCCGACACCGGCCGAGGTCTTCCTGAACCACCTGGGCGGACCGCTCGGTGTGCGTGGCCTGCGCTATCGCTTCGATCGCCTGTGCCTGCGCGCCGGCCTGCCGGTCGGTGTCTCGCCGCACACGCTCCGCCATTCGTTCGCGACCCACCTGCTCGACGGCGGCGCGGATCTGCGGGTCGTCCAGGAGCTGCTTGGCCACGAGAACCTGGCGACGACCCAGATCTACACCCATGTCTCGCCCGGTCGACTCCAGGCCGTCTACCGGGAGGCCCATCCGAGGGCGCGTCGCGCCACGACTCCGTGACCGTCGGATGACCGTGGGGGGCTCGCTCGCCCGCGCCGGGCTCATCGTGTCTGGCGCCTTCCTCATCTCGCGCGTCCTGGGCTACATCCGGGTCGTCGTCATCGCCAACGCGTTCGAACCGGCCCAACTCGATACGTTCTTCGCCGCCTTCCGGATCCCGGACCTCATCTTCCAGCTGGTCGCCGCCGGCGCCCTCTCGTCCGCGCTGATCCCGATCATCTCGGGCCTGTTCACGACGGATGAGCGGTCCCGTGCCTGGCGGGTCGTGTCGACGGTCGTAAACCTGATGCTGATCGGTCTGGCGGTGCTGGCGATCACCTTGTTCATCTTCGCCCCCGAGCTCGTCCGGATCATCACCCCGGGCTTCGAGGGCGGCAAGCTCGAGAAGACCATCGAGCTGACCCGGATCATGTTGCTCAGCCCGATCTTCCTGGCGATGGGCGCGGTCGCCACCAGCGTCCTCAACGCGGGCGGCCGGTTCGCGGCATCGGCCGTCGCCCCGATCGTGTACAACCTCGCGATCATCGGTGGCGCCATCCTTTTCGGCCCGGTCTTCGGGGTGGAGGGCCTGGCGGTCAGCGTGGCGCTCGGCTCGCTGGGCCACCTGCTCGTCCAGATCCGGCCGCTGGCGCGGATGGGCTTCCGGTACACGCCCCGGATCGACGCCGCCGACCCGCACGCGCGCAAGGCGCTCGTCCTGATGGCGCCACGGGCGATCGGCCTGGGCGTGACCCAGATCACCTTCATCGTGGTCACGGCCCTGGCCAGCCTGCTCGGCGAGGGCGCCGTGTCCGACTTCAACTTCGCCTTCGCCCTGCTCCAGATCCCGCTGGGCATCATCGGCGTGCCACTGGGCATCGTCGTCCTGCCGTCGCTCTCGCGCGAGGCCGCGGTCGGGCACGAAGACGCCTTCGCCTCGCTCCTGACGCGTGCGCTGCGGCTGCTGGTCTACGTCATGGTCCCCATCTCGATCCTGACCGTGATCGTCCGTCAGTCGGTGGTCGAGATCCTGTTCGGTGGCGGCAAGATCCGGCAGGCGGACCTCGACCTGATCGCCGTCACGCTCGTTGGCTTCATCATCGGGTTGACGGCCCATTCCCTGATCGCGGTCCTGGCCCGCGGCTTCTATGCTCGCCAGGACACGGTCACCCCGGTCGCGGCCGCGGTCGGCGCGGTCGCGGTCAACAGCACCCTGGCGGCGATCCTCGTCGGGCCGTACGGACTGCCGGGCATCGCCGTGGCCATCGCCATCGCCGCGTGGCTCGAGGCGGCCGTGCTGCTGGCGATCCTCCGTCACCGGCTGCCGCACTTCGAGCTGCGCGGGCTCGGTCGGGTCGCGGTCGAGGCCGTCGTCGGCGGCGTCGTGGCCGGCGCTGCCGGGGTGGCCGTGATGGGTGGTGTCGTCGGGATCCTCGGCGGCGCGCCGGGCCGGCTCCTGTCGATCGTCGAGGTGGCGATCGTGAGCCTAACCTTCGCCGTCGTCTATGCCGCGGTGTCGCTCGCCTTGCGGATCCCCGAACTGCCGTCTATCGTCGGGGTCATGGCCGACGTGTTCCGCCGCCCCGCCAGGTCGTGACGGCCGTCGATCCCGGCAGCTGGGATGCGTTCGTCGAGGCGAACGACCCGGGCTCCTACCTCCAGTTGCACGGCTGGGCCGACGTCAAGGCGGTCAACGGCTGGTCGGGTCATCGCGTGCTGGTCGACGACGCGGGACCGATCGGCGCCCAGATCCTGGTGCGACGGCCACGGCCCATGCCCTGGGGCTTCGCCTACGCGCCGCGCGGGCCGGTGGCCGCCGACTGGACGCCGGCCTCGGTCGCGGCCTTCACGGCGGCGGTCCGCGAGCGCCTGCCGGCCGCCGCCGGACGGATCAGCCACCTGCGCATCGACCCCGAGATCGAGGCCGACGGACCGCTCGACCCCGATGGCGCCCTGCGGCGCGCGCTTCGCGCATCCGGCTGGCGGCCCGCCCCGCCGATCCAGCCCAATGCGACCCGGATCATCGACCTGCGACCCGACGAGGGGGCGCTGTATGGCGCCCTGCGCAAGAAGTGGCGCCAGTACGTCAACAAGGCCCGGACCGGCGGGATCACGGTCGTGGACGCCGACTGCGACCGGTTGGGCGAGTTCTACCGGATCTACCGCGAGACCGCGGATCGAGCCGGGTTCCTGATCCGCGCCGAGTCGGCCTACCGCGACGTCTGGGAGGCCTACGCGCCATCAGGCCATGCCCGGCTGCTGTTCGCCCAGGCCGCCGATGGCGAGCCGCAGGCGACCCTCTTCCTGGTACGGGCGGGGCCGCGGGTCGTCGAGCCGTATGGCGGGATGACCGCGGCCGGTGGCGAGTCCCGGGCGAACTACCTGCTCAAGTGGGAGGCCATCCGCTCGTCGCGCGAGGCGGGCGCCACGAGCTACGACCTGTGGGGCCTCGCGACCGGCGGAATCGCCCACTTCAAGACCGGTTTCGGGGGGCGCGAGGTCCGCTACATCGGCGCATGGGACCTGGTGCTCAGCCCGCTCGGCCGCGGTGCCTACGAGCTGGCCCAGCGCGCCCGAGTCCAGTGGTCGCGGCGACGGGGCGGGGTCGCCGGCGGCGGGAACGCCTCGGCCTATGGAGCGGCCGATTGAGCATCCGCGACGCGGGCCCGGCCGAGCTCGACGACTGGGACGCGAAGGTCGTGGATGCCCCCGGTGGCCACGTCTACCAGTCGCGCGCCTGGGCCGACCATCGCCGCGCATCGGGCTGGCAGCCACGGTTCCTCGTCTCGCCTGACGGTGGTCGCGCGCTCGTGCTCGAGCGGTCCTGGCCGCTGGTCGGTGGCGCCAGCGCGTACGTGCCGCGCGGCCCCGTGCCGATGGGCGCCGATGGCGCGGTGCTCTCGGCGCGTCTGATCGCCATCGGCGAGTCGCTGGCCGCCGAGGGCGTCGATGTCGTCGCGGCGGATCCCGAGGTCCCGGCCGACGATCCCGCGTTCCGGGCCGCGATCGAGGCCGCCGCGTTCCATGCCATCGAGGAGATCCAGCCGTCGCGCCACCGCGTCTCGCTGCCGCTCGGGCCCGCTGCCGA
The DNA here is from genome assembly GCA_038211705.1 of Candidatus Limnocylindrales bacterium. Classification (GTDB taxonomy): domain Bacteria; phylum Chloroflexota; class Limnocylindria; order Limnocylindrales; family CSP1-4; genus SPCO01. Next base: position 9,392 of record JBBQVJ010000038.1, on the reverse strand, counting down.
CGAGACCGCCGTCTTCGAGGCGATCGCCAAGTCGACCCGTCAGCGGATCCGCGGCGCCGAGAAGTCGGAGGTGGCGATCGTCCGGCACGACACGCGGGGTGGGCAGGGGATGGCCGCCGACGCCGGGCCAGGTGACGGCTTCCTCGCCCCGGTCGAGCCCGGTCCGGCGGCCCTCGATCGGTTTTACGACCTCCTGCTCGAGACCGGCGAGCGTCGCCAGTTCTCGTTCGGACCGCGCGCGCCGTTCGTGGCCTGGTGGTCGGCGGCGCTGGCGGCCGGCCACCTCGTCTATCTCGAGGCTCGGGCGGGCGACGCCGCGGGTGCGCCCCTGGCCGGGCTCATCCTGTACCGGCACGGCGGTCGCCTCTCGACCGTCCACTCGGGGGACCACGCCGCTGCGCGGACGACGCATCCAGGGGCGCTCCACCTCCTGCGCTGGCGGGCGATCCAACTCGCGATCCGCGAGGGGTCGAGCGAGATGGACCTCGGCGGCGTGGATACGGCCGGTGCCCACGACGAGCCGAAGGAGGGCGACGACCTGTACGGGCTGTACCAGCACAAGCAGTCGTTCGGGGGGCGATGGCTCGAGCTCACCGGCGCCCACGAGCGGGTCTACGACGCGCGCGGCTATCGGCTCGGGCGGCTGGCCGGCCGGGTCGCGCGCGTGATCCGACGATGACCCAGCCCACGATCGCCACGCTGCTCGGGGCCGGCGAGCCGACCGAACCCGTGGAGCTCGCCGGGCTCATCGAGCGGCTCACCGCCGGGCATCGGCTGCGCGGGGCGCGAGACGACGGCCGGGCGATCGGCGCGGCCGGGCTGGCCGGCATCGCGGTCCGTGGCGTGACCAACGACTCGCGGGCCGTTCGAGCGGGCTCGCTATTCGTGGCCATCGCCGGGCTGCACGTCGACGGACACGACTTCGTCGCCGCCGCGGCGTCGGCCGGTGCCGCGGCCGCCATCGTCGAGCATCCGGTCGCCGACGTGGTGCTGCCGCAGCTGGTCGTCGCCGAGGCTCGCGGGGCGCTGGCCACGGCCGCCGCGTGGTGGTACGGCGACCCGAGCGAGCACCTGGCCGTCATCGGCATCACCGGTACGGACGGCAAGACGACCACCTCGTTCCTGGCGGCGGCCGCGCTCGAGGCGGCGGGCATACGGACCGGCATGACCGGCACGGCCGAGACCCGGATCGGTGGCGTCCAGGCGGCCAACGAGGTGCACGCCACGACCCCGGAGGCGCCCGATCTCCAGCGCGCCCTCAACGCGATGCGCGTCGCCGGCGATGCCGCGGCGGTCGTCGAGACGACGTCGCAAGGGCTGGCCCTCGGACGGGTCGACGCCGTCGCCTACGACGTGGCCGTCCTGACCAACCTCACTCACGAGCATCTCGAGCTCCACGGCACCTGGGAGGCGTATCGCGACGCGAAGCTCAGCCTGTTCGAGCGGCTGGCGAGGCGCGGGGACGTCGCCGCCAGACCCGGCAAGCCACTGGCGTGGCCGGCCAGCGCCATCGTCAACGCCGACGATCCGTCGGCTGGGTCCTTCATCGGGGTCGCCCAGGAGGCCGGCGCCCGCGTCCTCACCTACGGCACGGATCCCGCCGCCGACGTCCGCGCCACCCGGATCGAGGAGGACCAGCACCGCCTCCGGATCGGGTACGACGCCCCGTCCGGCACCGCGACCGTCGAGCTGCGACTCGTCGGCCGGTTCAACGCCCACAACGCGTTGGCGGTGGTGGCCCTGGGCGAGGCGATCGGGCTCGATCCGGACGCTGTGCGCGACGGCCTGGCCTCGCTGGAGGTCGTGCCCGGGCGGATGGAGCGGATCGAGCTCGGCCAGCCGTTCGGGGTCATCGTCGATTTCGCCCACAGCCCGGCCTCGCTCCGGACCGTTCTCGACCTGTTGGCGCCGCTGGCCGCCTCTCGCGGCGGGGGTCTCATCGCCGTCTTCGGCTCGGCCGGCGAGCGCGACACGGCCAAGCGCCCGTTGATGGGCCGCATCGCCGGTGAGCGTGCCCGCATCGTGGTCGTCACCGATGAGGATCCGCGCGGAGAGGACCGGTTCGTCATCCTCGACGAGATCGCGCGAGGCGCGGAGGCCGCCGGCAAACGGCGCGATCACGACCTGCTGGTCATCGCCGACCGTCGCGAGGCGATCGAGGCCGCCATCGAGCGCGCCCGACCCGGCGACATCGTGCTGTTGGCCGGCAAGGGTCACGAGCAGGCGATCCTGGGCGCGGACGGCCCGCGACCGTGGAACGAGCGTGCCGAGACCGAGGCCGCGTTGCACCGTGCCGGCTTCGGCTGAGCGTATCCTTGGTCTGATGGCGACTACGACACCACCCTCCAAGACCGGCACGAAGACGAAGGCAAAGGCCGAGGCCAAGCCCAAGACCGAGGTCAAGGCCAAGTCGGCGACCGCGGCCGACCCGACCCCGGCACGCGGCCCGCGTCGCGCCCCGGTCGTCGCCGCCCACGCCAAGGGCGATGGGCCCGACCTCGAGGCGATGCGGGCCGCCTTGTACGCTGCCATCCTCGAGCAGCACCCCGCGGCCGATCTCGAGCCGGTCGGCCGGGCGTTCGACCTGGCGGTCACCGCCCACGAGGGCCAGAAGCGAGTGACCGGCGAGCCATTCGTGACCCACCCGATCGCCTCGGCCCAGATCCTGGCCGAGCTCGGCATCGACACGGTGGCCATCCAGGCCGGGCTGCTGCACGACGTCCCGGAGGACACCGAATACGGCCTGACCGACGTCGAGGAGCGCTTCGGGGCCGAGGTCGCCCAGCTCGTCGACGGCGTGACCAAGCTGTCCAAGTTCAGCACCCATAGCCACGAGCAGCAGCAGGCCGAGAACATCCGCAAGATGCTGTTGGCGATGGCCCAGGACATCCGGGTCGTCTTGATCAAGCTTGCCGACCGGCTCCACAACATGCGCACGCTGTACGGGCTGCCGTCCGAGAAGCAGCAGCGCATCGCCCGCCAGACGATGGAGATCTACGCCCCGCTCGCCGAACGGCTGGGCATCTGGCAGATGAAGTGGGAGCTCGAGGACCTCGCCTTCAAGGCGCTCGAGCCCGAACGCTTCCGCGAGCTGGCCAAGCTGCTCGACACCCGGCGCAAGGGCCGCGAGACCTACATCGAACGGGCGATCGCCGAGCTGACGCCCAAGCTCAAGGCGGCCGGCATCGAGGCAGATCTGCAGGGGCGCCCGAAACACATCTACAGCATCTGGAAGAAGATGGAGCGCAAGGGCGCCCAGTTCGGCGAGATCTACGACGTCTACGCCATCCGCATCCTGGTCGAGGACGTTCGCGACTGCTACGCGGCCCTGGGCATCGTCCATTCGCTGTGGCGGCCGATCCCCGGCCAGTTCGACGACTACATCGCGGTGCCCAAGAACAACCTCTACCAATCGCTCCACACCGCGGTCATCGCGCTCGATGGCAAGCCGCTCGAGAGTCAGATCCGGACCCAGGCGATGCACCAGGTGTCCGAGGTCGGCATCGCCGCCCATTGGCGCTCCAAGGAAGGCACCAAGTCCGACCGCGAGTACGACGCCAAGCTCGCCTGGCTGCGTCAGCTGCTCGACTGGCAGCGCGACGTCTCGGACGCGACCGAGTTCGTCGAGGGAATCAAGCTCGACATCTTCCAGGACCAGGTCTTCGTGTTCACGCCAAAGGGCGACATCAAGGACCTGCCGGCGGGCGCCACGCCGCTCGACTTCGCCTATCGCATCCACACCGACGTCGGGCATCGGACGATCGGAGCCAAGGTCAACAACCGGCTGGTCCCGCTCGATTACCGGCTCAAGAACGGCGACATCGTCGAGATCGTGACGACCAAGGGCGAGCACGGTCCGTCGCGCGACTGGATGAACGTCGTCAAGACCAGCCATGCCCGCGAGAAGATCCGCCAATGGTTCAAGCGCAAGGACCGCGACGAGAACATCGTCCACGGCCGCGAATCGCTCGAGCGCGAGCTGCGCCGGCTGGCCCGCACCTCGATCGCCGCGGTCGGCTCGGATCCGATCGCCGAGGTCGCCAAGCACTACAACTACGACACGCTGGACGACTTCTATGCCGCCATCGGCTATGGCGCGGTCAGCGCCCAGACCGTGGTCATGCGACTTGGCGTCGTCGACGACGTCCAGGGCACGCTGCCGACCGTCGCGCCGCCACAGAAGCTCCAGCGTACCGGCGGGGTCAAGGTCAAGGGCGTCGGCGACCTGCTGGTCCGCTTCGCCAAATGCTGCAACCCGAACCCGGGCGACCCGATCGTCGGGTTCAACACACGGGGCAAGGGAGTCACCGTCCATCTCCAGTCGTGCGCCACGGTCATCAACGAGCGCGAGGTCAGCCGGCTGATCGACGTCGAGTGGGAATCGGCCCCCAGCGAGACGTACTCGATCGCAATCCGGGTCGAGGCCTTCGACCGGACCGGCCTGCTCAGCGACATCACCCAGATCGTGGCCGAGAACAAGGTCAACATCGTGGCCGCCCATGTCGGCGTCACGCCCGACCATACGGCCGTCGTGACCGCCACGATCCAGGTCCACTCCGTCTCGCAGCTGGCCCGGGTGATGAGCCGCATCGAAACGCTCAAGGACGTCATCAGCGTCCAGCGCGACCTCGGCTGACGATCCGGCGATGACACCGACCAGACGGCGTCGCGTCACGGCGGACCGTAGGTTCGGTCGGGTCGCCCGAGGCTCTAGACTCTCCGCCATGCCCACCCTTCGAGCGCCGCGAGGTACCCGCGACCTGTTGCCGCCGGACACGGCGGCCTGGACGCGCTTGGAACGGCTCGCCGCGGACCTGACCGCCCGATACGGTTACCGCCGGATCGAGACGCCCATGTTCGAGCTGACCGACGTCTTCGAGCGCGGCGTCGGCGAGGTCACCGACATCGTCGAGAAGGAGCTCTTCCGGCTCGCTCCGCGGACCGAGGACGGCGAGGCCTGGGCGCTCCGGCCGGAACCGACCGCCGGGATCGTGCGGGCCTACATCCAGCACGGGATGCAGACCTGGCCGCAGCCGGTCAAGCTGTCCGAGATCGGGCCGATGTTCCGCTACGACCGCCCGCAGGCCGGCCGTTATCGCCAGTTCTGGCAGCTCGACGTCGAGGCGATCGGCGACCCGGGTCCGGCCATCGACGCCGAGATCGTCGAGATGGGTGGCCGGTTCTATCGCGAGGCCGGTCTCGAGGGTGTCGTCGTCCATCTCAACTCGATCGGCGATCCGGCCTGCCGTCCGGCCTACGTGGCCGAGTTGACCGACTTCTTTCGCGGCCACGCCGCGGAGCTGCCCGAGCTCGAGCGCGGCCGGCTCGAGCGCAACGTGCTCCGCCTGCTCGACTCCAAGGACCCGGCGATGAGCGCGCTCAACGCGGCGGCGCCCAAGATCACCGACCGGCTGTGCGCCCCCTGTGCGGAGCACTTCGCGGCCGTCCGGGCGCACCTCGACGCGCTCGAGGTGCCGTATCGGCTGGAGCCCGGGCTCGTCCGCGGGCTCGACTACTACACCCGGACCGCGTTCGAGTTCTATGTCACCGGTCGCGAGGGGCAACAGCAGGCGATCGGCGGTGGTGGGCGCTATGACGGCCTGGTCGAACTGCTGGGCGGGCGACCGACCCCCGGCATCGGCTTCGGGATCGGGCTTGACCGGCTGCTCCTCGCGATGACCGAGACCGGCGTCGCGCCGACCATCGAGGCCGGGCCGGTCGCGGTGGTCGTGGGGGCGGATCCAGATGACACGATCGGTCGCCTCAGGGTCGCCACGGAGCTGCGATCGGCGGGGATCGCCGCCAGGGCCGAAACAGGCCACCGCAAGCTCGGCAAGCAGATCGAGGCCGCGGCGCGCGACCAGGCCCATTTTGCGGTCATCCTGGGTGACGAGTTCGAGCAGGGTGAGGTCGGGCTGCGCGACCTGCCGGCCGGGACCCAGAAGCTGATTCCCCTCGGCGACCTGGCCCGCGAGGTCGAGCGTGCCCACGGCGCGCACCGCCACGGGACGAGCACGGACTGACCATGGATCGCCGCCTAGTCCTCGCGGTCCTGCGACTGGTCTTTGGGCTGCTGACGTTCGCCGCCCTCGGGGAGACGATCCTGTCTCTGGTGGATGCCGGGACGTTCGATCCGGTCAACTTCTTCAGCTACTTCACGGTCCTCAGCAACGTCATCGGGGCGATCCTGCTGCTGGTCGGTGCGGCTCGCTGGCGCGCCGGGCACAACGCCACCATCGACCTCCTGCGCGGCGCGGCGGTCGTGTACCTGGCGGTGACCTTCATCGTGTTCGCGGTGTTGCTGGCGAACACCGACGTCGACCTCGCGACGCCGTGGGTCAATACCGTGCTCCACGAGCTCATCCCGATCGTCGTCCTGCTCGATTGGCTGGTCGATCCGCCGGAGGCCCGGCTATCCATGCGCCAGGTCGCCTCGTGGCTGACCTTCCCGATGGTGTGGGTGGGGTATGTCCTGATCCGGGGCGCGCTCGTCGGGAAGTACCCGTATCCGTTCCTCGACTCGGCCAACGGCGGCTACGCCTCGGTCGCCATCTACATCGCCGGGATCACGGTCCTGTTCGTCGTCCTGAGCGCGATCGTCCACTGGCTGGCAAACGTCATGGGCGCCCGGCGGACCAGCCTGACCTGATCGTCAGCCCAGCAGCAATCGCACCGCGACGACCGACCCGACCAGGACGATCGCCCCGCGCAGGACGAACGGGGAGAGCCGCCGGCCGACGTGCGCCCCGAGCTGCCCGCCGATGGTCGAGCCGATGGCCAGCAGGATGGCCGGTGCCCAGGCGACCGGTGCGACGGCGATGAAGATCAGCGCCGAGGTGCTGTTGATGACCACCGCGATGAGGTTCTTGAGCCCATTGAGTCGCTGCAGGTCGTCGTCCACCAGGATCGCCAGCAGGGCGATCAGGATGACCCCCTGGGCGGCTCCGAAGTAGCCGCCATAGATGCCGGTCAGGTAGACGCCGAGGATGAGGATCGGGCCGCCATCGCTATGGGCCGAGCCGGACCGAGCCCGGCGCTCAACCACCCACGCCGACAGCCTGGGCTGGATCGCCACCAGAAAACACGCGACGAGGATGAGCACGGGCACGATGCGGGCGAAGGCGGCCGCCGGGAGCACCAGCAGGAGTCCGGCGCCCGTCACACCGCCAAGGCAAGCCGCCACGAGGAGCGGTCGTGCCCGAGTCCGTTGCCCGGCCAGCTCGCGCCGGTAGCCGACCGTCCCGCTGATCGTGCCCGGCACCAGGCCGACCGTGTTCGAGACGTTGGCCACCAGCGGCGGATAGCCGAGGAAGAGGAGCGTGGGGAAGGTGAGCAGCGACCCGGCTCCCACGATCGTGTTGACGGTGCCCGCGACGATACCGACGGCGATGATGAGGATGGCGCCAAGCGGATCGATCAAGCTGGGCTCCCGCTGGGTGGGTGCTCGATTCTAGGGACCCGGCGGTACACTCGTGGGGTCGTCATCGAAACCAGAGGTAGGTCATGCGACCGCGCCGGGTCATGCACAGCCCAAGCGTCGAGCCGGAACCGTTCGATCCGTCCGCGTTCCCCGGTCTTGAGGAGCGCCGGCGCGCCGACGGCGGCGCGGCCAGCCAGCGCTGGCGCGAGCTCCTGGCCGCCAACCGCACGATGATCGCCGACGGCGCGATGGGCACGATGCTGTTCGCCAACGGGCTGATGTTCGGTGACCCGCCCGAGGTCTGGAACCTGTCCAGGCCGGACGTCGTGCGCCGGATCCACCGCGGCTATCTGGACGCCGGGTCGCAGATCCTGATGACCAACACGTTCGGTGGCAACCGGATGCGGCTCAGCCTGCATGGCCTCCAGGATCGCGTCGCGGAGCTCAACCAGACGGCCGCGATCCTGCTCCGGAACGAGGTCGATGCGGCCGGTGGCGACGCTCTGGTGGCCGGCGACATCGGGCCATCCGGGGCGATCCTGGCACCGACCGGGACGCTCGACTACGACGAGGCGGTCGACATCTTTGCCGAGCAGGCCGCGGCGCTGGTGGCCGGCGGCGTCGACCTCATCTGGATCGAGACGATGTCCGACCTGACCGAGGTCAAGGCCGCCATCGAGGGGGTCCGCCGCGTCTCACCCGGCATCGCGCTCATCACCACGATGACCTTCGACACCCGGGGTCACACGATGATGGGCGTCTCGCCCGAGGCGGCAGTCGCGTCGCTGCGCGCCTGGGGCGCCGATGCGGTCGGTGGCAATTGCGGCAACGGGCCGGACGAACTGCTCACGGTCATCGAACGGATGCGCGCCGCCGACCCCGACACGATCCTCGTCGCCAAGTCGAACGCCGGGATGCCCGAGCTCGTCGACATGCGCGCGGTCTATCGCTCGGATCCCGACACGATGGCGGCCGCGGCGTTGACGATGCGCGAGTCCGGCGCCTCGATCATCGGTGGCTGCTGCGGCAGCACGCCCGAGCACCTCGAGGCGATCGCCGCACTCGTCTCGAACTAGGTCGTCGTCGGTACCGGAGCGGGCCGCGCTCGTCGTCGGTCGGGCCTGACCGGCTACGATACGCCGGCCATGACCGACACCACCCCGAGCCTCGCCACGCCCTTTCGCACCCACACCTGCGGCCAGCTGCGCCCCGAGAATGCTGGCGCGACCGCGCGCCTGACCGGCTGGGTCCATCGCCGGCGCGACCACGGCCAGCTGATCTTCCTCGACCTGCGCGACCGATACGGGATCAGCCAGGTCGTCATCGACAAGGCCGATGCGCCGGACGCCCACGCGGTGGCCAGCCGGATCCGGCCCGAGTTCGTCGTGTCGGTCACGGGCAGCGTGGCGCTGCGGCTGCCCGGTACGGAGAACCCGAGGCTCCCGACGGGCGCCATCGAGCTCCAGGCGACCGATGTCGAGATCGTGTCGGAGGCCAAGACGCCGCCGTTCTACATCAACGAGCCCGACGCCCCGGTCGACGAGAGCGTCCGGCTCAAGTACCGCTACCTCGATATCCGGCGCGAGCCGATGCAGCGCCGGCTGATGCTCCGCAGCCGGATGGTCCAGGCGATCCGCGAGGCCCACCACGCCAACGGCTTCGTCGAGATCGAGACGCCGACGCTCATCAAGAGCACGCCCGAGGGCGCCCGCGACTTCATCGTCCCGAGCCGACTCCAGCCCGGGACCGTCTACGCCCTGCCGCAGAGCCCGCAGCAGCTCAAGCAGCTGCTGATGGTGGCCGGCATGGATCGCTACATGCAGATCGCCCGCTGCTACCGCGACGAGGACCTGCGCGGCGACCGCCAGCCCGAGTTCACCCAGCTCGACCTCGAGATGAGCTTCGTTGACGAGGCGACCGTGATGGCCTTCGTCGAGTCGATGGCGATCGAGGTCTCGCGGGTGACCGTGCC